>CAUVMS010000066.1:0-14413 GCA_963552815.1 uncultured Actinomyces sp. | reverse complement strand
CCCCGCTCAGTGGTCGTACTCGCGGTGGACGCCGCCACCGGTGCTGGCCACCAAGTGGCCGGAATCAGTCGCCAGAGCCGGTGGCCGACGCCGTCACGGGCCGAGTCCGCCCGGCAGACCTGATCGCAGACTCCCCGCTCGGTAGTCGTACTCGCGGTGGACGCCGGCACCGGTGCTGGCTGCCAAGTGTCCGGAATCAGTCGCCGGAGCCGGTGGCCGGCGCCGTCGGTCGCCACCTGCGGGGGCCGACGAGGCCCCCGCCACTCCCGACCGGTCTCGGCCGGTCTCGACGGCGGCGCAGGGCGATTAGCCACGCGCATCGGGGACTGCGATTTTCATCCAGGACGTACTTCTCTCGCAAACCACAACGGTCAGGCCCCAGTCGTTTACGGGAAAACGCAGTCCCCAATCAAAAAGTACGTCCCCGATCGGGGCCGGCTCGTCCGAGAGCTGCCCCGTCGCCCCAGTCTCCGCCCGGAACCTGCCTTCGCATCGGCCCCTCCTCGATGCGGCACGTCATCTAGGATCGGGTGGTGCCCCTTTCCGACATCGCCCGCGCCGTCGAGGACCAGTTCCACCGTGACTCCGTCCCCGTCCTCAAGCGCCAGGGCTGGCGCCCCCGCGTCATCCCCTACGACGGCTACGGCACCAGCACACCGGCTCAGTCAGAGCCGTCAAACCTGCCGGGGCCGACGTCGGAGCGGCACCGCAGGCCCGTCCGTGCGCGCACCGAGGCCGCTGGCCGCCCGGCCGCTCCCCCAGGTCATCAACCGGGCTCTCCCATGGCGTCCTCTCCCGCGGCCTCGCCTGAAGCCTCTCGCCCCGCCTCCATGGCCCGGGTCCTGGCTCGCATGGTGATGCGCCCCCGGAACGCTCCGGCCGAGGGGCCTCTGTTCCGCTCCCTTCCGGCCTCCCTCCCGGTCAGCCCCGCCCAGGCCCGCGACTTCGCCCTGACCAGCCTGCTCGATGCCCAACGCGGTTGGCGTCTGTTCATCGAGGTGCCGGTGGCCTTCCTGCCGGTGACCGTCCACGTGGGCCGGGCCAGTGTGCGCACGCGGGCCGACCGCAGCGGCTACATCGACGTCGTCGTGCGCGATCACGGTCTGGAGCCGGGTTGGCACGAGGCCCGGATCGAGGCGATGGGGGCCGAGGCCGTCGCCACCAAGGTCCTCATCATCCCCGAGGGTCCACGCCTGGGCATCATCTCCGACATCGACGACACCGCGATGATCACGCACGTCCCCCGTGTGCTCGTGGCCGCCTGGAACCAGCTCGTCAAGTACTCCTCGGCGCGAGAGCCCGTCCCCGGGATGGCCGAGCTCTACTCGCGCATCCAGGCCGCCCACCCGGGCACCCCGATGATGTACCTGTCCACCGGAGCGTGGAACGTGGTGCCCACCCTGCGCTCCTTCTTCTCCCGCCATGGATTCCCCTCCGGCCCCGCGCTCATGACCGACTGGGGGCCGACCAACACCGGCTGGTTCCGCTCGGGGATCGAGCACAAGCGCACCGAGCTGCGCCGGCTCATGATCGACCTGCCCCAGGTCACCTGGGTCCTCTTCGGCGACGACGGCCAGTACGACCCGTTCATCTACGGCGAGGCCGCCTGCCACCACGCCGACCGGATCGCCGCCGTCGCCATCCGGCGCCTGACCGCCACCCAGCAGGTGCTCGCCGGGGGGCTGACCGCTCACCCCATGGGGATCGGGCCCGAGGCCCACGCCCTGGCCGAGGCCGACGTGCCCGTCGTCGTGGGCGCCGACGGCTACGAGCTGGCCCGGCTCCTGCCCCGCGAGCTGCTGGAGGCCGCACCACGCCGCTGACGGCCCTCGGGCGCAACCATCGGTGCGGTATGTCTCACGCCGCCGCCTCCGTCATGGCCCATCCCCGGCAGCGAGCGGATTCGCGTCCGACCTCATCTCTTCACAGGGACATCACAGGTTCACCGTACGAGGCCGACAGGTCCCGGCAGTTACCTGGTTTCGCCACTGGGGCCAACGCCCCGTTCCCTTCCCCACTGAACAGGAGGAAGCACATGTCCCCCTTCTCCAAGGACTCCTCAATCGTTCCGGCCGCCGCGCCTGCAAGCGACCCGCTGACCCCGGCGACCCGCTCGGCAGCCCGCAAGGGTTCTGCCCCCTCGACCGCCGCCTCGCTACGACGCCACGCGATCCTGGCTGACCTCAACGTGCTGCAGGTGGCCACCCTCATGGGTACCGGCCTGCTGGTGGCGCTCGGCGTGGTCCTGGGCGGACGCTCCTACATCACCACCGTCTCACCCGATGACCTGACCAGCTCCCGCCCAGGCACCCACGGCACCAGCGCCGAGATCCCCACCGAGAACCTCACTGCAGCCGACGACGGCGCGGCGCTGACCACCATGTGATGGCGAGCCCAGCACCTCACACGCCACCGCACATGCCACCACCGCTCACGCCCCGGGCGTCGTTCCGTACATGACGCTGTGGGCGATCAGGACGCCGATGGCTGGCTCTCACGGCGTCCGTCCCGGTTCGTGGCCGGTATGGTGATGACGCAACAACCAGCGCTTCCCTCAAGCTCAGGAGACAGATATGGCCGGCAAGATCCCCTTCATCCTCGGACTCGGCGCGGGATACGTGCTCGGGACCCGCGCGGGGCGCGCCCAGTACGAGCGCATCAAGTCGGCCGCCTCGAGGGTCGCCGAGCAGCCCTTCGTGCGCACCCGGGTCGACGCCGCCTCCAGCCACGTCAAGCAGGCCGTGCGCACCCAGGGCGAGGCCGTGACCGAGAAGGTCGCCGACGCCGTCAAGGAGCGGCTGTTCGGGACGCCATCAGCCAAGAGCAATGGTCAGTCCCAGCCCGTCGACGCCGGCGAGGCCAGTCTGCGCCCGGTCAATGAGGCCGGCTGAGGCCGGCTGAACCGCAAGTAGACCGCCGACTAGCCTGGCTATCCTGACTAGCCTGGTTAACACTGACCAGCACGGCCGGGGCACTCCGACGACGTCGAGGTGCCCCGGTCCGTGTCCCTACGGTCCTCGCGGTCCTCATGGTCCTCACGGTCATCGCACCCCTCACCGGCCTCGGCCTCCGAGCGGCGCTCAGCTAGCGCCGGCCCCAACGACGTGCCGGCATCTGCGCCCCGTCCGGCCCGGCCGCGCCAGGCGGGAGCCTTGAGCGGCCCCATCATGAGTGCTCGGCGCCAACCGACCAGCGCCCCCGCCCCACTGCGGCGCCCGGCCCGGCGCCGCTCCCGGTCGGAGATGACCGGCAGCTGCCAGGAGCGCCAGTAGGCGAGCACGCACAGGCACGCCCCGACGGCGGTGGACACCAGCATGGCGTGCGCGTCGGCCATCCCCGTCCTCACGGCCAGGACCTGGGTACCGGCGGCGATGAGCGCCGGGATCGCGTAGAGCTTGTTGCCGCCGAAGACCGCCGGGGTCTCCCCCACCGCGACGTCGCGGATCATGGAGCCGCCGATCGCCGTCAGGCAGCCCAGCAGGAGGGCCGGCATGACGCCGAGCCCGTGAGTGAGGGCCTTGGAGGCGCCGGTGGCAGCCCAGCACCCCAGGATGACGGCGTCGGCCACCACGAGCAGGCGTCGGGTGGGCCGCGAGGTCAGGGGCACGAACCAGGCGACCGTGGCCCCCAGGCAGGCGGTGTAGAGGTAGTAGGGGTCGGTCAGGGCGAAGGGCGGCCCGGCCTGGATCATGACGTCACGCAGGATGCCGCCGGCGGTGGCCGTGAGCATGGCCAGGACGACGAAGCCCACCAGGTCGAAGTTCTTGCGCCGGGCGATGAGCCCGCCCAGGATCCCGTTGAGCAGGACGCCGCACAGGTCGAGCGCCCGGAAGGTGTCGGTGAGGGAGGTCGGCATGTGCAGCGCGAGGGACGAGCCATCCAGCACTCCGAATCCCCTGCCTTTCGCTGACGCCGTGGTTACTGCGAGCCGTCGTCGGCCCCGGTGTCGGCCGGGTCGCCGGCGCCCGGCGCCACCTTAGCCCACGGCGGCCCGCAGCCCCGGCATCCGGCCGCGGACGACCCCGAGTATTGCGGCGATGCGAAACCTCAGGTGGTCAGGGCGCACCCGCCCACGCGATGATCGGGGAGTGTCTTCACGATACGCACCCCCCAAGGACCTGAGCGGCTATGCGTGGCTCTCCATCGCGGTGGCCCTGGGCACGATCGCGCTCAAGGGGGCCGCGGCCTGGATGACCGGCTCGGTGGGACTGCTCTCCGACGCCGCCGAGTCGGTGGTCAACCTGATCGCCGCCGTCGTGGCGCTCATCGTCCTGAAGATCGCGGCCAAGCCCGCCGACGCCGACCACCAGTTCGGCCACTCCAAGGCCGAGTACTTCTCGGCCGTCGTCGAGGGCGTCATGATCTTCGTGGCGGCCGCCTTCATCATCATCTCCGCCATCGGGCGCCTCATCACCCCGCAGATGCCCGAGCAGCTGGGGGCGGGCCTGGCGGTCTCGGTGGTCGCCTCGCTCCTCAACGGGGCGGCGGCATGGGTGCTCTACCGGGCGGGGCGCCGCGAGCGCTCCATGACCCTGGTGGCCGACGCCAAGCACCTGGCCACCGACGTCGTCACCTCCGCCGCGGTCCTGATCGGGGTGGCTCTGGTAGCGGTCTTCGACTCGGCCGTGCTCGACGCCGTCGTCGCCCTGGGGGCCGGGCTCAACATCATGTGGACCGGTTTCACGCTCATCCGCGACTCGGTGGGCGGGCTCATGGACATCGCCCCCTCCGCCGAGGTGCTTCACAGTGTCGAGACGGTCCTGGAACGCCACCGCAGGGAGGGCATGATCGACTTTCACGCGGTGCGGGTGCGCGAGGCCGGCAACCGGCGCTTCATGGAGCTGCACGTGCTGGTCCCCGCGGCCTGGAGCGTCAAGAAAGGACACGACTTCACCGAGCAGGTCATCGACGAGCTGGTCAGCACCGATGCGAGCCTGCACATCTCGGCGCACCTGGAACCGATCGAGGACCCCAAGTCCTACGAGGACCTCGAGGACATCTGACATCCATTCGGTTTTCATCAACGTCGGGACATGCCAGACTCGGCCCCATGAACGCAATGAGGCTCACCAGCTCAGCACCGTCGCTGCGCCAGCACACGATCAACGCTCCCGCCCCCACCTGGCGACGCCCTGGCCACGTCGTCCTGGAGACCTGCGTCGAGGACGTGGAGGGCGTGAGGATCTCCGCCCGCGCCGGGGCCGACCGCGCCGAGCTGGCCGACAACCTCACCGCCGCCGGCACCACCCCCTCGATCGGAACCGTGGAGGCGGCCATCTTCGCGGCCGCCGAGCAGGTGGAGCAGCGCCGCGCCCAGGCCGGCCCCCACTGGGCGGAGCAGCCCGAGGCCGCCGCACCCTTCGGCCTGCGGATCCTCGTCCGCCCCCGTGGCGGGTCCTTCGTCTACGACGCCGATGAGCGCCGAGCCATGATCGCCGACGTGCGACGCATCGCCTCCCTGGCCCTGGAGATGGCCGAGTTCACTCGCCCCCAGGCCGCCGGAGGAGGGCGTGGGGAGCTGCCACCGGCCGTGGACCTGGGCTTCGTCGTCGGCGCCCTGACCGAGGACGGCGCGATCGACCGCGGCCTGGTGCGCCTCCTGGTCGACATGGCCAACGGCGCCCCGGTCACCTTCCACCGAGCCTTCGACCGGTGCCGTGACACGGTCGAGGCCTACGGGGACCTGGAGGGGCTCGGCGTGAGCTACGTCCTGACCAGTGGTGCGGCGCAGACCGCGGCCGACGGCGCCTCGGTGATCGCCGGGCTCGTGGCCAGCGGAGGGCCGACCGTCATCGCAGCCGGTGCCGTGCGCCCCAACGGCCTGGTCGACCTGGTCAAGTCCACCGGCGTGCGCGAGGTCCACATGCGCTGCCCGCGCGAGGGCATGACCCCCGATGAGCCTCAGCGCACCGATGAGGCCCTGGTGCGACGCGCCGTCGAGGCGGTCCACGCAGTGCCGCTGCCCGAGTAGCTCGGCAGCCCGGCCGGGCCCTCGAAGTTTTTTGCCTCCACCTCCTCAGACCTCGGCGTCGGTCGTCTCCCCGTGCTGTCCGGGGCGACGACCGACGTCGTCATCCCCGCCCCAGCAGCGCGCTCCCCTTCGCGTCCGTTCCGCTATCCGCTCATTTGTCGAGCATCGGCAAGCATTGTCAGGCATTATTGAGGAAACCACGCGGTTCGTGGATATCCACAACCCTCCACTCAGCCGAAGGCCTCGACACTCCCATCACGCTGGAAGCGCAATCGGGACAACTATCCTCATGACCCCATGACCACCCCTATTTTCTGTCTTAGGTTGACCCCATGAGCGACGTCCGTATCGATACCCCCCGCGGAATCACCTTGGCCGGCACCCTCCACCTGCCCGCCGGAGCCGCCCCCATCGATCTGGAGGTTTCCACGACGTCCGAGGACGCCAAGCCCCCACAGGCGCGGAACGAGGGCGTGGTCCTGCTGGCGCACGACTTCCTCACCGACCGCCATGGCCAGGGCGGCCGCCTGGACCGGATCGGTGCCCGCTACCGCGAGGCGGGCCTGGCCACGCTCAGTCTGGACTTCTCCGGTCTGGGCGAGTCCGACGACGACGTCATCACGCTGGCGGGCGAGGCCGAGGACCTGCGCGCGGCCTCCAGCTGGCTGGCCGGTCTGGGATTCACCCGGCAGATGATCCACGCCAACGGCTTCGGGGCGACGGCTGCGCTCCTGGCCCGGCCCGAGCAGGTGCGCACGGCGGTGCTCGTGGGCGCCATCGTGGGGCCGCAGTCGATCCTGTGGGAGGAGATCTTCTCCCCCGAGCAGCTCGATGAGCTCGCCCAGCACGGGCTGACGCGCCTGGTGGACGACAACCCCAACTCGCGCGAGTGGAACGTCCTGTCCAAGGAGACGCTGGCGGACTTCTCCATGCAGGATCCGCAGCACACCCTGGCGGACCTGCCCTGGCCGGTGCTCATGGTGCACGGGGTGCTGTCCAACGAGCTGCCGAACACCGCCGAGGCCACGGCCGAGGGCTTCCCGCTGCTGCCCGACTCCAGCCAGATGGTCCATGTCCACGCCGAGACCCCACTCCAGGCTCAGGAGGAGGTCGCCCGCCTGAGCCTGGAGTGGGCCAGGCGCCGCCTGCGCTGAGCGGCCGCCCGGCTCCCCTCATCGGGTGGCCGCGGCAGCGCCGTCGGATCCCGTCACACGGGCCGGGGCGGATCAGGACGGGCGGTAGGCCTTGACGGCGCCGCTCTCCTCATAGGTGATGAGAAAGTCACCCTCGGGGTTGTAGCCGCTCCACTTCCCCAAGGACAGCGGTTCGGGGCTCTTCCCGGTGGACATGTCGACGAGGTGCAGAACCGTCTCAGCCTCGCTCTTGCGCTCAAAAAAGACGCCGATCTCCCCGTCTCCGGCGTGGTAGACGCCCTGGATGGGCACACCGAAACATCCACTCGGAAGCTTCGAGGACAGCGAGTTGTTCTCGCCGAGGTCGATTCTCTGTCCTGCGACCGTGATGGACCGGCACTCCTCGTCATCCTTGTTGACCGAGTATGTCGACGACGCCCAGGAGGTGTCACCGTTCTTAAGCCAGGCGCGCGCTTGGTCGAGGGTGAAGTTCTCCGGGGACCACGGATAGTCGGTGAAGTCATCGGGAACACCTACCTCGAAGGTCTCCTTGGCCGAGCCATCGGGGTTGAGGAGGGTCACCGTGTCGGCCCGCCCAGAGGAAGAGGGCTGAGAGTCGTAGAGCATCCAGCCGTCCTGCAGGTCAACGGGGATGACATCCATCGATGCTCCTTCTATCGGGGCCGCCTGACCGGTGTTGAGGTCGACATGCAGGTACTGCGTCTTCCTCCCCTGAAAGATGCTAGCTATCGCGTAATGGTCGAAGCGGGGCGAGATGGTGGCGTCCTCGGAGCCGGGATCGTCGAAGGGGAGCTTCTCCTCCCACACGCGCTGCTTCGAGGAGGACCACATGGTGCACGTTGCGCCTTCGCAGGAGAACGCGTTGTCCCCGTTGACGGAGGTCGTGGCCCCCGATCCCCAGGGAGCATCCTCATGCTTCTGGGAGCCGAGGTCGACGAGCTTGTCTCCCTCGACCAGCTTTCCGTTCCATACGTCGAGTGAGTAAAACTCAGCCTCCGACTCGAAGTCCTCTTCCCACAGGAGCTTGGGGGTCTTGCTCGTCAGCGAGAACACCTCGACATGCACCTGGCCATCTTCGGAGACCGCCCGGATGAAATAGTCGCCGACGTGCTCGATCGAGACACTCCCCTTGGGGCCGGGCTCGTTCCTGGGGGCATCGAGAGCCCAGACCTCCTCATAGCCCTTGGCCCAGGCCTTGGTCCAGCCCGATTCAGGCTTCGTCAGGTCAGCCGGAGCCCCGCCTCGGCCACGCTGCCACCAGTAGGCCGCTCCCCCTCCGGCAACAGCGAGGACCAGCACCACCACGACCGCCACGATGACGGCGGTGCGCCGTCTGTGCTTGGGCGCCCCCTCACCGGGGGCGGCCGGGTAGACCGGGCCGCCCTGGTACGGCACGGGCGCCCCCGCCGGGAGATACGGAGGCTGGGCCGGCTGCTGCATGACCGGCTGCCCCGGAGCGCCGCCCACTCCAGGGGGATTCTGCCAACCCACCGCGCCCTGAGGACCATAGGACGCCGGCACTGCCTGAGTGGCCTGGGGACCATAAGGAGGCTGAGGCCCGGCAGCACCTTGAGGGAAGGCCCCCGAAGAGTGGCCTGACCAGTGGGAAGAATCCGTCATGCCGGCGAGTATTCCACGCGGGTCACCCACCGGCGTGGCTTTTCGTGGATGGTCCGTGCCCGGGGTGATCGGGCGACGGTGCGCGCATGGGGGACAATGGGCCACCTATGGAACAGGGCGAGCACCGCAAACGGAACCAGGGCGGCGATCACGCCGGTGGGCACAACGGCCAGCAGGACAGCAAGCTCGGCGCACGCAGCACCGAGCGCACTCAGGCATCCCCTGGCGGGCCAGATGAGCACGTCGCAGGCCGCGCACGGGGCAGCGCACCGGACAAGCAGAGGCGGCACGCCCCGCGTGGCGATGGCGGCAAGCGCCGGGGCCGGCGCCCAGGCCGGGCTGAGGGCCGGCGTCGCAGCACGTGGAAGGGCTACTCCCCTGAGCAGCTCGCCGCCCGCGCCGCAGCCGTCCCCGCGATCGTCTACCCCGAGGAGCTGCCGGTCTCGGTACGCCGCGAGGAGATCGCCGCCGCCATCGGCGAGCACCAGGTCGTCATCGTCGCCGGTGAGACCGGCAGCGGCAAGACCACCCAGCTGCCCAAGATCTGCCTGGAGCTGGGCCGGGGCGTGACCGGGATGATCGGCCACACCCAGCCGCGGCGCATCGCCGCCCGCAGCGTGGCCGAGCGCATCGCCTCCGAGCTGGGCACCCCGATCGGACGCGACGGCGTCGTCGGCTACCAGGTGCGCTTCACCGAGGAGGTCGGCGAGAACACCCTGGTCAAGCTCATGACCGACGGCATCCTGCTGGCGGAGATCCAGTCCGACCCCCAGCTGCGCCGCTACGACACGATCATCGTGGACGAGGCCCACGAGCGCAGCCTCAACATCGACTTCATCCTGGGCTACCTGGCGCGCCTGCTGCCCCAGCGCCCCGACCTCAAGGTCATCATCACCTCGGCCACCATCGACTCCGAGCGCTTCGCCGAGCATTTCGGCCGCGAGCAGATCGGCGACCGGGGGCAGCCCTTCACCGTCCCCGCCCCGGTCATCGAGGTCTCCGGGCGCACCTACCCCGTCGAGGTCCGCTACCGTCCACTGGCTCCCGACGACGCCCCGCCCGACTCCGACGACGCCGGCGGCGAGCCGTCCAGCAGCACCGCCGAATCCCGACCCGGCCCGGCGGCGCCCGGCGAGCTGAGCGAGGTCGAGCTGGAGGCCCTGACCTCCCCCGACCCGGCGGTGCGCGCCGCTGCCCGGGCCCGCCGTGAGGCCATCCGCTCCGGCGGCGGCCCTACCGCGCTCAGCCCCCGCAACCAGGGGGCTCGTGGCAAGGGCCGGGGCCGGGCCGGCTCCGCGGCCGCCGAGTCCGGCGAGCCCAAGGATCAGGTGACCGGGATCCTCGACGCCGTCGACGAGCTCCTGGGCGAGCCCAGCGGCGACATCCTCATCTTCCTGGCCGGTGAGCGCGACATCCGCGACACCGAGGCGGCCCTCATCGACCACCTGGGAGCGCGCTACACGCCCGACGGCCGCTCGCGCACGCCGGGCGCCATCGAGGTCGTGCCCCTGTACTCGCGCCTGAGCGCCGCCGAGCAGCACCGGGTCTTCGAGGCCCACCGGGTACGCCGCATCGTCCTGGCCACGAACGTGGCCGAGACCTCCCTGACGGTTCCCGGGATCCGTTACGTCATCGACCCGGGTCTGGCGCGCATCTCCCGATACTCCAACCGCACCAAGGTCCAGCGCCTGCCGATCGAGCCGGTCAGCCGGGCCAGTGCCAACCAGCGGGCGGGCCGCTGCGGGCGAGTGGCCGACGGCATCGCGATCCGTCTCTACTCGCAAGCCGACTTCGAGGCGCGCCCGGAGTACACCGAGCCGGAGATCCTGCGCACCTCGCTGGCCAGCGTCATCCTGCAGATGGCGGCCCTGGGGCTGGGGGCGGTGGAGGACTTCCCCTTCCTGGACGCCCCCGACTCCCGCCAGGTCCGCTCCGGCCTGCAGCTGCTCACGGAGATCGGGGCGATCGAGCCGGCCGGGGCCGCCTCCACCCGGTCCGACGACGCCCCCGACCAGGGCCGGAGGGGGCCGCGCCTGACGGAGATCGGGCGACGCCTGGCCCGCCTGCCGATCGACCCGCGCCTGGGGCGCATGCTCCTGGAGGCGGGAGAGCTGGGCTGCGTCGGGGAGGTCATGGTCATCGTGGCGGCCCTGTCCATCCAGGACGTGCGCGAGCGCCCGGCGGACAAGCAGGAGGCCTCCGACGCCCTGCACCGGCGCTTCGCCGACTCGACGAGTGACTTCCTGACCTACCTGAACCTGTGGCGCTACCTGCGCACGCAGAGCCGTGAGCTGTCCGGCTCGGCGTTCCGGCGCATGTGCCGCGCCGAGTTCCTGCACTACCTGCGGGTGCGCGAGTGGCAGGACGTCCACGCCCAGCTGCGTCAGCTCGCCCGGCCCCTGGGGTTGGACGCGGCCCCGGTGGAGCTGCCGACGGCCCGCTCGATCCGGGCGGCCACCGAGGCCCTGGAGCCGGGCAGCCACGCCGCTCAGATCGCCAACGGGGGCGTGGCGGCCGCCGTCGTGGCCCTGGGCCGCAGCGCGGACACGCCCGACGCCGACGCGATCCACCGCTCGCTGCTGGTGGGGCTGCTGTCCAACGTGGGCAACTGGGACGAGCGGCGTCGGGAGTACGCCGGTGCGCGCGGGACGCGCTTCACGATCTGGCCGGGCTCGGGTCTGCGCCGCAAGACCTACGACTGGGTGATGACTGCCGAGCTCGTGGAGACCTCCCGGCTCTTCGCACGCACGGTGGCCAAGGTGGACTCCCGGTGGATCGAGCAGGTGGCGGACCGGGCGGGCCTGACCCGCCGCGTCTTCGGCGAGCCCTACTGGTCGACCCGTCAGGGGGCGGCCATGGTCCATGAGAAGGTGCTGCTCTACGGGATGACCCTGGTGGCGGACCGGCCGGCGACGCTGGCGAGCGTGGGGACGGACTCGGCCCGCCAGGTCGCTCGGGAGATGTTCATCCGCTCGGGCCTGGTGGAGGGCGGCTGGCACGCCCGGCACGGCTTCGTGGAGCGCAACCGGGCCCTCATCGAGCAGCTCCAGGACGTGGAGCGGCGTCGACGCGAGCACGGCCTGCTGGCCGACGACACCGCCCTGTTCGACTTCTACGACGACCGCGTCCCCGAGGAGGTGACCTCGGCGGCGGCCTTCGATGCGTGGTGGAAGGATCAGCGGCGCACCACCCCGGACCTGCTGGACTTCACCCGCGAGCTGCTGCTGCCTAGTGGGGATGATGCCAGTGGCTTCCCGGACACGTGGGTGCAGGGCGACCTCACTCTGAGCCTGAACTACGTCTTCGAGCCGGGCCGCCCCGAGGACGGGGTCAGTGTCCAGGTACCGGTGGAGGTGCTGGGGCGCCTGACCCCGGAGGGCTTCGACTGGCTGGTGCCGGGTATGCGCGCCGAGCTGTGCGTGGCCACGATCAGGGCGCTGCCCAAGCGGGTGCGCCGCCAGCTGGTGCCGGCCCCGGACGTGGGCGCCCAGGTGTGGGCGCAGATCGCCCAGGAGTTCCCGACGCCGTCGGGCGCGAGCTGCCCCGAGGTGCCCTTCGAGGAGGCCTTCAGCCGGGTGGTGCTCCGCCTCAAGGGCGTGGAGATCACGGAGGAGGACTGGGCTGAGGCTGCCGAGCGGCTGCCGGATCACCTGGCGATGGGCTTCGCGGCCCTGGATGCGCGGGGCCGGGTCATTGGTCGTGGCCGGGACCTGGTTGCGCTCCAGCAGCGGCTGTCGGGCGAGACGGAGGCCGCTGTGCGCTCGGTGGTGCGCGGCGCGCTGGCCCAGGCGATGGCCGAGGCCCAGGAGCGCCAGGGCGCGCAGGGCGGGAAGTCCGGCCGCAAGGGCCGTAAGAAGAAGAGCGGGAGTCCGGCTGCCGCTCAGCCTCCAGGCGGCGCCGCTGGGACCGCAGGAGACTCAGGGGCCGGTGCTGGAGCCGGCCTGGAGGAGCGCCGGGGCCTGACCGACTGGCCCCGGAGCGTGCCGGGCCTGGGTGACCCGGATGCGTCGACGATCCCGGCCTCGGTGGAGTCGGAGGGCCGGGCGGGCCTGGTGGTGCGCGGCTACCCGGCTCTGGTGGCGACCGCGCCCAGGAGCGCGGACCTGCGAATCCTGCCCGACGCCGCCGCCCAGGTGAGCGCTCACGGCGCCGGGGTCACGGCGCTGGCTCTGGCGCGCACGGCGCTGGCCACGGCCCGGGTGACGAGCCGGTGGAGCGCCCAGGAGTCGCTCATCCTGGCGGCCAGCCCCTACCGGACGACGGAGGCGCTGGTGGAGGACATGCAGGTAGCCGCCGCGCGAATCGTGGCCGGGCGCTGGTCTGTATCGACCTCCGGCAGCCCACTGTCAGAGGTGCGCACGCGGGAGGTCTTCGCCTCCCTGGTCGGGATCATGCGCGATGAGCTTGAGGATGAGGTCTACCGGGTCGCCCGGTATGCGGTCGCGGCGCTCACGGCTTCCCGTGAAGTGGATCGCGTGGTAGGCGAGCACACCTCGCTGACCCTGCTGGGCACGCTCCAGGAGGTGCGCGAGCACGCGGCGGCCCTGGTCCCAGACGGCTTCATCGCCGCCACTCCGCCGGAGCACCTGGCGCATCTGGAGCGTTACCTGAGGGCCCTGGTGATGCGGGTGGAGAAGGCGGCATCCTCGCCGTCGGGCGCCTCCCAGGATGCGGCCCTGGCCTTCCAGGTCTCCCAGGCCCAGGAGGTGGTGGACAAGGCCCGCACCAAAGCGGCCTCGCTGCCGGCCGACCCGCAGCGCGAGGCGCTGCTGGAGGAGGCGCGCTGGATGGTCGAGGAGCTGCGGGTCAGCCTGTTCGCCCAGACGCTGGGCACGAGCCGCAAGGTGAGCCTTCAGCGCATCACCAAGCTCTGCGCCCAGATCGCCTGACCGCCCTCGATCCACTCGCCTCCTCACCCCTGTCCCCTCGCGGACGTACCGTGAGACGTCATTCCCTCGATGACGTCTCCTCCTCCAGGAGGATGTCGGCCGAGACCCCATTCGCTCGCCGGGACGAGGACACCGATGTCCGGTGCGGCTAGCCTGGAGTTATTGAGGAAACGATCACTGCGACGCCTGCTTTCTCCGTTTCTCCGTCCCAGGCGTCTCACGGGCGCTTTCTCCGGTTCCACACAGTCGGCCCCCGCACCACTGAGGTGCGGGGGCCGACGACGTCGATGCTTATGGGTCTGGGCGGTTCAGCGCTGGGGCTGCTCGTCCCGGTACTTGCGCATCCAGGAGCGCCTGGTCCGGTACAGGCGAATCGCCGTTCCTAGGAGCACACATACTGCCAGGAAGATGAGCCCTAACAACCACTGAGGCATATCCATGCGGGCACCTCCTTCCACGGCAAAGCAGCAACCACATCATTGTGTTCTCACAAGCAAAGATAAGACCCGACGCAGCATTTTTCCTGGAGATTCTCTTCGAAGGCGCAGAGCCCTGCCGCCTCGTTACAGCACGGCGGACATAAGGCGGCAGACGTTGTCCACGTAGCGGTTGTACCAGGGTTCAGTGGCCCAGACCTCGGCCGTCAGCTCGGTGCAGATTCCCCGGTAGTCGGCGTCGTTAATGCGCAGCAGGTCGTCGAGGTCCCCGCCGAAGGCCAGCAGCATGACCTCGTAGTTGAGGGCGAAGGAGCGGAAGTCCATGTTGGAGGAGCCGATGAC
>CAUVMS010000065.1:0-14827 GCA_963552815.1 uncultured Actinomyces sp. | reverse complement strand
GCAGGATCGTGGAGCCGCCCTCCACCAGGGATCGGATGACGTCCCACATCTGCTCACGCGTGCGCGGGTCCAGGCCGGTGGTGGGCTCGTCCAGGAAGACGAGCGGGGGCCGGGAAATGAGCGAGACGGCCAGGTCCAGCCGACGCCGCATCCCACCGGAGTAGCTGCTCACCCGCTTGCCGCCGGCCTCGGTGAGGCTGAAGGCGGCCAGCAGCTCGTCGGCCCGCTCGCGCGCCCGACGTCGGCTAAGGCCCAGCAGGCGTCCGAAGAGCCGCAGGTTCTCCGCCCCGGTGAGCATCTCATCGACGCTGGCGTACTGGCCCGTCACCCCGATGAGGCTGCGTACGGCATGGCGCTCGCGGACGACGTCGTGCCCCAGGACCGTTGCCCGACCGCCGGTGGGCGCCAGCAGGGTGGTGATCATGCGCAGCGCCGTCGACTTGCCGGCACCGTTGGGACCGAGCAGGCCGTAGACGATGCCGGCGGGGATCTCCAGGTCGAGGCCGTCGACGGCGGTGAAGGAGCCAAAGGTCCGGGTCAGACCATCGGTTGTGATGGCCGCGGACTCGCCCGATAAGGGCGATCTACTTGTTGTTCGTGTGGTCATGCCGGCAAGGCTGGACCCCGGCGGTTTCACGGCGGCTTCACCGCGACGCCACCCGGTTTCACGGCCTGAGACGGGGCTGCGTCTGTGCTCGGTTCGACGACGCTGCCGGGGCGGGCGGTGGGGCTACTATCCCCATGAGTCACTCCACAGCACCCCGAGGAGTCCCTATGACAACGTTCTCGTTGCGAGTGTGGTCATGATGACCGCCCTTCTCCATCACAAGGTCTTCGGCTATGGGGCTCGTTCGTGTCGTTGCGGCGGGTACTGGAAGCATGCGGCGGACATTCGCGAGCGGCCCTATCTGACCAAGGAGATGAGCGAACTGCGGGCGTGCGGCATCAGTGAAGACGAGTGGCAGATGCTCTTAGCGGAGGTTGACAAGCTCATCCGCGACGCAGAGTCCGGCCGTCTCAACTATGACAGCAGTTACTCCAAGGGCGTCGTCTGCAAGGCTCAGAGTGTGCATGACGTACTCGAGGCCCGCCTGGAGCTGACCATCAACCTCGACGGAGAGCAGCGCCATCTACGCTTGTACTTCAGTGAACCGGACGACGAGGACCGTCTGCTGCTCTCGCTCAGCTTCCGCCACAAGCGAGGTGGAAAGAGCGGATTGGAGGAGCAGGACGAGCACATCGCCGAGGCTCAGGAGCGTTTCGAGTCTTGGTCGCAGACGCGGCGAGCGAAGTGATGTGAGATGCGACGATGCGCTCCCCGCAGGTTCAAAGCAGAGGCTAGTATATCGCCACCGATATATCCCACAAGGTGGTGAGAGCATATGGACATCTACGAGCTTCTAGGCGAGGACCCGGACGCCCCTGGTCACAAGCACGCGCGCAGCCTGGTCGCTGCCGACCATGCGCTGGTCCGTGACCTCGTCGCCGTGCGTGAGCGCAGCGGTATGACGCAGGCTGACGTTGCGCGCACTATGGGCACCAGTCAGGCATCCATCTCCCGGTTCGAGTCAGGCCACTCGGACGCTCACCTGTCCACGGTGCGTCGCTATGCCAAGGCAGTGGGTGCGCTCATCCGCCACGAGGTGATTGCTGTCGGCGGGCATGACGTTCGTCGTGCCGCCCGCAACGCTGGTATGCCTGTCTACAGGTGGGAGTCGTCCTCTACGGAAGCGGCGCGACGAGTGTCCACGGGCAAGCTGGTGGGGGCATGATGTCCGCGCCGAGTTCTGATGAGACGAGCGATCAGCACTTCTCGCTGCGATCAGCCACCGTCCTACAGCTTCAGACCTTCCGTGTCATCTGTCAGCCGCAGGACATAGAAGAGGACTTTGTTCAGTGGCGCATCAGCCCGATTGAAGTGCAGATGGCGCCGGAGGAGACTGCTCCGATCTACGCTCTCGTCGGTGATCTTGCCATCGGTGCCGGTGAATGGTTCGTCGGCGCTACCGCCAGTGTCATGTTCGCTGCTTCCGACGACGAAGCTGACGAGACCGCGATGCGAGAAGATCTCACTGCTGTCGCGCAGCACTACGGCCCCTGGGCTGCACGTGTCCTGTGGGATCACGTCTCAGCAGCTGCGCGTACAGTATCGGCACTTTGTTATGGGAGCGTGGGGCGCATCGACATCCCTGGGGGCATGCCGGATGTCACCTATCCGTCTTCCGCTGGGCAGACCGGTCGCACCACGAACGATGAGTAGCGAGGTGGCGCACGCTCGGCGCCGCTTCCGGTCGGATCTGTTCAGTTCGGCTACTCCACGAGGGTGGGGATCTACTGGCCTGGGGTTGTGCGTACTGCACGAAGGTCCGACCTACCTGGAGTACACCCGACCCTCCCGCAGTAGCGCCCGACCCTCGTGCAGTGCGCGCCCAGCACCACCAGAGCAGCCAAGTGGTACTCACGAACCTCGGGTCTCACTGGCTGAGGGCTGGCCGTACCGCCCGAGTCGGTCGCAGCGTGATGATGAAGACTCAGGACTTGCGCAGCAGGACCCGGCTCATGCGGTGCTCGGAGTCCTTGGTCAGGACCAGGGTGGCCCGGCCCCGGGTGGGGGCGATGTTCTCGCGCAGGTTGACCAGGTTGACGCTCTCCCAGACCTCACCGGCCCCGGCCAGGGCGACGTCGTCGGGGATGTCGGCGAAGCGCCGGAAGTAGGAGCCCGGCCGGGTGAAGGCCGTGTGCTTGAGGGTGAGGAACCGGTCCAGGTACCAGCGGCGGATGTCGGCGGGATCGGCATCGACGTAGATCGAGAAGTCGATGAAGTCGCTCACCGCCAGGGCCGAGGCCCCCGGCCGCGTCCCCCGCGGGGCGGGCTGGAGGACGTTGAGCCCCTCCAGGACCAGGATGTCGGGGCTCTCCACCGTCACGTGCCGGCCCGGGATGATGTCGTAGACCGTGTGGGAGTAGACCGGCGCCTGGACACGCTCGCTGCCGGACTTCACCGCAGCCACGAACTCCAGCAGCGCGCGGCGGTCGTAGGACTCGGGGAAGCCCTTGCGGGCCATGAGCCCGCGCTCCTCAAGCACCCGGTTGGGCAGCAGGAAGCCGTCGGTGGTCACCAGGTCCACCCGGGGCGTGTCCGGGAAGCGGGCGAGCAGGTGGGCGATGAGCCGCGCCGTCGTCGACTTGCCGACGGCGACCGATCCGGCCACCGCGACGACGAAGGGCGTGGGCGGCTCATCCACCCCCAGGAAGGCGCCGGTGCGGTGCGCGCGCTCGCGCGAGGTGGCGATGTAGTCCTCCAGCAGCGCGGTCAGGGGACGGTAGACGGCGTCCACCTCGGCCAGGTCGATGGGGTCGCCCAGACCCCGCAGCTTCTCGACGTCGGCCTGGGTCAGCGGCAGCGGCGCCGAGGATGCCAGGGCGGACCACTGGTTACGGTCCAGCTCGATATAGGGCGAGGCGCCTGCGGTGCCCAGGTCGTTCGGGTCACTCAGCTTGGAGGTCACCGGCACAGTGTCGCAAAAAGACGGACTCGGCGGGCAATCCCCGGGAATCGAACCGGACTCAGTGAGGTATCAGCCGGAATACCGGCCAGAGGATTGGGAGGGGGCGGGCAAGGAATCAACCGAGGTGTGGATCGGGTGGCTCCAGGATCACATCGACATCACACCGAGGTGGCCCGGTGCTCGTTGTCAACGCCGCGTCAGCATGATTCGATCGGGCCATGTGTGGAATTGTCGGCCACGTCGGCCCCCTGACTGATACTGGTTCTTCCCGTTCCCTTGCTGTTCTGATGGATGGTCTTGGCCGTTTGGAGTACCGCGGCTACGACTCCGCGGGCGTCGCCCTGGTCGGTCCCTCCGGCCTGGAGGTCGTCAAGGAGGCGGGCAAGCTCGCCGGCCTGCGCGCGCTCCTGGAGGCCACTCCGCCGGCCCCCGTCACCGCGGGCATCGGACACACCCGCTGGGCCACCCACGGCGGCCCGACGGCGGTCAACGCCCACCCCCACCGCGCCGGCCACCTCGCGGTGGTCCACAACGGCATCATTGAGAGCTTCCGCTCGCTGCGCGAGGAGGTCGAGGCCGCCGGGCGCGAGCTTGTCTCCGACACCGACACGGAGGTCGTCGCCCACCTCCTGGACATTGACTTCACCGAACGCCTGCGCCAGGACCCGGCCGCCGCCGCCGACCCGGCCAGGGTCGCCGAGCTTCTGGTCGCCTCGATGCAGGCCGTCACCGCTCGCCTCGAGGGCACCTTCGCGCTCCTGGCCGTCAGCGACCTCGCCCCCGCGGCCATCGTCGCCGCCCGCCGCTCCAGCCCGCTGGTCATCGGCCTGGGCGAGGGTGAGAACTTCCTGGGCAGCGACGTCGCCGCCTTCGTCGCCTTCACCAAGAAGGCCGCCGAGGTCGGCGACGACCAGGTGCTCCTCCTGACCGCCGACGCCGTCCACCTCTGGGACAAGGACGGCAACGACGTCGAGCCCAAGACCTGGGAGGTCACCTGGGACGCCTCCGCCGCCGTCAAGGGCGGCTACGACACCTTCATGGACAAGGAGATCCACGAGCAGCCCGCCGCCGTGGCCGACACCCTGCGCGGCCGCGTCGACGAGCGCGGCGAGATCCAGCTCGACGAGATGCACATCGACCCGGCCATCCTGCGCAGCGTCGACAAGATCATCGTCATCGCCTGCGGCACTGCCGCCTACGCCGGGCACGTCGCCAAGTACGCCATCGAGCACTGGTGCCGCATCCCCGTGGAGGTCGAGCTCGCCCACGAGTTCCGCTACCGCGACCCCGTCGTCAGCGAGAAGACCCTCACCGTAGCGGTCTCCCAGTCCGGAGAGACCATGGACACCATCCAGGCCGTGCGCCACGCCCGCGAGCAGGGCAGCAAGGTCCTGGCCATCGTCAACGCCTACGGCTCGACCATCGCTCGCGAGGCCGACGCCGTCCTCTACACCCACGCCGGCCCCGAGGTCGCCGTGGCCTCCACCAAGGCCTTCCTCGCCCAGATCACCGCCTGCTACCTGCTAGGGCTCTACCTGGCCCAGCTGCGCGGCAACAAGTGGCCCGACGAGGTCGCCGACTACCTGGACAACCTCGCCGCCATGCCGGACCGGATCCAGCACGTCCTGGACAGCCAGGAGGCCAAGGTGCGTGAGCTGGGTGTCGAGCTGGCGGACAGGTCCTCCTTCCTGTTCCTGGGCCGCCACCTCGGCTTCCCGGTGGCCCTGGAGGGCGCGCTCAAGCTCAAGGAGCTCGCCTACGTCCACGCCGAGGGCTTCGCCGCCGGCGAGCTCAAGCACGGCCCCATCGCGCTCATCGAGGAGGGCCTGCCGGTCTTCGTCATCGTGCCCACCCCGCGCCGCCCCGTCCTGCACGACAAGGTCATCTCCAACATCCAGGAGATCCGGGCCCGCGGCGCGCGCACCATCGTCATCGCCGAGGAGGGCGACAGCGACGTTGAGCCCTTCGCCGACCACATCATCCGGGTCCCCGTCACCCCCACGATCCTGTGGCCGCTGCTGACCGTGGTGCCGCTGCAGGTCTTCGCCGCCGCCCTGGCCAGGGCCAAGGGGCTGGACATCGACCAGCCGCGCAACCTGGCCAAGTCCGTGACCGTCGAGTAGGGCCGACGGCGACACATCGGCCCGACCTCCAACGGCGCCGAGTCCGAATCCGCGGGCTCGGCGCCTACAGGGCCGGGCGCAGGGACTTGACCTGCGGCTTGACGCGGGCCTCGGATCGCTGGGAGGACAGGACCAGGTCGTCATCGTTGTCGACGTGGTCGGTCTGGGCGACGACGAAGGCCTGCGCCATGCCGCCGTCGTGGGCCAGCGAGAGGTGCCAGTGGCCGATACCTGCCTGGCGTGCGGCCATGGCGGTAGCCCCGGTCAACCGCAGGCGCGGCGGTGTACCGGGCGCCGAGGTCACCTCGATGTCCTTGTAGGCCCACCCCTTGGGTGCGTCCAGCCCGAGCTCGGCATAAGCCGACCCCAGGGCCTTGAGGACCGCCTCCTTGGCCGCCAGACGCGCCCCCAGGGAGGCGGCCCGCCGCCGGCAGGCGGCCAGCTCGACAGGGGTGAAGAGGCGCTCGCGCAGGCCGGGTACCCGGTCCATATAGCCTTCGAGGCGGGTGACGTCGACCAGGTCAGTCCCTACTGCGCGGATCACGGTGCCATTGTGCCGGGTGGGCGGGAAAGGCGTGGGGCGAACGCGCCGCCCGAATCCTGGAAACGACAGCTTTCTGCGCCGGTGCGGGGCGGGACTGACTCATGGCGCGTCTCATTTTCTGAAATCGTACGTTTCAGAACTTCGTTGGGGAAGCGAGGAGTGGCGAGCGGAGGACAATGGGACAGGTGAGTGACCTCAATGACTTCACGCGTTCCGACGACGTCATCGACCCCACTGCCTGCGCGTGGCCGGCCCGAGAGATCGCGGCGGCTGAGGCTCCTGTCACCGCGGGCACTGACCGCTACATGAGGGCCGCCGCCCACGCGGTGGCCCGGGCCGCTCTGCGCGAGCTGCGCCAGGGCCGCATAGCGCCCGGCGCTGCGGTTGTCCCCGCTCGGCCCGTCTATGCGCCCGCTGTCCCGGCGAGCCCCGCCGGAGCGCCGGCGTCTCCCGTCTCACCGGGCTCACCGGCAACGCCGGCGGGGGCGTCGGCCGACGGGAGCGGAGCCTACGTGAACCCGGGGTGGATCTCAGGGGCGCCGGTGCTCCTCCTGGTCGGCGGCGGGCACAACGGGGCCGACACCCTCCTGGCCGGAGGCCTGCTGGCACACAACGGCTGTGCGGTCACCGCCGTCCTGGCCACTGAGCACCCCCACCCCGTCGCCCTGGAGGAGGCCCGCAGGCACGGGGTCACGGTTTACGGCGCCGGCTACCGCAGCGGCAGCGCAGACGACCAGGACAGCGTCGAGGCCACAGCTGCCGTCGAGGCCTTCCTCGTCCGCGGCGGGCTTGTCCTCGACGGGCTCACCGGCATCGGGGCCACCGGGCCGCTGCGTCCCGATGCCGTCGCCCTCATCGCTCCGCTCGTCGCGGCCGGAGAGCCGGGGCAGCGTCCGCTGCGCGTCATCGCCGTCGATCTGCCCAGTGGAACCGGCGTCGACGACGGCGCCGTCGACGGCCCGGTCCTGGCCGCCGACCGCACCATCACCTTCACCTGTCTCAAGGGGTGCCTGTGCCTGCCCCCGGCCCGGCATCTGTGCGGCTGCGTGGAGGTCGTCCCCCTCGGACTGCCGGTGCCCTCGAGCCCGCCGATCGCCCACCGCCCCGTCGACGGCAGCCTGGGTGACTATCTGACGCGATCCGTCCCCGAGCCCGGCACCGGCGACCACAAGTACACCCGCGGTGTCGTGGGCCTGTGGGCCGGCAGCCAGTCCTACCCCGGTGCCGCCGTCCTGGCCGCCAGCGGCGCGGTGCGAGCCGGAGCCGGTATGGTGCGCCTGGCCGCACCCGGACGCGTGGAGGACCTCGTCCTGGCGGCCCGGCCCGAGGTCGTCCCCACCGCCGGACGCAGCCAGGCACGTGTCCTGGGACCGGGCGTCGACCCCGCCGACACCGCCAGGGCCGACGAGCTGCGCGACGTACTGAGACCCACCCTCGTCCCCGCGATCCACCGGGAGGGTCGTGCTTCCGACGGCGTCGCTGGGCGCGCCGACACCACTCGCAGCAGAACTGCCGAGACGGCTCCGAGCGGGCCGCCCACCGTCGTCGACGCCGGCGCGCTGAGCATCCTGGCCGACCTCCTCGCCGAGAACCTGACCTGCACCCCCCTCCACGTCCTGACCCCGCACGCCGGGGAGGCCGCTGCCCTCCTGATGACGCTGGCGGGTGCGGCGGCGCCGGCGGATTCTGCCCTGGACTGGAACCGCGAACGCGTCGAGGCCCATCCAGCGCTCGCAGCCCGCGAGCTCTCCCGCCTCACCGGTGCCACCGTCCTGCTCAAGGGCGCCACGACGCTCATCGCCGCACCGGACCGTCCCCTGGTCAGCGTGGACTGCGGACCCGGTTGGATGGCGACCGCCGGAAGCGGGGACGTGCTCGCCGGGGTCGTCGGCGCCGTCCTGGCCGGAGCCGCGGTCCGTCGGGAGCAGGAGATGGCAGACCCAGCCGCACGCGCGGCAACGGTCCTCGACGCGGTGGCCGCCGGGGTCAGGCTGCACGCGCTCGCGGGCGCCTACGCGGTCGCGGCGCCTCAGGGCATCGGCGGCGGTATTGCCGGCGGGCACCCGATCGCCGCTCTCGACATCGCCGAGGCCCTCGGGCCGGCTCGCCTCGAGCTGAACTGGCTTCAAGCGGTCCCGCACCACTGATCCGTGTCAGCCTGCTGGGGAGTGCGCAAGGGAACAGCCTCGGAGACTCTCCTCGGGTGCGACAATCGCGCCGTGACCACCTCCGCGGACGCAGCAGCAAGGACAGCAACGGCAGTGACGACGACAACGACGGCGACGGCACCGTCGGCCCCGTCCCATGCCTCGGCTACCGCGCCAGGACTGCCGCCGCTGCCCGGCGCGGCCACGTCGCGCGCCGTCGTCGACCTGGAAGCCGTCACCCACAACGGTCGCCGCCTGGCGCAGGTGGCAGGCGTGCCGTGGATGGCCGTGGTCAAGGCCGACGCCTACGGACACGGCCTGGGACCGATCGCCCTGACGGCCCTGTCCGCGGGGGCCACCTGGCTGGGAGTGGCCCAGCTCGCCGAGGCCCTGACGCTGCGCACGCTTCTTGACGAGGCCGGGGTGGCCCGACCCGCGGGGACGCCCACGGGCCAGGCGCCCCGGGTCCTCACCTGGCTTCTGCCCGTCATGGATCCCGCCCGGGCGGCGGCCGAGGACTCGCCCCTGCGCGCCGCCCTGGCGGCTGACCTGGACCTGTCGGTCTCCACCCTGCCCCAGCTCGAGGCCCTGGTAGCCGCGGCCCGGGCGCAGGGGGTGGCGGCGCGCCTCCATCTCAAGGTCGACACCGGCATGTCGCGCGGTGGCGCGATGGAGGAGGACCTGCCCGCCCTGGCCGCCGCGCTGAGACGGGCAGCGGACGAGGGGGCGATCGACGTCGTCGGCCTGTGGTCACACCTGTCCCGCGCCGACGAGCCCACCAGCGGCTCCACCGAGGAGCACCTCGTGCGCTACCGGCAGGCCGAGCAGATCGTCCGAGAAGCCGGCCTGAACCCGCCCCTTCACCACCTGGCCGCCACCGGTGGGCTCCTGTGGCACCCGGCCGCCCGCATGGACCTGGTCCGGGTGGGAATCGGCCTGTACGGGCTGAGCCCCGACCCGTCGGTCGCCACCAGTGCCGAGCTCGGCCTGCGTCCCGCCATGCGCCTGGAGTCCGCCCTGGTGCAGGTCAAACGCATCGACGCCGGGCAGGCCGTCTCCTACGGGGGCACCTGGAGCGCCCCCACCGATCGCTGGGTGGGGCTCGTCCCCCTGGGCTACTCCGACGGCGTCCCGCGCGCCGCCAGCTCGGCGGGGCCCGTGAGCGTGGGCGGTCTGCGGACCTCCATCGTAGGCCGGGTGTGTATGGACCAGGTGGTTGTCGACCTCGGCCCGGCTGTTGACGAGACCGGCGCGCCCCTTGCGGCGCCGGCCGCGGTCGGGGACACCGCCGTGCTCTGGGGCTCGCCCGAGCCTTCGGGGCAGGAGGCCGTCCCGACGGCCGACGAGTGGGCGCAGGCCTGCGGCACCATCAACTACGAGATCGTGACCCGGCTCGGGGCCCGCATCCCGCGCTGCTACGTCGGTGGGCGGGCCTGAGGCGACTACCCTCGGCCCTGGAGAACAGCAGACGCGGATCTCGGCAGCCTGGTGTCCAGGTGCTCACCGGGCCGGGTGCCGGCTCCATGTACGGATGAGGAGGACACATGAGCGGTGCACCGCACACGTCTGAGGCAGTACCCGAGATCACCGTCGCCACCGGCGACGCCGATGAGACCCGGGCCCTCGGTGCTCGTCTGGCCCCCCTCCTGCGTGCCGGCGACCTCGTCATGCTCTCCGGCGGCCTGGGCGCCGGTAAGACCACCCTGGCCCAGGGCATTGGCGCGGCCCTGGGGGTGCGCGGCCGGGTCTCCTCACCTACCTTCATCATTGCCCGCGTGCACCCCTCACTCGCGGACGGCCCCGACCTCATTCACGTCGACGCCTACCGGATCACCTCCCTGGAGGAGGTCGACGCCCTCGACCTGGACTCCACCCTGGAGGACTCGGTCACGCTGGTCGAGTGGGGCGAGGACAAGGTGGAGGCCCTGAGCCCCGACCGCCTGGAGATCGAGGTCTGTCGGCCCCACGGCGCCGTACGCACCGGCGCCCCGCAGCCCGCCGACGCCCCGGCCGTCCCGTCGGCGAAGGATCCCGTCATCGACCTGGGCGAGGTCGACGACGGCAGCCGGCGGATCACCGTGCGTGCTCTCGGTCCGCGATGGGCCCAAGCCGACCTGGACCCACTCGCTGCCGGAACGTCCTGCCGTCCTGGAGCGTCACAGTGAACACATCCTCTCCCGTCGGCCCCGTCTGCGACGCCGTCCCCATCCGCCCCGCCGGCTATTGCAGACCCCTGCGAGCCCTGGCCGGCCTCTTTCTCGCCACCGCCCTCTTGGCCACCTCACCCCTGAGCACCGGGACGGCCCACGCCGCCACCGAAGCGCCGTCGGCCGGCACAGGAGGCTCAGCCGGATCGGAGGGGCCGGACGACTCAGCCACGTCCGAGTCGGTGACCGCCGCCGACCCGAGCGCGCAGGCCGCGCCGGCCGACCCGGCACCGGCCACGCCCGCAAGCAGTGCGGCGGACACGGACTCACGCGGCACGGCCAAGTCCCTCATGGAGGGCGACTGCGTGGCCCAGGTGCGCCAGAGCACCGGTGAGCAGGGGGAGATCACGGTCGGAGACCTGAGAAACGTCTACACCTGGGCGCCTGAGTTCCTCGATGGCTCCCAGCCCTCCGCCCTGCCCGTTGACACCGGAGACTGGGCCGCAACCGTCACCGCCGCCGGCAAACCCATCGGCGTGCTCGAGGTGGTGGAGGACAAGGGACGCACCACCTGCACCCCCGTGTTCGACGACGACCTGGCCACCGACGTCGACCAGATGGGCGATGCCCGTCTCATCCACGACCGCAACGCCAACGCCTGGTACTCGCTGCGGGGCACCACGGTGACGGCGCTGGGGGAGGCCGCCACCCGGCGCCTGGCCGGGCCCATCGAGCTGAGCGACTACGGGGAGATCCTGCGTGAGCGCGCCGGGTCCAAGCCCAAGACCTCCGTCACACAGAGCGAGGCGCGCTCCACCGCGGGCGGCTGGGCCGTCTGGGGGCCGGTGCTCGCGGTTGTCGTCGTCGGGGTCATCACCGTCATCATCACGGTCCGCCACGAGCGCAAGGTGACGGCGCCGCTGCGTCAGGCCCGCAACCGGGCCGACATGGCCGAGCGGGCCGACCGTCTCAGTCGCGATCGGTCCGACACCGCGGGCGTCGCCGTTCGTCGGGGGATCCCGCGTGCGGCCATCGACCTGTCCCTCCTCGGTGAGGACGGCGATGACACCGCCGGCACAACGAGCGGCGAGACCCTGGGAGACACGATCCCCGAGAGCCGCGTCGACTACCCCCGTGATCCGAGGGCATAGGCTGGCCCCGTGCGAATCCTCTCCATCGACTCCTCCCTGGGGACACAGCTCGCGGTCGTTGAAAGTGCTGGGACGGCGGAGACCGTCGACCGCCCCGGCGGGAGCGCGGCCACCGGCGGGCTCGCCCTGCGAGTGCTGACCCAGGCCGAGCAGCCCGATACCCGACGTCATGCCGAGTCCCTGGGGCGGATGCTCTCCGAGTCGCTGTCCGCCCCCGACGTGGCCGACTGCCCGCTGGACGCCGTCGTCGCGGCCACCGGGCCGGCCCCCTTCACCGGGCTGCGGGCCGGGCTGGTGACGGCCAGGGTCGTCGGGCGCACTCGCGGCGTGCCCGTCCACGGCGTCTCCAGCCTCGACGCCGTCGCCCGACGCGCCCTCGACGAGCTGTCTGCTCGTGACGGCGAGCAGGCGGCCGAGCAGGATCCTGTCGTCCTGGTTGCCACTGACGCTCGGAGGCGAGAGGTGTACGCGGCGCTCTTCCGCGCCAACGGGCCCAACGACGTCATTCGTCTGACCGAGATCAGCGTCTGCCCCCCGGCCCAGGTCGGCGAGCATCTCAGTGGACAGAGCGCTGGGCAGGTCGCTGGGTCCGCTGGCAAGGTCGGAGCAGCCGACGTCGTGGCCGGCTCCGGCGCCGCCCTCTACCCAGAGCTGGCGGAGCTGGCCTCCTCCCACGAGGTGCTCGCTCCGGTTTCCGGTGACGCCCTGACCCAGGTGCGGATCGCCCTGGCCCGCCTCGAGCGCGGCGAGGAGCTGAGCTCAGACCCGCTGTACCTGCGCCACGCCGACGTGCAGATGCCCTCTGCCCGCAAGCGCGTGCGCTGACGCCGGTATCCCAGGTGACCTCAGTGCCGCGAGCTGAAACAGGTCTCAGGCTGCGGGAGATGACCGAGGAGGACCTCGACGCCATCGCCCGCCTCGAGAGCGAGCTGTTCGGGACCGAGGCTTGGAGCCGGCACCTGCTGGCCGCAGAGCTGGAGGCTTCCCAGGGCCCCATGGCCGACCGTCGCTACGTCGTCGTCGAGTCCGGTGAGACCGAGATCGCCGGCACTACCGCACTCAGTGCCCCCAGCTGCGCCGCCGGGCTCAGTGCAGAACCCGGGCCGAGCGTCCCCCGGCTCCTGGGCTACGCCGGCCTCTACCACGCGGGCGGCCTGACCAGCGCCGACCTGCTGACCATCGCCACGATCCCGTCCGTGCGCGGTCGAGGCCTGGCCTCCCTCATGCTCACCGAGCTCGTGGGCACCGCCCGGCGGGCGGGGTGCCCCGATGTCCTGCTGGAGGTGCGCCAGTCCAATGAGGCCGCCCAGCGGCTCTACACCAGGCACGGATTCGTTCCCATCGGCCGGCGCCGCCGCTACTACCAGGCGCCGCCCGAGGACGCCGTGGTCATGCGCCTGACACTGCGCCCACGCCTGGGGCCGGTCGGGGCGAGCGAGGCTAATAAGGCCAGCGAGGCCAGCGAGGCCAGCGAGGCCAGCGAGGCCAGCGAGGCCAGCGAGGCAGGCGAGACCAGCGAGGTCGGCTCAGAGTGATCCGGAACGGACAGTTGGGCCGAACCGGGCGGGCCACCGTTTCCGACCAGGAGGATGGCAACGGTCGCGGAGGTCGCATAGTCACGGCAGGTACCGGCCTGAAACCCGGCCTCTCGCCTCGAATAGCTCGATTGTCTGAGACCTCACAGATTTGTCTGACGCCCTCATGACGAAAAGATGCCCGTCGGCGTCGTCGTCAGCATATTCAGCGGCGTTGAATGCGAAGTCGAGGCCTTGTGAAATCCTCGTGATTCTGCGGATTGGTGGCGTATCTGCGCTGGTGGGGGCGTAGACGGGACCAACGGAGGTCCGAGCCCGGCTAGCCTTCTGCCGTGGCCAAAACATCTGCTCCTTCCCTGAAGAGGCGGACCGCCTTCTCCACGACCGTCTTCATGAAGCGCATGATGGCGATCTCGGGGCTGGTGTTCCTGTTCTTCGTCCTCTTCCACGCCTACGGCAACCTTCACTACTTCGAGGGTGAGATTGCCTACGATCACTACGCGCACTTCCTGCGCACACTCCTCTATCCGATTCTTCCCTACAGCGGCGTCCTGTGGATCCTGCGCGTGACCCTCATGGTCTGCCTCCTGGCTCACGCCGGCAGCGCCTTCCACCTGTGGGTGCGCAACAAGCGGGCTCGCGGCAACGACAAGTACGCGGTCAAGAAGCCCGGCGCGGACTACTTCGCCTCCCGCTACGCCATGCGTACCATGCGTTGGGGCGGCGTCATCCTGCTGCTGTTCATCATCTGGCACATCCTGCAGTTCACCACCCTGACACTGACGCCCGGGGGGCACTACGAGCATGGACGCGCCTACATGAACATGTGGTACGGCTTCCAGCTGTGGTGGGTGTGGCTCATCTACGCAATCGCGCTGGCGGCCCTGTGCCTGCACGTCTGGCACGGCGTGTGGTCGGCCCTGCAGACGCTGGGCGCGGTGCGAGGAAGCACCATCCCCTTCATCCGGCTGATCGCGTTCGTGGTGGCCTTCGGTCTGTTCGCCGCCTTCATGATCGTTCCGACGGCGATCCTCTTCAATGTGGTGCCCGAGCCCATGACCGGCGCCCAGTACGCGATCGAGGCTGCCAAGGCCGGCATCCTTTCCCACTGAGAGTGAACGACTATGACTGAACTCATCGACGGCCTGTACTACGAGGGCGAGAAGATCGCCGACACCAAGGCCCCCCACTCCGTCCCGATCGACCGGCGCTGGGAGCAGCGCAAGTTTGAGGCCAAGCTCGTCAACCCCGCCAACCGCCGCAAGCTGGACATCATCGTCGTTGGCTCCGGCCTGGCAGGCGGTGCTGCTGCCGCCTCCCTGGGT
Source organism: uncultured Actinomyces sp. (assembly GCA_963552815.1). Taxonomy (GTDB): domain Bacteria; phylum Actinomycetota; class Actinomycetes; order Actinomycetales; family Actinomycetaceae; genus Actinomyces. The sequence continues at coordinate 346 of CAUVMS010000065.1, read as the reverse complement.
GAGCAGGGCTACAACGTCAAGGTCTTCTTCTACCAGGATTCGGCCCGCCGGGCGCACTCCATTGCCGCCCAGGGCGGTATCAACGCCGCGAAGAACTACCGCAACGACGGCGACTCCACCTACCGGCTCTTCTACGACACGGTCAAGGGCGGCGACTACCGCGCCCGCGAGGACAACGTCTACCGCCTGGCCGAGGTCTCGGCCAACATCATCGACCAGTGCGTGGCTCAGGGCGTCCCCTTCGCCCGCGAGTACGGCGGCCTGCTGGACAACCGCTCCTTCGGTGGTGTTCAGGTCTCCCGCACCTTCTACGCCCGCGGCCAGACCGGCCAGCAGCTCCTCATCG
>CAUVMS010000064.1:0-14962 GCA_963552815.1 uncultured Actinomyces sp. | reverse complement strand
CATTCACAAGGTTTGTCGCGGTGGACATCAGTAAAGGCGACAGGCTGGTGACGGCAGGCGTCCAGGCAGCGGGCATAAGCATCGCGGAGACGTCGGGAGCCGAGCGACAACCGCAGAATTCCGCGGTCTTCCGTAAAGCATGTTGGGCGCGGGGTCAGTCAGGTCCGCAGCGTGGACACTGAGTCACTCACGCGCCACAGGAGACCGGCGGGTTCGCCTCTCACCCACTCCTCACCCGACCTGGTCCCTCACCCAGCCCTGGCGAGGAAGCTGAGCCTGGAGTCGATGTCCCGCCGCAGGCCTGACCACACGGTCAAGACGCTCCTAACCGAGGCCGGCCACCTCGGGTCTCAGGCATCGAGCAGGGCGCGCAGGTTGCGCACGTACCGCTCGAAGGCCACGCGCCCCTCAGGGGTCAGTGCCAGGTAGGTGGCGGGACTGCGTCCGGCATAGGTCTTGTTCTGCTGGACGTAGCCCGCCCCCTCCAACCTGGACAGATGGGTGGACAAGTTGCCGGCCGTCATGTCCAGCAGCTCGCGCAGTCGCGGGAAGTGCAGCTCGTCGCCGGCCGGCACGGCCGCCAGGGTCGCCATGATCCGCAGGCGGGCCTGGGCATGAATGACGGGATCGATGTCGACGTCGGAGACCGCCAGCCCCACCGGCTTCGCCTCCCCGGTCTCAGAGCCTGCAGGCCCTTCCTCCTCCCCCGACCCCTTGTGGGGCTTCTCGGCCATCTCACGCACCTCGCTTCGCTCTCGCCACGGCACTGACGACGGCGGCCATCAGCATGCCGCCCCCGCCGGCCACGGACATGATCCACCAGGCCCACGGCATACCGGCAATCGTGACCACGAGGGTGACCAGGAGGATCCAGCCGCCCAGGACCCCCATGACCATCTCGTCCCACAGCGCGGCACTCATGAGGAAGATGACGCCGACGATGAGACAGGGCACGGCGTTGGACACCAGACTCGCGACCTCGTTGGCCTGAGTCGTGTTGACGGTGGCTAGGAAGGCGTTGACCCTACCCAGAACGACGGCGCCCAGCGGCATCCCGAGAGCCCAGGCGAGGCCGTAGTAGGTGCCCTCACGGCTGCTTCGGCCGCGGATGCCGCGCACCTTGGGGACGATGTAGGCGAAGGTGAAGAGCAGAGCCGCCGCGAGGCAGCCGCAGAAGAACAGGTACGGCGCCCGCGGCAGGTCGTAGTCCGGCTCGCGATAGAGGGCGAGCGCGGCATAGCCGACCAGCCAGGCCAGCCCCCAGGCGGTCAGGAGCGGGGCCGCCTTGACCTCGTGGCGCTTGAGATAGGTGCTCCGCTGGGCGTCAACGACAGCGAGAGCCTCTTCAGGCCCCGCCGGAACCTCGTGGTGCTGAGTCGCAGCACTCATCATGAACCCCCTCACTCAGAGTAGTTTGCGTTTCAAACCACCTCCAGGATAGCGCCTTTAAGTTTGTCGCGCAAACTACTTTGGAAAACTCGAGACCTCTGAGGCGCACAACCGCCCTCGCGTCCTCTCCCGGCCTCTGGCCGCCTCTGGCCTGCTCATACCGCCCGCCCCTGGGCGCCACCGGGTGACATATCGGTGGGCTGCACGAGCTCCGGAGGTTCGTACAACGGTCAGCCGCTCTGCCGCACGCCCTGGAGCTCGTGCTCCAACCACTGGCCCAAACCAACGACGGCGGCAATGCCCGACCGGTCCCGGCTCATCGCGGACGAGGCTTCGCCGGCCCGACGCCGCCGCCCAGGCCCTTCCCGCGTATAAGGGCTTGCACAGGCTCGCCTCCTAGAATCGACGTCATGACAGATGCGGCACCAGGCTCACCCCCGCCGGCCAGCGGCCTCAGCAATGCCCCAACGCTTGTCGAACCGCCCATGGCCGTCGCCCCGCCAGCCACCTCGGCGCCGTCGGCCGGGTCGGCCTCCACCTCACCGGTCGGCATCCCGGTCATCGGCGTCGCCCCGGCGCCCGAGCCCTCCCCCGCACCCGAGCCCGCCGCCCCGCGATCGACGACGCTCCTGGTGGACACCACCGCGCGCCGTCTGCGCCGCACCGAGGACCTGCTCGACCTGGCCCTGACCATCCTGGGTATCGGCGCCGTCCTCATCCTGGCGATCTACGCCCGCCAGACCACGACCGGCGTCACCCAGGACGTCCAGAACGCCCTGGCGGTAGTGCTGCGCCGTATCCTCGTCTTCCCCCTGCAGGCCATTGAGGGCCTGACCACCTTCATCGTGCCGCTAGCCGTGCTGCTCGACCGCCTCCTGCGCCGCTCCTGGCGCTCCTGCGGCCAGGCCGTCCTGTCGGGGTTCGCCGGGTACGCGGTCGCCCTCGCCGCCATGACCGCCCTAGTCACGTGCGGACCGACCACCCTGGTCATGGGACTGACGGTCACCGCCTCGGGCACCGCCCAGCTGGGCGTCTCCACGGTCTTCGCCTCCATGGCGGGCCTGCTCACCGGCGCCGGTGACCGCAACAGCTCGACCACGATACGCTCGGGCTGGACGGCGATGTGGGTGATCCTCGGCCTGGCGGTCCTGCGCGGCGCCCTGACCCTGCCCGGCGCGGTACTCTCCCTGCTGCTGGGCCGCACCATCGGCCTGCTGGTCCGTTACGTCTTCGGGATGGAGGACCGCCGGGCTCACGGGATCACGCTCGTGCGCGCGCTGCGCCGGGCCGGGATCGACGCCGTGCGCGTGGTCCGCATGGACCGGGCCCCCGAGGCACGCGCCTGGGCCGTCACCACTGACGCGCCTTTGGGCTACACCGAGCAGGTGCGCGAGCAGGTGCGCGAGAACTCACTGGCTTCTGCCGCCTCGACGGACGACGTCGACGAAGTGCCGGCCGACCCGCAGACCGCGACTGAGGCGCCGCCCCCCGTTCACCCCGGCGACGAGGTCGCCGACCCGGCCGGCAGCCCCGCCGCCGAGCCCTCCACCAGCCCTGTGACCCCGCCGGGCACCGAGCCGGTCGCCACAGCGGACACGGACCCAGTGACCGGACCGGCCGCCTCCCCGCTCGACCCGACGTCGTCGGGATCCACGGGCGCCAACACGATCAGACCAGCCATCGACGTCGACCTGGCCGCCGTCCTGGCCGAGGCCTCCAGCGCCGCCCTGTCCCAGGAGCGGGCCTCGGTCCACCGGATGTACGCCGTGTGGGACTCGGCCGGCGAGCGCTGCAACGTCACCCTCCTCGACTCCGACCGGCAAGTGGCCGGGTTCCTGTCCAACATCTGGGACCAGATCCGTGTCAAAGGCCTGTCCCCCACCCGTGACCTGTCCCTGCGCCCCGCGGCCGAGCACGCCGCGCTTATGACCATGGAGGCGCACCGCGCCCGCGTGCGCACCCCCGGCCTGCGAGGCATGGCCGAGGCCGCCGAGTCAGTGCTGCTGGTGACCGACCACGTCGTCGGCGCCCGTTCCATCCAGGACCTGGGGGCCGAGGTCGACAACGACATCCTGGACCAGCTGTGGAGCCAGCTCCAGCGGGCCCACGCCGCGGGACTCGCGCACGGGAGCATTGACGCCTCGAGCGTCGTCGTCGACGAGGCCGGACAGCTGTGGCTCCTGGACTGGGCCTCGGGCGAGACGATCTCCTCCGAGCTCTCCCGCCGCGTGGACCTGGCCCAGGCCCTGGCCCTGACCGCCCTGACCGTGGGCGCCCAGCGGGCCATTGACGCCGCCTCCCGCTCACTGACCACCGCGCAGCTGGCCTCGATCGCCCCCATGCTCCAGCGGGTGGTGCTGCCGCGCCAGACCCGCGAGGTCATGGGGCGGCGCGGCACCAGCCGACAGGTGCTCCAAGACCTGCGCGACGCCCTCGTGGCGCTCACGCCCACGGCCGACGCCGAACCGGCCCGCCTCAACCGCTTCTCCACTCGTACCGTCCTCATGGCCGTGGTGGCGCTGGTGGCGGTGTGGACGCTGCTGGCACAGCTGGACTTCCAGCAGGTCAGTGCCGCCGTCTCACAGGCCAACGTCTGGTGGATGCTGGCGGCCCTGGCCTTCTCCGTGGCGACCTACGTGGGCGCCGGGCTGACGCTGGTGGCCTTCAGCCCCAAGCGGCTGTCGCTGTGGCGCTCCACCGAGGTGCACCTGGCCAGCGCCGTCGTCTCGCTCGTGGCACCGGCCGGTGTGGGCGGGGCGGCCATCAACCTGCGCTTCCTCAACCGCAAGGGGGTGCCCACCGCGGTCGGCGTGGCCACCGTGGCCCTGGTCCAGGTGGTCCAGTTCATCGTCACGGTGATGCTGCTCGTGGTGCTGGCGGCCATGACCGGACAGTCCACGGGGCTGACCCTGCCGTCGGGCTGGATACTGGTCGCGGTGGGCGTGATCGTGGTCCTGGCGGCGGTCGTGCTGGTCATCCCCCGGGCGCGCACCTGGACGTGGGCAAAGATCGAGCCCACCTACCGCCAGGTGTGGCCGCGGCTCGTGTGGGTCATGTCCAACCCGATGCGCCTGGCCCTGGGCGTGGGCGGCGCGCTCACGCTGAGCCTGTCCTACATCCTGTCCTTCAGCGCGAGCCTGTGGGCCTTCGGCTACACGGTGCCCTTCGCGGTCCTGGCCATCACCTACCTGGCCTCCAACACGGTGGGCTCGATCGTGCCCTCCCCCGGCGGTATCGGGCCGGTCGAGCTCGCCCTGACCGCCGGGCTCGTCGCCGCCGGCGTCCCCTACGGGGTGGCGCTGTCCACGGCTGTCGTCTACCGCCTGGTGACCTTCTGGATCCCGATCCCGGTGGGCTGGCTCAGCCTCCAGCGCCTCCAGAAGGTCGGGGACCTGTAGGTCCGACGACAACGAACGGCACCCGGGGCCGCGGACGACGCCCCTGCGAGCATCTCGCCCGTGCTGCACGAGGGTGGGGTTGTCCTGGCCAGGGGTTGTGCGTACTGCACGAGCCCCGGCCCTTCGTGGAGTACACCCGACCCTCCTTCAGTAGCACCCCACCCTCGTGCAGTACACGCCAGGCGCCACCCAAGTAACCGGACCCGCCCCTGCCGGTAGGGCGAGCAACGACTCTCGCGTCTGGGAAACCTGCTTCGCCGGTGTCTCAGATGTCATGACATCCGAAGCTCTCAGAAGTCACGAGACAACACAGAAGGTCGGGGTCTCGTGCAGTACGGATCACCGCCAGCCAGTACCACCCGAGGCTCGTGGAGTACCTCAGACTCGGGGCCCAGCGCTGACGGAGGGCCCCGCCCTGCCCGTGGCCTGAGGGCGGGGAGCCTACGCCGCAACCGTCGTCGGGCCCGCAGGAGATCTCAGCGCCCTGGCCCCAGCGATAGCTGGAGCGTCACCGCCGCGCCGTCGACCTCACGGTGCTCACCCTGGTCCTGACCTACAACCAGCTCACCCGCCTCCTCACCGCGGCGTCAACAGCGCGGCTGTGGCTGCCGGGGCGGTCAGTGCGGGACTCGGACTGTGCTGGCTCCTACGACGTCGGTCGCCCCCGTCGCCGGCTAGCAGCCAGACCCTAGGCCCATCATCAACAGATTCTTCACAGACGACGCGGAGCCGTGTCTTCTGTGAAGAATCTGTTGTGTGGAAAGGCGCGGCCGTCAGTGCGCCGACGGCGAGCCCCGCCCGCCCCGAGCCTCAGAGCGCTACCTCCGCGCGGGCGAGCCGGGCGCACCCAGCCCGCCGGCCTACGCAGCGGCTACTCGTCGCCGTGGCAGGTCAGACCCTTCTTGGGCATGGCGCCGGTGAGCAGGTAGGTGTTGACGGCGTCGTTGAGGCAGGGGGCGTCGCCGCCGTAGGCGGTGTGCCCGTTGCCCTCCCAGGTCAGCAGCTGGCCGGAGTCGAGCTGGTCGGCGAGGGCCTTGGCCCAGGCGTACGGGGTGGCCGGGTCCCCGGTGGTTCCGACGACGAGGATCGGCGCGGCACCGTGGGCGTGGATCGGCGCGGGCTTCCGGGTCCCGTTGTATCCCCAGACGCTGCACACCATGTCCATGCCGACCGAGGAGTTCCCGAAGATCGGGGCCACGCGCTGGGCCTCCTCATACTGCGCGGCCCAGGTCGCCGTGTCGCCCGCCACCGGGTAGTCCAGGCAGGTGACGGCCTGGAAGGCGCCACCGCTGTCATCCTTCGAGGCCGAGGTCTGGTCCTCTTGGACTGCGAACAGTGAGCCGTCATGGTGGTTGATGGCCTGATCGAGGGCGCTGGTCAAGGGTGGCCAGGCCTGCTCGGTGGTGTAGAGGTACTCGCTCAGGGCACTGACGATGTCCGAGCCGGCCACTGTGCGGTTCGGGTCACTGGTCGGCAGGGGCGTGCTGTTGGCGGTGGTGATGAGGTCGCGGATCTGCTGGACTCCGGCGTCGGTGCCACCGCTTAGCGGGCAGCCGGTAGAGGCCTGGCAGTAGTCGACGTAGGTGCGCAGTGCCTGCTCGAAGCCCGTGGCCTGCCCCAGTCCCTGGTCGGCGAGGGACAGGGCGGGGTCGATGGCGCCGTCGAGCACCATGCGCCCCGTGTTGCCGGGGAAGTTCTCGGCGTAGACGGCTCCCAGGTAGGTGCCGTAGGAGAAGCCCAGGTAGGTCAGCTTCTCCTGACCGGCCAGCGCCCGCAGGATGTCGAGGTCCCGGGCCGCGGAGACGGTGTCGACGTGGTCGAGCAGGGCGGCGGGCGTGGTGCCGGAGGCGCACTGTTCAGCCAGCTCCTGGAAGGACTGCCGGGTCGACTCCGACCAGTCCTCGAAGGAGTCGGTGCTGCCCGAGGCGGCGTCGGCGGACGCCGCTGTGGAGGGCTCAGTGTCCGCGGAGGGCGCACCCGAGGCCGACGGCGACGACGAGGCCTCCCCGGAGGCTGAGGGCTCGGCGGTGCTGTCGGCTGAGTCGTCGTCGGTGCAGGTGATGGCCGTGGAGGATCCGACCCCGCGCGGGTCGAAGCCGATGATGTCGTAGGCGCTGAGCAGGTCGGGATCGAAGGCGCTGCCCGCCTGCTCGGCGAAGGAGACCCCGGAGTCGCCAGGGCCACCGGGGTTGATGAACAGGGCGCCCTGCGGGTGGCCGCCGGTGGCGGCGCGCTTCTTCATGGCGATCGAGATGGTCTCGCCCTGGGGGTTGGCGTAGTCGAGGGGGACGGTGATGACGGCGCAGCTGAAGGTGGCGTCGTCGGTTTCCTCGGAGGCGCCGGCCGTCCCGGTCGCGCTGCCGGAGCTCGGAGCGGCCGTTGTCTCCGCCGACGTCGTGGTGGCAGCGGCGGTGGTGGTGGCGGCACTGGCCTGGGCGGTCTCCTCGGAGAGCTCCTCCATGCCGCTGGTGGCGCCGCAGGGGTACCAGTCGACGGCCTGGCGGTAGAAGGACTCCAGGCCGGAGGGAATCGGGCCCTTGACGGTGGCCGAGCCACCTGATGTGGGGCCGAGTCCCGCCCCGCAGGCACTCAGGCAGCCTCCGATAAGGACCGCCAGGGCGCCGATCCCCACTCGACGGCGGCGTGCCGAGCCTCCTGTTACCGAGGACTTCGCAGACGTTCGCGCCGGGACGGCACGCCCTGGATCAACCGGGCGCCGCCTCACTATTCTTGTCATGTCCGACATCCTACAAAGGACATCTGTGGCCGCCGCGCCGCGCGGCGCTCCTTCGCCTTCCATGGGCTGTGCGGCCAGCAGCCGGCCCCCAGGCCCCAGCCACACATCGACAGATTCTTCACAAACGACGCGGAGCCGGGTCGTTTGTGAAGATTCGGTCGAAGTGTGGGGCCCGGCCCCGCGGGCCTCAGCTGCCGGCGGCGCGCAGGTACTCCAGCACCTCGGCGTGAGCCGCGGGGGTGCCCACGAGCAGGGACCCGGCGCGGCGCACATCGAAGGGCGCCCCGTCCATCCGGGTGAGGACGGCCCCGGTCTCGGTGCACATGAGCGCGGCGGCCGCAACGTCCCAGGGCTGGAGCAGCGGCTGGGCGTAGACGACCGCGCCGCCCACGGCCACCCCCGTCATCTCCAGGGCGGCTGCCCCGTAGCAGCGCATGCCGCGCGAGGCCTCGATTGCTCGGCCGATGCCCGCGTGCTGCGTGAGCTGGTAGTGGGCGATGACCATCCCCTCGCTCAGGGGCAGGTTCTTCACCGTCCCCAGGGCCCGCGGTGCAGCGTCGTCGGCGCCCACAGCGCCCTTCAGCAGCGGCTCGACCCGGGCACCTCGGCCGCGGATGGCCGTGTAGAGCCGGCCGGCGACGGGGTCGGCAAGGACCGCCAGCACGGGCACGCCGTCGTCGACAAGGGCGAGCGAGACGACCCAGTCGCGGTGGGTGGACACGTAGTTGAGGGTCCCGTCGATGGGGTCGAGCACCCAGGCCCGGCCGCGGTAGGTCTCGAAGCCCTCGACGCGGTGCGCCTCCTCGCCGTGGATGGGGATGCCGGTGGCCTCCAGGTGGCCGGCGATGCGCTCCTCGACGCCGCGGTCGACCTGGGTGACCAGGTCGTTGCGGTGCGCCTTGGCCTCGATGCGCAGCTCCTCGCCCGGGTTCAGGGCGAAGGCGGCGGCCCGGCGGACGGCTCCCGTCGCCTGGGTGAGCAGGTCCTCCAGGCAGGCCGACGACGTCGAGTCCCCCGTCTCCGCCGTCCGCCCGTCACCGGTGGTGGTCACGGCTGAGGCTCCTGCCTGGCGAGCCGGCGACTATGGACGACCCACGCCACCCCGAGGGCCACCAGCCACAGGGGCGAGGCGAAGACCGCGACCCGGGTGTCGTGGGCCTGGGTGAGGGTCCAGATGACGAAGGCGAAGAAGGCCAGGCACAGCCAGGCCGCCGCGCGCTGACCGGGCAGCCGGAAGGTGCTGGCCTCGTGGAGCTCGGGCCGCAGGGTCAGGAATCGCAGGTAGGAGATGACGATGACGCACCACACGAGGATGAACAGGACGCTGGCCACTGTCGTCACCGTCGTGAAGGCCTCGATGATGGACTCGGAGGTGTAGAGCAGCGGGATCGAGGTCAGCAGGCTGGTGCAGGTGACGATGAGGGAGATGCCCGGCACTGAGCGGGTCGTCAGCCTGCGGAAGATGTGGGGGGCGTTCTCCGCCCAGGACAGACCGAACAGCATCCGGGAGGTGGAGTAGACCCCGGAGTTGGCCGACGACGCCGCGGCCGTGAGCACCACGAAGTTGACGACGCTGGCGGCCACGCCGAGCCCCGCCAGGGCGAACATGGCCACGAAAGGGCTGTCCTTGGGGTTGATCTCCTGCCACGGAGTGACAGCCATGATGGCCGCGAGCGCCCCCAGGTAGAACAGGACGATACGCACGGGGATGGCATTGATGGCCCGCGGCAGGGTGACCTCCGGGTCCTTGGCCTCGGCGGCCGCGGTCCCCACGAGCTCGGTGCCCACGAAGGCGAAGATGGCGATCTGGAAAGCCCCGAAGAACCCGCTCAGACCGTTGGGGAACAGGCCCCCGCTCCAGATGTTGGAGATCTGGGCGTGGGCTCCGTTGGGAGCCGTGAAGCCCACCACCACCATGACGATGCCGACGACGACGAGCGCCATGATGGCCACGATCTTGATGATGGAGAACCAGAACTCGATCTCCCCGAAAGCCTTGACGGTGGCGAGGTTGAGGCTGAATAGCAGGGCCACGGTGACCACCGGCGTGATCCACAGGGGCAGGTGGGGCCACCAGTACCTCACGTATCCGGTGATGACGATGACCTCGGCCACGGCCGTCACCAACCAGCACACGTAGTAGGTCCAGCCCACGAAGAAGCCGGCCCACGGCCCGATGAGGTCGTGGGCGACGTCGGCGAAGGACTTGTAGGACAGGTTGGACAGCAGCACCTCGCCCAGGGCCCGCATGACCAGGAAGAGGACGGCGCCGATGAGGGCATAGACGAGGAACACACCGGGGCCGGCCAGGGAGATCGTCTTGCCCGAGCCCATGAACAGCCCGGTTCCGATCGCCCCGCCGATGGCGATGAGCTGGATGTGACGGTTGGTGAGGTGGCGCTGGAGCTGCGGCTCTGCGTCCTGCTTCACCAGCTGGTCGAGGTCAGGCCGCTGATGCGGTGCTGAGGAGTCGGCCGCCGGACCGAATTCGGCGGGCTGCGGCGTCTGGGGCATCTCGTCTCCTGGATCGTGGGTGACGCCACGAGCCTAGCGGTACCAGGTTCATCCCTGATTCACACGGGTAGGCTCAGCGCCGTGAACCTCGCCGTGAACCTCAGGGACCAGATCCGCCATTCGCTTCCGGCCGCGATCGTCGTCGTCATCGGCGCCTGGGTAATGATCTACTACTCGACCGTCCAGTGGGGCACGATGAAGCAGGTCCCCAGCTGGGACCTGGCGATCTTCTCCGAGCTGGCCAAGGCCTACGCCCACCTCCAGGCACCGATCGTGCCGGTCAAGGGCGACGGGTTCAATCTCCTGGGCGACCACTTCCACCCGATCCTCATTCTGCTGGGGCCGATCTGGCGGCTCTTCCCCACCCCCTTGAGCCTGCTCATCACCCAGGACCTGCTGCTGGCGGTCTCGGCCTGGCCGCTGACCCGCTTGGCGAGCCGGCTGACGAACCCGTGGGTGGGCGGCGCGCTCGGGCTCGTCTACGTCCTGTCCTGGGGGATCCAGGGGGCCGTGGCGGCGCAGTTCCACGAGGTCGCCTTCGCGGTGCCGATGCTGGCCTTCGCCTCGGTGGCCTTCGTGGAACGGCGCTGGGTGGCGGTGACGGCCTGGTCGGCGCCGCTGGTCCTGGTCAAGGAGGACATGGGGCTGACGGTCCTCATGATCGGAGTGGCCGTCATCCTCACCTCGATGGTGCCGGCCTGGTACCGGACCTGCACGGTCGGCGGCCCCCGTGCCGATGGAGCCGACGACCTCGATGACGCGCCTGATGCCGATGCCGCCCGCAACCGGCGCCGGGGGCTACGGCTGGGTGGGGGCATGATCGTCGGCGGGGTCGCGGCCTTCCTCTTCTCCGTCCTGGTGTTCCTGCCGGCCTTCAACATCAACGGCGTGTGGGACTACGGGCTGAGCTCGGACAACAAGCCCACGAGTCCCGACGCCCTGACCCAGAAGATCAAGGTCGTCATCATGCTGGTCCTCACCAGCGGCGTCGTCGGATTGACCTCGCCCTGGCTGCTCGTGGTGCTGCCCACGCTGGCGTGGCGGTTCCTGGGGTCGGTGGACTTCTACTGGGTGTGGGACAACTGGCACTACAACGTCACCCTCATGCCCATCGCGATCGGGGCGCTGCTCGACGTCGTGGCCCGACGCCGCGCGCACGGCGCCTACCTGGCCGGTCGGCCCATCCGGGAGGTGGGGGTTGATGGCCGCTCCGTCCTGGAGTCCCCGACCAGTGCCGCCGGCGGCGAGGACGACGCGAGCGGTGGCGGCAGGCCGCGCCGGCGTCCGCGCGTCTACCCCACCTGGCTCACGGTGCCGCTGCGGCACCGCTATGTGGCCGCGGCGAGCATCCTGACCGTCGTGGCGACCGGCGTCCTGACCGCCCCCTACCTGCCGCTGTGGAAGGCCACCGACCAGAACTTCAACACGCCCAACGCCCAGACCAAGAAGGACGATCCCGAGGCGCGGCGGGTGTCCACCGCCCGGGAGATCATCGCCACCATCCCGGAGGGCTCCACGGTGGTGACCGACCTGTCGATGCTGGCCTACCTGGTGCCCCGCGCCGAGGTCTCCTGGATGGGGACGAGCGGCCCGGACAAGGACTACGTCGTCATGAACCGCAACGGCGGCGGCAACCAGTGGAGTGTCTCCGACGCCGCCGCCTGGGGCGAGCAGCACTCCACGCGGGGGTCGACCTACACCGTCATCTACAACAAGAACGGCTTCCAGATCGCCAAGCGCAATGACTGAGGCGGAACCTGACGCTGCGCCCGACCCCGGGGCGGGCTCCCGGGCCGGCCCCGGTCGGGGGCCTGAGGCGGGAGCACCCGCCGAGCCGGCAGCTGCACCTGTCACCGAGCCGGCAACCGAGCCTGCCACTGAGCCAGCAGCTACACCGGCACCGGCGCCCGCCCCGTCAGCACCCGGGACGCTCCCCTCGCCGGCCGGCTCGCTGGCCCTGGTCGCCGCGGGCGGCTGCGCGGGCACCCTGGTGCGCGCGGCCCTCGAGCACGCCTGGCCCGCCGCTCCCGGGCACCTTCCGACGACGACGCTGGCCATCAACGTCGTCGGCGCCCTGGTCCTGGGACTGCTGCTCGGGTCGCTCGGCGAGCAACGCCCCCGCCTGCGCCTGGCCCTGGGCACAGGGGTGCTGGGCGGGCTGACGACGCACTCGACCTTCATCCTGGAGAGCCACCGGCTCCTGGCCTCCGGCGGGGCCGCCGGTCGTCCGGCTCTTGGCGCCGCCTACCTCCTGGGATCGATGGCGGCCGGACTCGCGGCGGCCGCCGTCGGACTGTGGCTGGCCGGCCGGCTGCGTCGTCGGGACCGTCAAGGCGGCCCCGCCCTCCAGGAGGCGTCATGAGCGGGACCGTGACCACCGATCTGGTGGGGTGGCTCGCCGACTGGCTCCCTCTGGCGCTGGCCGGCGGAGCGGGGGCGGCCTGCCGCTGGTGCGTGGACACCCAGGTGAACCGGGTGAGCGCAGCCATCTCAGCGGCCGCCTCGAAACGGCGGCGCTCCGGCGTTTCCCGGGCGCCGCGGATGCCCTGGGGCACCGTCGTGGTCAACGTGACCGCCTGCTTCCTCATGGGTCTGCTCGTGGGCCGGGCGGGCAGCCTGCCGGATTCCGGTTCCTGGGCGGCCACGGCGCTGACCGTCCTGGGGACCGGGTTCCTGGGCGGGTACTCCACCTTCTCCACGGCCTGCGTTGAGGGGGCGCGGCTGCTGCTGGCAGGCCGGTGGAGACCGGCGCTCGGGCACACCGCCCTCATGACGGCGGCGACTCTGGGCGCCGTCGGCCTGGGCCTCACCGCCGGCACCGCCCTGCGCTAGGACCGCTTGGGACCGGGGCCCGGGCTCAATCTCGACCAATTCTTCATAGACGACACGTATACGCGTCGTCTATGAAGAATCGGTCGAAGTGCGTGTGACGACGTCGGTCCGACGTCAATGACCTTCGGTGACATTCGTGAGCGCGCCGTATGCGGCTCGTAAGCGCCTCGTGAGATTGGGACCACTACTGGGACATCGCCGAGACGGCTGTGACGAAGTGGGCTCCCACCAGCCTTGTCAGACGTGTTGCGGGGTGGTGCTCCTCTGAGAGACTCCCTCCCATGAGTGTTCAGCCGCCCTCACCGACACCGGCTCAGTCGAAGAGCAACCGCGCCGTCGTGGTCATCCTCGTGGTCATCGCCATCCTGCTGGCCGTGATCGCCGCGCTGCTGCTGCAGAACGTCACCTCCAGGCACCACCGAGACGCGGCCACCGCTTCCCAAACGGCCACCTCCGGCTCGGCCGGCAGCGACGGCTCGGCCACCGCGGTCCCTGAGCCGACGCCGGCACCGCCGGTCCCCGATGCGCAGACCCTGGAGCTCATCCACTCCGAGACCCACCGCGACCCCGCCGACGGCCAGGCCAAGGGCAAGGTCGACGCCCCGGTCGTCATGGTCGTCTACTCCGACTTCGCCTGCCCCTACTGCACCCAGTTCGCCCAGAACGTCGAGCCCGAGCTCACCGACCTGGTGGACCAGGGCACCCTGCGCATCGAGTGGCGCGACCTGGCCCAGATCAGCCCCACCTCGCCGCTGGCCGCCCAGGCCGGCAGGGCCGCCGCCAAGCAGGGCAGGTTCTGGGAGTTCCACGACGCCGTCTATGCCGCCGCCGATCCGCAGGGCCACCCGGAGTACACCGAGGACTCGCTGGTCGCCTTCGCCCAGAAGGCCGGGGTGGCGGACATCGAGCAGTTCCGCACCGACATGAACGCTGCGGAGACCGTCTCCGCCGTCACCAAGGACAAGAACCACGCCCACTCGATCGGCATCACGGGCACCCCGTTCATGATCGTGGGCGAGACCTTCATCGGCGGCTACCAGGACGCGGATTACATGAAGGCCGTCATCAACAGCCAGGCCGCCAAGGCCAAGGCCTCCAAGACCTCCGCGGCGCCGACGGCGACGCGCTGACGACGCCGCAGGACGGCGGGCCGGGCGGCGCACGCGCTCCCGGCCATCATCCGCGCCACTCGTTCCTCTGGGCGCTCCCGCCAGGCCCGTAGTGCTGAGTGACGGCCTTCGAGCACCTGTGCTGCTCGGCCCACGAGGCTCCCCATCGGCTCGCCGCACCTCCGAGCGCCTTCGCCGCCCGGACCTCCACTCCCCGTCCCCCGACTCGCCACCAACTGCACGACACGGTGGCGCACCACCTCCCGAACTTCCACTCCCCGTTCCCCGACTCGCCACCACGGCGGGCCGGGGAACGTTATCCTTCACCTGTTCGGCTCACCCCAGTTGTCGGTCTGCTGGACGGTCAGCAACCCGCATGGCAACGTGAACAACGGTCGTTTACCCAAGGAGCGCAAGCATGGCACTGAGTGTCGGAGTAGATGTCGGCGGGACGAAGATCGCGGCCGGCGTCGTCGACGACGACGGACAGGTTCTCCAGACCGTTCGGCGCGACTCGCCCGCCGCCAACCGTCAGGCCATCATCGACACGATCACCACGGTGGTGCGGCGCCTGCACGAGGACTTCCCGGACGCGGCCACCGTGGGTATCGGGGCGGCCGGCTTCGTCTCCTCCGACCGCAACACGATGGCGCACGGCACCAACCTGGACTGGACGGGGATGCGGATCGGCGACGTCATCTCCGAGGGTGTGGGTCTGCCCGTCGTCGTCGAGAACGACGCCAACGCCTTCGGGTGGGCCGAGGCCCGCTTCGGGGCAGCCCGCGGCAAGCGCAACGCCCTCATTGTGGCCATCGGCACCGGCGTGGGCGGGGCGCTCATCGTCGACGGGCGCCTCCTGCGCGGGGCGGCCGGCTTCGGCGGGGAGATCGGGCACATCACCGTCGTGCCCGGCGGGCGGCCCTGCGGCTGTGGCCTGCGCGGCTGCCTGGAGCGCTACAGCGCCGGCACGGCCCTGGGCGTCA
>CAUVMS010000063.1:0-15125 GCA_963552815.1 uncultured Actinomyces sp. | reverse complement strand
CCAGCCTATTCCTGAGGTCCCGACCTCCTGCCTCTTGCGGGCGCGGACCGCACCCATCGGCGAGAAAGCGTCCCCGACGGCGTCGATTGTCCCCGCCGGGGCGCTTGGCCCGTGGCCAGGAAACACCCACAGCCCGCAGACTTGACTCGTCGACGGCATCCAACGTCGTCGTCGGACCAACTAGGCTGCAACCAACCTGCCGCCAGTTTTGAGGAAAGTGACCCATGGCGATCTACATCCGTTCACGCCCCGCCACCGGGATCAGGGTGCTCGGATGGCTGATCGCTCTGGCCGCCGTCGGTGTCGCGCTCCTCTACCCGGTCCTCCTGTTCCTGGCCGCCTGGGGACTGGGTTCCATGGACGAGGCCATGGCCTACCCGGAGGAGAAGGGGCCGGTAGGCAGCATCGCAGCTCACTTAGTCGCGATGACGACCATCTACAGCGTCGCGCTGACCGCTCTCTGCTTCGGGGCGACCTTCTGCTTCATCGGCACTGACCGCTGGTTGCTTAAGGACGCGACGGCGACCCACCGTGATATCGCGTCGGCACGGTTCCTTCATGTCGCCCAGGATCCCGACAGGCGCGCCATGGGCATGCTGTGGGCGATGCTTGCGGGCATGCTGCTGGTGGCCTCCCCGATCATTCTGACGGCCGTCCCGCACCCCCTGATCTATAGCGAGTCGACCCGGAAGCTGGTCGGTCAGGCCACCGTGGCCCTGCTCCTGCTCCACATCGCGCTCTTCGTCGTCCTGGTTCGCGCGGCTGTGCGCCGCCGGTCCAGCATGGTGCGCCTATCCCGACACGGTATAGCAGTTGCGAACCTGGAGTTATTCAATCTTGCTCTCCCCTCTGGTCGCGACAATTTCCGAATCCAGGAGACACCAGCGCGCTGGGGCCGCATACACCTGCAGGCCATCTACGCCCCGCCCAAGGAAGGCGCCAGACTGACGGCACCCGCCGTCATCCCTCGCCTCAGTCTGACCGTGAAACCCTCGCAGCTCGACGACGCCCGCTCCCGGGTCGAGGCCCGGCTCGACGAGGTCTGGCGGGCCGCACAACTGGTGCGCACCCCGCCCGAGTCATGCGACGCTACCCCCGCAGCGCCGTCGGAGCCCGAGCCGAAGCCGGCCTGAGAGCAATAGCCCTCGCCTCCGGGGGACATTCCACGCGGCCGGGTGCATGCCGCTCCGGGCGGGGACATCCTGCGCGCCCAGGGACAGCATTCCCGTCCCCCAACGCGCGGACCGCCCCCAACCGCACAGACATGCCCCCGACGGCGTCGAATGTCCCCGCCGAGCCAGAGGCCCCCATAGGCAGGACGAGCCCGGCACCCGCAGACTTGACTCCCTGGCACATCCGACGTCGTCGGAGCGGAGCGCGAATCCAAGACCGCCCCGCCGTCATGTTTCGAGGAAGGTGACCCATGGCGATCTACGCCCGACCACGCCCGACCACCGGTATCAAGGCGCTCGGATGTCTGTGCGCTCTGGCCACCATCAGCCTTTCCTCCCTCTACCCGTTCGTCCTGTTCGGCGCCTCCTGGACCCTATGGAAGGTCGACGAAGCCATGATGGCCGACCCGGGCGAACCAAGCCGGGCGGTCACCCCTGCGTCGAACTTGATCGTCTGGACGACCACCTACAGCTTCATACTGACCGCCCTCTGCTTCGGCGCGACCTTCTGTTTCGTGGGCATCGACCGGTGGCTGCCCAAGGACGCCACGGTGACCCACCGCGACGTTGTGGCAGCGCGATTCCTCCACGTCGCACAGGATCCCAGCAGGCGCACAGTGGGCCTGCTGTGGGCGATGCTTGCAGGCGCGCTGTTGGTGGCATGCCCGATCGCCCTGATGGCGATCCCGAACGCCCTGATCTATATCGGGATCTATACCGAGATCTATATCGAGTCCACCCAGGAGCTGGTCGATGAGGCCACCTGGGTCCTGCTCCTGCTCCACATCGTGCTCTTCGTCGCCCTGGTGCGAACCGCAGTGCGCCGCCGGTCGAGCGCGGTGCGCCTGAGGCCGCACGGC
Source organism: uncultured Actinomyces sp. (assembly GCA_963552815.1). Lineage (GTDB taxonomy): Bacteria > Actinomycetota > Actinomycetes > Actinomycetales > Actinomycetaceae > Actinomyces. The sequence continues at coordinate 13,093 of CAUVMS010000063.1, read as the reverse complement.
ATGGCGGTTACGGACCTGAAGTCCTTCACCTTCCCCCTGCCCTCCGGCCGCGACAACCTCAGGGTCCAGGAGGTTCCGACGCGCCGGGGCCGGGTGAAGGTTCAGGCGGTCTATGCCCCGTCCACCGGAGGCGCCGTGCCGGGGTGGCCGGTCGTCATCTCGCGGCTCGGCCTGACAGTGAAGCCCTCACGGCTCGACGACACCCGCTCCCGGGTCGAGGCCCGGCTCGACGAGGTCTGGCGGGCCGCACAACTGGTGCGCACCCCGCCCGAGTCATGCGACGCGACCCCCGCAGCGCCGTCGGAGCCCGAGCCGAAGCCGAGCTGAGAGCAATAACCCTCGCCTCCGAGGACATTCCACGCGGCCGGGTGCATGCCGCTCCGGGCGGGGACATGTCAGGCGTGCAGGTACAGAATTCCTGTCCCCGTACGCGCAGAACGTCCCCAGCCGCGCAGAAACGTCCCCACCGGTGAGGGCAGCACGGTTCCGTTCCAAGCGCCGACTACCATCGGAGCATGCCGACCGAAGACAGCACGGGCACCCGGCTGCGGGCGTGGGAGCGTGCCACGGAGTGGCCGCTGACCGTCGCCGCCGTCGTCTTTCTGGGCGCCTACGCCTGGGAGGTACTCACCAACGCACAGGGCGAGGCCAAGAACGCGGCCGAGCTGGTGATCAACACCGTCTGGGCGCTGTTCGGCGTCGACTATCTTGTCCGCCTGGCACTGGCACCGAACCGGGGCCACTGGTTCCTCCGCCACCTACCCGACCTGGCGGTCATCGCCCTGCCGATCCTGCGGCCACTGCGGCTCCTGCGTCTGGTGACGCTCGTGAGCATCATGCAGCGCAGCGCCGGCACCGCGCTGCGCGGGCGCATCACCCTGTACACGGCCAGCAGCGCCGCCCTGCTGATCTTTACCTCGGCGCTGGCCACTCTGGATGCGGAGCGTCATGAGCCGGGCTCCTCAATCCGAACCTTCGGCCAAGCCCTGTGGTGGGCGCTGACGACGATCACCACCATCGGCTACGGCGACACCGTCCCGGTCTCCACGGAGGGGCGTTTCATCGCGGCGCTGCTCATGATCGGCGGGGTGGCGCTCGTCGGCGTGGTCACGGCGACCCTGGCGTCGTGGATCGTCTCGCTGGTCGAGGAGGAGAGTGCCGAGCAGGAGGCCGCCACGCAGGCGCAGGTGGCCGCTTTGCAGCAGCAGGTCGGCGAGCTGAGCGAGCGCATCGACCGCCTTCTGGCGGAACGCGAATCGGGCCACTGACCCTATAGGCGCCGAGCCGGGCATTTCTCGCGTAGACCTACCGAAAAACGGTCACCCTACGCGAAACATGCCCGGCTCGGCGGAAAAGAGAACTCAGCCCCGGATCTCGGCGGCCACTCGGCCGAGCGACTTCGTCCACCCGGCGAGAGTGACCGGCCGGGTGCGCACCGCTGTGGATGGGGACATCCTGCGCGTCCGGGAACAGGGTTCCGGCCCCCGACGACGTCGAATGCCCCGACGTTGCCGATGGATTCTCCTTGATCCGCAAGTTTTCGACACCCGCCCTCACACCCCCAAGGACCCCTGGACCTCCTGCGCCGGCGCGAGCAGCCACCCTGGCGTTGCCGCATTCCGCGATCCGGTGGACGCAACCGCTAACTCGGATGAATTTCTTCACTACACTTCTCGACGACAGCCCAAGGGGGAGTCGGACGCAGCCCCACATGCGCCCCTGTCCCCACGACCCGCAGCTGCGCACCTTCATAAGAAAACCGAAAGACACGACATGAGCGATAGCAATCCTCTTCAGTCACTTCGGGCGCCGATCACGGCCGCCCTCAGTATTTTTGTCGTTTTCGCCATCACAAACATACATAATGCCGGCGCCGACCCCAACAAGGCAAACCTTAAGTTCTATGTTTTCTCCGTCGTTTTCTGGGCCCAATGCATCGGTATCGCCGCCTGGAAATCTCCACAAGCTCAAGCAGCTTCAAGCATCACATTCACATTGACAGCATTCTTCGCAACTCGACTGCAATCAGAATTCGCCTTGACATCCTTCGTAGCAACACGAATGCAACGAGAATCCGGAGTCGCGCCGGACATCGAGTACAGCGATTTCGGTTCGATCGGACCAACGCTGTGGACCCTTTCTGGAATTATGTGCGGGGCAACATTCGCTACCGCCTGGACCTTGTCCCATCGCGCCAATCGGACCCCAGACGAGATCGACAGCATCTTCCACCTCGACAGAATCATCGGCGCCACACTGGCCTGCGTCTTCCCACTCATGGGGCTGATCGTTTCGAACTCCTACCACTCAGGAACCCACACAATCAATGCGGGAACTGTGATACTGACGTTCCTCTCAGGCTTCTCCCTGACTGCGCTCGCAGTCATCTCACCCATAGCCCCAGCCGCCTTCCTGGCAATCACGCTGGCATGGATTCACATCACACACACCTCGGAGCAGAATCGAGATGTCAGCATCGAAACAATCTCCTTCCCGCTGATCGCAATAGCAGCAACCGTCGGCCTCTTCACCTTGTACAGCTTCAAAAGTCCATGGTCACGCGAGTCGAGCTGAGTCACAGATCCTCACACTCGCCACACCACAAGGGCGCAGCGAGTAATGAGGACTCTTTCAGACAGCACGCCGACCTCTCAAACTCCGGGAAGAGCAGCATCGCCACATGAATGAGATCAAACCGTTCCAGCCACTGCAGGTGCCGGCAGCAATTGCCCTCAGCGCCTTCGCCATCATCGCACTCACGGAGCTACATGGACTCGACCCCGACTCCGATTCATTCGACTCATTCGCCGCCTTTACCGCCATTGTTTTTTGGACAATCTCCGCAGGGGTGGCCACCTACAATTCGCCACAAGCACAAGGGGCCGCAAGCGCAGCATTCACTGTCACCGCCCTCATTGGTGAAATAACTCCAGAAAACAGCGAGTACGGGCAGAGCGCCCTTTCGGGGATCTCTCCAATCCTGTGGGTCCTGTCCGGAATAATGTGCGGATCGGTCGTAGCAACGTGCACCACCATCAGCCGCACGAGCAAGCATCACTCAACTCTCAGCCTCACGGACCAGTCCCTCGGGAGAATCGCGGTCGCAATACTTGTCAGCCTCCTGGCGTCCGCACCCCTCGTGAGCATGTCGCCTTCTCGCTTATGGACGCCACCCGAACAGGCCAGCATGTCCGCCATCACCTTCCTCTGCGGTTTTGCAATGACATCATTTGCTGGAGTATCGCCCTTCATTCCCCCGATCTACCTGGCCATCACCCTCGGCCGTTACTACACCTTCGACAACGAGGAGGCAGCGAGGACCTACCTGGCCGGCATTCTCCCCATCCCGCTTCTCGCCATCTCTGCCACAGCCGGACTGTTCACCATGTACCACTACAAGAAGGCACGCCCGATCACGTCGAGGCAAGCCGCAGATTCCCGCACCTCGCCACAACAAAAGGACACCCATGAGTAATGAGATCTCTTTTCAGCAACTACGCGCCCCCATCACCACGGCGCTCACGGCGGTTCTTACTTTTATGTTCACCCCACCCTCGGACTCACACCTAGTAGATCCTTCCAAGGTTGAGAATCCGATCATTCTAGCCTCTATCCTACTGGTTTTCCTCTTGGTCATATGGAATCATCCAACCAGCCTGGCGGCTTCAGGAGCAACCCTGCTCATCCTGAACGTCCTGACAAATCCCTACGGAGATACACCGGGGAATTTTGAAGACTCCGCCAGGCCTCTATGGTTCACCGCCGGCTTGCTCCTGGGAGCGGCGCTTGCTTTCGTCGCAAGAAAGCACGTACGCTTGACCCTCGCGCAGGTATCCGGGTGGAGGTACATCCTCCACCCGGCACGGCTGGCTGAGGCAATCATCGGAATCGGCGTCGTCCTCTTTTTTTTCAGACCCTCAAACCCACAGTTTGTCCAGATCGAGCATGCCGACACCGCCACCAGTGAGAGCTCCCTGCTCTTCTGGTTCACCGCGGGGGTGTTCATCACCCTATTGGCCGCCGTCTCCCCGACGGCGACGATCATCTGCTTGGCTGCCATCGTCTGGCTCCACGGCGTCAACGAGTACAGTGCCTTTCCCACCACCGGCACCGTTTCCATCCTGTTCATCCTTGTGCTGGTGAGCGTCAGCCCTCTGTTCGTCCTTCACGATCTCCCAGCGCAGGAGACCGAGGACTCCGACGCCAGCACCGCTGACTCTGCCGCTCCTGCCGACACCCCCACGACTTCACCGAAGAAACATCGTGAGTGATTCTGACTTTCTGTCCTTCGAGCAGCTGCGCACGCCGGCGGCGGCTCTCGCCTCCACGGCCATCGTCCTCAGCCTGCTGGAAGCCCGGGAAGCAGGCCGGCACGACACTGACACAATCGGGCTCATGCTGACGGTCATCGCCATATCAGCCGCGCTCCTCGGGCTCGCGTCACGGAGTTCGTGCCGCGCTCAAGGGCTATCGGGCACCGTCTTCGCCGTCATCGCAACCACGGCAGTGGACCTGCCTGAGACCGTCGAGGAGCACGTCGACATCCACCTCTCCCAAGTCGCACCCACCCTGTGGGCACTGTCCGGCGTCATGTTCGGCACTGCTGTTGCCACATGTCTGACTCAAGGCGGCTGGCACCGGCGCCTCATACAAAGCGAAGCACCCACAACATCCCTGGCCACCATGTCCGTCCTCGGCTTCCTGCTCGGGATCGTGTTCTCCTTGCCGCTCGTGTCGCGTCCCGAGGTAATCACTTCCCTTCGCGCGGAAATCCTGCTCGGCGCGGCCGTCTACTTCCTCTGCGGCGCTGCTCATGATCGGCGGGGTGGCGCTCGTCGGTGTGGTCACGGCGACCCTGGCATCGTGGATCGTCTCGCTGGTCGAGGAGGAGAGTGCCGAGCAGGAGGCCGCCACGCAGGCGCAGGTGGCCGCTTTGCAGCAGCAGGTCGGCGAGCTGAGCGAGCGCATCGACCGCCTTCTGGCGGAACGCGAATCGGGCCACTAAGGCTTATTCACAGCATCCGTTGAAGGTGCTGTGACCTGCGAAGATGCTGGCGTCGGCTGACTCTGTGAATAAGCCTCACTGACCCTATAGGCGCCGAGCCGGGCATTTCTCGCGTAGACCTACCGAAAAACGGTCACCCTACGCGAAACATGCCCGGCTCGGCGGAAAAGAGAACTCAGCCCCGGATCTCGGCGGCCACCAGCTCGGCGAGCTCGACGGCGTTGAGGGCCGCGCCCTTGCGCAGGTTGTCCCCCACGGCGAAGAACTGCAGGCCGTGACCCGGCGCAAAGGCCTGGTCGGCACGCAGGCGCCCCACGAAGACGCCGTCGCGACCGGAGCCCTTGAGGGGACTGGGCACGTCCTGGTAGGTGACGCCGGGCGCCGCCTCCAGCAGCTCACGGGCTCGCTCGACGCTGATCTCGCGGGCGAACTCGGCGTTGATGCTCAGGCCGTGGCCGGAGAAGACCGGGATGCGCACGCAGGTGCCGGAGACGAGCAGGTCCGGGATCCCCAGGATCTTGCGCGACTCGTTGCGCAGCTTCTGCTCCTCATCGGTCTCACCGGAACCGTCCCCGGCGTCGTTCCCGGCCCAGGCCACGGCGTTGAAGGCGATGGTGTCGACGTAGACCTCCGGCACGGGGAACTCGACGGCCCGCCCGTCCAGGGCGAGGCCCTCCATGTCCTCATTCACGACGGCGCGCACCTGACCGGCCAGCTCTGCCACCCCGGCCCGCCCTGAGCCGGAGACGGCCTGGTAGGTCGAGACGATGAGGCGGATGAGCCCGGCCTCCTCGTGCAGCACCTTGAGCGCGGGCATGGCCGCCATGGTGGTGCAGTTGGGGTTGGCGATGATTCCCTTGGGCCGCTCGCGCAGGGCGTGCGGGTTGACCTCACTGACCACGAGCGGCACCTCGGGGTCCTTGCGCCAGGCCGAGGAGTTGTCGACGACGACGGCCCCGGCCGCGGCGAAGCGGGGGGCGTGCTCACGCGAGGCGGCGCCCCCGGCGGAGAAGATGGCGACGTCGATGCCCGCCAGGTCGGCGGTGGCAACGTCCTCGACCTCGATCTGGGCGCCGCGGAAGTCCACGACGGTCCCGGCGCTGCGGGCCGAGGAGAAGAAGCGCACCGAGCGGGCCGGGAAGTCGCGCTCGGCCAGCATGGCGCGCATGACGCGGCCGACCTGGCCGGTGGCTCCCACGACGGCGACGCAGACGCCATCAGCCGGGCCGGTGTAGGTGTTCACGGGATTGCTCATCGTCCGGTCCCTCCGTAGACGACCGCCTCGGCGGCCTGGGCGTCGAGGCCGAAGGCGGAGTGGACGGCGCGCACGGCCTCGTCGAGTGCGGCGTCGTCGACCACCACCGAGATGCGGATCTCGGAGGTGGAGATCATGTGGATGTTGACCCCGGCCTCGCTCAGGGCGCTGAACAGGCGCGCCGAGACCCCTGGGTTGGAGCGCATGCCGGCCCCCACCAGGGACAGGATGCCGATGTCGGGGTTGAAGTGCAGGCTGCGGAAGCCCAGCTCCTCACGGGCGGCCTCCAGGGCCTCGCGAGCCTTGGCGGAGTCGCCATCGGGGCAGGTGAAGGAGATGTTGGTCAGGCCCGTGCCCTCAGCCGAGACGTCCTGGACGATCATGTCGATGTTGGCGTCGGTGCCGGCCACGATCGCGAAGATGCGGGCGGCGGCGCCGGGGATGTCGGGCACGCCCACGAGCGTGATCTTGTCCTGGCTGCGGTCGTGGGCGATTCCGGAGATGACGGGGGCTTCCACGTGGTCCTCCTTGGCGGACGGGCGAGGGCGGGCCTGGGCCCGCGCGGCGATGGCGTTGCGGTGCGCGGTGTCGACGACGGCGGCCGAGGGGCCCTCGTCGAGTCCGGCGGGGTCTGAAGGCGAGGCGGAGGCTACGGGAGAGTCCCCCTGGCTCGCCGGGCTCGCGGGAGTGGCAGCGCTGACCGGGGAGGCCGGCGTCGCAGGACTGCCCGGCGTCGCGGTGTCGGCGGCGACGACGTCGTCGAGCTGGGCGACCACGACCGAGGGCACGAAGGCGCCCTCGCGGCGGCCGTCGTAGATCCAGGTCCCGGTCTTGTCGGAGAAGGAGGAGCGCACGTGCAGCGGCACCCCGAAGCGGCGGGCGTACTCCACGGCGCGCAGGTGGAGGATCTTGGCACCGTGGGCGGCCAGCTCCAGGGTCTCCTCGCTGGAGAGGGACTCGATGCGCTTGGCGGTGGGGACGATGCGGGGGTCGGCGGTGAACAGGCCGTCGACGTCGGTGTAGATCTCGCAGACGTCGGCGTTGAGGGCGGCGGCCAGGGCGACCGCGGTCGTGTCGGAGCCGCCACGCCCCAAGGTGGTGGTGTCCTCAACCTCGTTGATGCCCTGGAATCCGGCGACGACGGCGACCGCGCCGGTCTGGATGGAGCGGGCCACGCGCTCGGGCAGCACTCCGACGATGGAGGCCTTGCCGTACTTGGAGTCGGTGAGGACGCCGGCCTGGGCGCCGGTGTAGGCGTGCGCCGGCACGCCGAGCTCGGTGATGGCCATGGCGAGCAGAGCCATGGAGATGCGCTCACCGGCGGACAGCAGGATGTCCATCTCGCGGGCGGGAGGGGCGGTGCTCAGGGCGGCGGCCTGGTCGAGGAGCTCATCGGTCGTGTCCCCCATCGCGGAAACGACGACAACAACCGTGTTGCCGGCCTGGCGGGTGGCGACGATGCGCCGGGCGACGCGTCGAACTGCGTCGACGTCGCTGACGGACGAGCCGCCGTACTTCTGGACGACCAGTGCCATGGGGCGCTCCTCGGGTCCTGGTATCAGTGCGTGTCTTGAATCAGGGGCTCCACGCCGGTGCGGGCGTCCCGGCAGGGGCTTCCGGATTCTGGAGCCGTCGCCGTGCGGCGCCCACGACGGCGTGGCTGGGGTAAGCATACGGCGCGCCGTGTTGCCGACGCATCACGCGACCCACAGCTCGCGACCCACGGCCCACACCCACGGCCCACACCCACGGCCCACACCCACGGCCCACACTTCGACCAAAACTTCATAAATGACCCGGAGCCGCGTCGTTTCTGAAGTTTTGGTCGAAGTGTGGCGGGCCCGAGTTCCGCCCAACAAGCCCCGACCAACGACGTACCCTACGCCCATGAGCATCGAAGTCTCCCAGCTCACCCGATTCTTCGGGCAGGCTCCGGCGGTGCGCCAGCTGGACATGTCGGTGCCCAGTGGCGCCGTCACCGGCCTGGTCGGCCCCAACGGTGCAGGCAAGACCACCCTGCTGCTCATGCTGGCGGCGCTCCTGGCCCCGGACGCCGGGACGATCCGGGTGGCGGGCCTGGACCCGGTGACCCAGTCGCGCGAGGTCCACCGCGCCGTGGGCTGGATGCCCGACGCCTTCGGCACCTGGGACTCCCTGACCTGCACCGAGATCCTCCTGACCTTCGCTACCGCCCAGGGCATGGACGCCGACGCCGCCCGCACCCGAGCCTTCGAGATGCTCACCCTGGTCCACCTCGATGAGATGGCGCACACGCCCGCCCGGGTCCTCTCCCGCGGCCAGAAGCAGCGCCTGGGCCTGGCCCGCGCCCTCATCCACACCCCCAAAGTCCTCCTCCTGGACGAGCCCGCCGCCGGCATGGACCCGCGTTCGCGCGCCGACCTGCGCGTCCTGCTGCGCGACCTGGCCTCGGGCGGCACCACGATCCTGCTCTCCAGCCACATCCTGACGGAGATGGAGGAGATGGTCGACGGCGTCGTCTTCATGTCCCACGGGACCGCCGTCGCCTCGCCGCCAGGGTGGGGCCCGGCGCCCGGCCCGGCAGGTTACGGCATCGTAGCCCCGCTCCGGATGCAGCGGACCTGGCGGATGCGGGCCCTGGACGCTGGGCGCCTGGGCCAGTGGACGCACTCCGCGCAGCTGCCCGTCACGGCCGAGCAGGACGGCGCTGTGCGCCTCCCGGTCGCCGACGACGCAACAGCGGCCCACCTGCTGCGAGGGGCCGTCGAGGCCGGGGTGGAGGTCGTCTCCTTCGCCCCACTGTCCGGAACCCTGGAGGAGACCTACCTGGCCCTGGAAGGAGAACGCCGATGAGCTGGACGGGCGTACGCACCATCATGGTACTCGAGCTGCGTCAGCGGGTGAGGGCCACGCGCTGGCGCATCATGTTGGGGATCTGGCTGGCGGTGCTCATCCTGCTGTGCGGCGGGCTGGTCATCACCATCGAGACCACGATCTCCGGAGGCGTGTCCAACGACTATCTTCTGGTGCTCTACGACCTCGTCGTCTGCTTCGTGCTGGGGATCGGTCTCATCATCGCTCCCACGCTGTCGGCGACCTCCATCAACGGTGACCGGGCCGACGCGACCCTGGCACTGCTGCAGGCCACGGCACTGCGCAGCCAGGAGATCGTCGTCGGCAAGCTGCTGGCGGCCTGGGTGGCGGCGATCGCCTTCCTGGGTGTGGCGGTGCCCTTCCTCGTCCTCTTGACGGTCGGGGGCGGCTCGCACTGGCTGGCGTTCCTCTCACACCTGGTCATCCTCGTCTTCACGCTGGGGGCGGTGTGTGCCATCGGCCTGGGCTTCTCGGCGCTGGCAGCGCGGCCCTCGGCCTCGGCGGTCCTGACCTACCTCGCGGTGGCCGCCCTGACCGTGGGGACTCCCCTGGCCACGCTCATCTCCACCTCCCTGGTGACCGGCACCCAGACAGTGGAGAGCTACTACGTGGACTATGACGCCTCGACCGATGACAAGGTCGTGTGCGAGCCCGAGCCCGAGATCCGGACCAAGGTCGTCACGCGCACCGAGCGGATCTGGTGGATGCTGGCCCCCAACCCCTTCGTGGCCCTGGGAGACGCCACCGTCCACGCGCCGCAGCAACCAGCTTCGGACACCGACAGCTACCCGAACTCCCTCCTGACCCGGACCGGAATGGGCGTTGACAGCATGCGCAAGCCGCAGCCCGAACGGGTTGTCTACGGCTACTGCAAGGACCTGGAGAGCTCCCGCAACGACTCCTCCAGCAGTCGTGACGACGGGGGCCCCTTGGCCGAGCACCTGGTCTTCTGGCCCGCGAGCCTGGTGGTGCTCATGGCCCTGGGGGCCGGCGGCGTGGTGATGGCCAGCAGGCGTCTGCGCGTCCCGGCCGGCAAGCTGCCGCGCGGCGTGCGCCTGGCCTGACCCTCCTGTTCCGCCCATCGAGCCGGGCAAATTTCGCGTCGCCCGACAGAAAAACGGTAGGGCTACGCGAAAGATGCCCGGCTCGGCGCGAGGGGCGTGAGTGGACCTCAGTCAGGCTGTCTTCCACCGGAACAGCCGCGCCCCCAGCAGGCCGCAGACCACCGTCATGCCGATGAGCACCGCGAGCGCCGACCCATAATCCGCCCAGGACTGGCCGGACCACATCCCCTGGACGAGGTCGACCAGGTAGTGGAAGGGCGAGTAGCGGGCCACGCGCTGAACGCCCTGCGGAATCTGGCTCTGGGGGACGAAGGCCCCGGAGGTCATCATGATGACGATGAACAACCCGTTGCCGATGCCGGTGGCCGCGCGGGAGGAGGGGTAGAGGGCGGCCAACATGTAGCCCAGCGCTAGGAAGGCCACCAGCCCGAGGGCCGCGGCGGCCAGGACCGCCAACGGGCTGCCCTGGAGCCGCACCCCGAAGCCGAGGGCTCCCACCAGAAGTGCCAGGACGATTCCCACCAGGCTGATGAGGAAGTTGACGGTCAGGTCGGCCGCGACGAAGACCCGTGGGCTCAGCGGCGTGGCCCGCAGACGGGTCAGGGCCCCACTCTCGCGCAGCTGGAGCTGGTTGGTGGGCAGGATGATGATGCCGGTCATCCCCACCACGAGGCAGGCGCAGGCGGGCAGGGTGGCGTCCATGAAGCCGCGGCCGCCGAACTGGGGACTGGGGTCATTGCCGAAGAGCACCCCGAGGACGGCCACCAGCAGCGGGGCGAGGATGAGGGTGAAGAACAGGCCGACGGGCTCGCGCAGGGTCGAGCGGGTCAGCATGACAAGCAGGGTCGCAAAGGTTCGGCGGGTGCGCGCGGTCGGCATGGCGGACATGGTCGTGTCTCTTCTCAGTGCTCGGTTTCTCGGTAGTCGGTTACTCAGCCTGGCCTCGACCGGTCAGGCTTCTCTGAGAGCGCGTCCGGTGAGGTTGAGGAAGACCTCCTCCAGGCCCGGCGAGTGGGTCTCCATGCTCTGCACGACGACGTCGGCGTGGGCCAGGTGGGACAGGACCGCCTGGGCGAAGGCTCCTGTGCCGCTGACGACGGTCACGGCGCCGTCGGTTCGTACGGAGGTGACGCCTTCGACGTCGGACAGCGTCCGGGGTGCCGGAGCGCTGAGCCTGAGCCGAAGCGTGGCCTGGCCGCCGTGGGCCGCGATGAGGGCCGGGATCGTGTCGAGGGCGATGAGGCGTCCGTGGTCGATGACGGCGACCCGGTCGCACAGGGCCTCGGCCTCCTCCATATAGTGGGTCGTCAGGACCACCGTCTTGCCGCGCTCGCGGATGTCGCGCACGACGTCCCACATGGCCAGGCGCGCCTGGGGGTCGAGCGCGGTGGTCAGCTCATCGAGGAAGAGCAGCTCGGGGTCGTGGACGAGGGCCAGGGCGATGAAGACGCGCTGGCGCTCCCCGCCGGAGAGCCGGGCGACGTCGGCCTTCTCCTTGGAGGCGATGCCGAGGCGCTCCAGCAGCGGGCGCCAGGGCACTACGTGGTCGTAGAAGGAGGAGAAGAGCTCGAGGGCCTCGCCGACCCGCAGTCGGGGTAGGAGCGCGGCCTGCTGGAGCTGGATGCCGGTGTGGCGGGCGAGTTCGGCGGCGTCCTTGACAGGATGGTGGCCCAGGACGGTGATCTCGCCGGAGGTGGGTTCGTCGAGGCCCTCAATGCTGGACAGCAGCGTGGTCTTGCCGGCGCCGTTGGGGCCGATGATGCCGAAGATCTCGCCGTCGGTGACGTGGAAACTGACGTCGTCGACGGCGGTGAGGCTGCCGAAGCGGCGGGTGACGTGAGTGCAGGTGACGGCGTTCATCAGGGCTCCTGGATGATGGTGTCCGTCGAGGTGGTTCGCCTCAGCGGGAGGGCTCTGAGCGCCCTCACACCACCCATCATCACACCGTGCAACTAGTTTTACAAGTTATACGAGCTGACATGGTCGACGTCGCGTCTCGCCCTCGCCCCTTACCCTCTCATCCGCCCCACCCCATCGAGCCGGGCGTTTTTCGCGTAGCCCGACAGAAAAACGGTAGGGCTACGCGAAAAATGCCCGGCTCGACGCAGATAGTCAGTCCTCGACGCGGCGTCGGCCCTCGAAGGCCCTCCCGAGGGTGACCTCGTCGGCGTACTCCAGGTCCGCCCCCACGGGCAGGCCGGAGGCGAGCCGGGAGACGGGCACGGCCATGGTGCGCAGCATGCGGGTGAGGTAGGCGGCGGTCGCCTCGCCGACGACGTCGGGGTCGGTGGCCAGGATGACCTCCTCGACCTCACCCGCACCCAGGCGCCCGAAGAGCTCGCGCACGCGCAGGTCGTCGGGGCCGACACCGTTGATGGGGTCGATGGCGCCGCCGAGCACATGGTAGAGCCCCCGGTACTCGCGAGTGCGCTCGATGGCGACGACATCCTTGGGCTCCTCGACGACGCAGATGACGCGCTGGTCGCGGCGGGGATCGCGGCAGATGGCGCACTGGGGCGCCTCGGCGATGTTGCCGCAGGTCTCGCAGAAGCGAACCTTGACCTTGACGGCGCGCAGGGCCTCGATGAGGCGCTCGACGGCGGCCGAGTCGGCGGCGAGCACGTGAAAGGCCATGCGCTGGGCGGACTTGGGCCCGATGCCGGGCAGCTCGCCGAACTCGTCGATGAGGTCCTGGACGGCGCCTTCGTAGACGGCGGGCATGTCAGCGTCCTTCCTGGGTCACGGTGACCTCTTCGATGACTTGGGCGCCGAGGATCCGTTTGACGACCTCCAGGCCGACGACGCCGGCATCCTCGGCGTCAGGGTCGTCCTCGCTGGGGGTGTCGTCGGCCAGGGAGTCCGTGCCGGTGTCCTGGGCGGCGGACGGGTTATCGGGCAAAACGAAGCCGTGGATGC
>CAUVMS010000062.1:0-15129 GCA_963552815.1 uncultured Actinomyces sp. | reverse complement strand
CCTGTGGGAATCGAACCCACGACCTATTCATTACGAGTGAATCGCTCTGCCGACTGAGCTAAGGCGGCGCTTGCGTAAGCAGCAGAGCCGAACATACCGCCCCCATGCCCACCACCGCAATCCGCCAGAACGCCACCGACCGTGTTCCTCGACACAGTTGATAGCACCTCACAGGGCATCGGATCACAACTACCCACCCCAACGACATCCGCTTTCCGGCGCAGGAGCAGCACGCACCCGAGACGAGCCAGGGCTCGGCTCGGCGCACTCACCGCCTGTGTCAGCCGCACCTGCCGAAGCCCGATATTCTCCGCGCATCATTCACCCAGCCAGCCTCCCGTAAGGATCTTCATGACCGAGTCTCCATCCAACCCACCCTCCACTCCCCCGTCTCCACGCCCGGATTCACCGCAGGCCCCCATCGACACCCGCTCGGGCGATCACATCCAGGACCGCGGCGACGCCGGATACAACAAGTCGCTGAAGAACCGTCACCTGCAGATGATCGCCATTGGCGGCTCCATCGGCACGGGTCTTTTCATGGGTGCCGGAGGCCGCCTCGAAGAAGGTGGCGCCGGCTTGATGTTCGCCTATGCCGTCTGCGGGATCTTCGCGTTTCTCATGGTGCGGGCGCTGGGCGAGCTCGCCATCCGCAGGCCCTCTTCTGGAGCATTCGTCTCCTACGCGCGCGAGTTCCTCGGGGAGAAGGGTGCCTACATCACTGGATGGTTCTTCTTCCTGGACTAGTCGGTGACCGTCATGGCTGACATCACCGCGGTCGCCCTCTACCTCCACTACTGGACGACTCTGCAGGTTGTACCGCAGTGGGTCTTCGCTCTCATCGCGCTCATGCTGGTCTTCATCCTCAACATGCTGAACGTCAAGATGTTCGGGGAGGCGGAGTTCTGGTTCGCACTCATCAAGGTCGCCGCCATCGTGTTCTTCATGGTGGTGGCCATCGTCGCCATTGTTCTCGGGCTTCACACCGGAACAGCCTCCGACGGAGGGGAGATCACCGCAGGGGCTCACAACATCCTCGGAAACGGCGGCTTCTTCCCCGAAGGATTCCCGATCGTCTTCGCTCTGACCCTCGGCGTCGTCTTCGCCTTCGGTGGCACGGAGATGGTAGGAGTGGCCGCCGGAGAGGCGAAGGACGCGGAGAAGATCCTGCCCAAGGCGATCAACTCGATGATTCTTCGCATCTTCGTCTTCTACGTCGGCTCCGTCATGCTGCTGGCAGTGGTCCTCCCCTACACGTCCTACTCGAAGACCGAGTCGCCTTTCGTCACCTTCTTCTCCGGTATCGGTGTTCCCTACGCCGGTGACATCATCCAGGTCGTGGTCCTCACCGCCGCACTGTCCTCCCTCAATGCCGGCCTCTACGCCACCGGGCGCACCCTGCGCTCCATGGCGGTGGCCGGAGAGGCTCCTCGGGCGGCGGCCGGCCTCAACAAGCACCAGGTTCCCGCCGGAGGCATCATCATCACCTCCGCGCTGGGGTTATTCGGTGTCCTGCTCAACGCCTTCCTTCCCGGAGACGCCTTCGACATCGTCATGAACTTGGCCGGAATCGGCATCGCCGGGACCTGGGCCGCCATCCTCGTCACCCACCTCGCCTTCCTCCGGCGGGTGAGCGACGGCAAGGAGGTGCGCCCGGCCTACCGGATGCCCGGAGCCCCCTGGACCAACTACGCCGCCCTGACCTTCTTCACCATCGTCGTCGCCTCGAACCTGGCCGACCCGGCCGGGCGGTGGACCCTGGCACTGTTCGTCGTCGTCATCATCATGATGGTGGCAGGCTGGTACGCAGTGCGGGGACGCATCCGGGGAGATCTCCTCGAGGAGGTCCTCGCCGACGAGGTGGACGGATCCGCGTCCGCCTCACCGCACGACGCCGTCCACTCACCGCACGACGGCGCTTCACCGGCAGGAGCCTGACCCATGCACGTCCACATCACCTACACCGGAGGCACCATCGGCATGGTGGACTCCCCTCACGGCCTCGTTCCCGGAGCCGACCTGGAGGGATGGCTCGGCTCCCTGCTGGGGGGAACGCCGCTGGAGCACGCGGTGTCGGTGACCTCGCTGGACCCGCTCATCGACTCCTCGAACGCCACCCCGCTGTCCTGGCAGGCGATCATTGACGACCTGCGCGCCCACGCCGCCGAGGACCCGGAGGCGGCCTTCGTGGTCCTGCACGGTACCGACACGATGGCCTACACGAGCGCCGCCCTGTCCTACGCCCTGACGGACCTGGCCACGCCCATCGTCGTCACCGGGTCCCAGCTCCCGCTGGGAGTGCTGGGCTCCGACGCCGCCGCGAACGTCACCGGCGCCCTCAAGGCCGCCACCTCCGGGCGCCTCAGCGGGGTATCTTTGTTCTTCGGGCACCAGCTGCTGGCCGGGAACCGGGCGACGAAGTCCTCCTCGTGGGCCTTCAGCGGTTTCGAGTCCCCCAACGCCGCGCCCCTGGCCATCACCGGCGCCCCGTGGCAGTGGGCGGCGACGTCGTCAACGGGAGCCGGCTGGAGGGACGCCGCCCCCTACGCCCGCCACGACGTCGTCGTGGTCGACCTGGCCCCGGGCATCACCGCACAGCGCCTGGAGGCTCTGCTGACACCGCTGCCCGAGGCCGTGGTCCTGCGGGCCTTCGGGGTGGGGAACATGCCCTCCCAGGAACCGGGACTGACCGACGTCCTTGAGCAGGTGATCGGCGCCGGGACGGCCGTCGTCGTCACCTCCCAGTGCCACGAGTCCGAGGTGCTCCTGGGGCACTACGAGGCCGGGGACGCGCTGGCCCGCAGCGGTGCCGTGGGCAGTCGCGACATGACCCTGGAGGCCGCCTACGCCAAGGTGCAGTTCCTTCTCTCACAGGGACTGCACGGCGACGAGCTGGCCCAGTGGATGGGGCGCTCCATCGCCGGCGAGCTGCGCGAGTAGCGCCCCAGCATCAGAGCCGGACCCGCTTTACAGGCCTCGGCCCCGGACGGCTGGTGAGCCGTCCGGGGCCGAGGCCGTGTCTGCGTTGTTCACGCCTGCCAGAACTCCGTCAGTGGCGTGCCGGGCACCCACATGCCAGTCAGCAGGTGAGTCCCTCCTGACTCATGACACTGTGGTGGGTTGTGGGTGGGGTGGTGTGAGTTTTCGTTGGTATTGCGGTGTCGGGGGTCTGGTGGTGGGGCACTAAGAGACCATATGGTGCGGTGGTATGAGCCCGTTTCTACGCAAGGTCAGGACCTCCTCGGGGGCCACGGCGGTGCAGATCGCGGTCAAGGAGGACGGCGTGCGCCGGATCGTGGAGCACCTGGGCTCAGCCCATAACAAGACCCCGAGCTGGCGGCCCTGCTGGAGGTCGGACGGCAGAAGATCGCCGCCTGGCAGGGCCAGGGGCTGCTGGACCTGGAGTCCCTGGAACCAGCAGCGGGACGAACCGGCTTGGCCTCCACCACGGTGGAGTCCAAGCGCTCGGGCCTGCTGTGGGACGTCCTGCACGGGTCGTATAACTGCCTGGGCCTGGGGGATGCTACTGGGGGTGATCGGGCCTTTGAGCAGATGGTTCTGGCGCGTCTGATCGAGCCGACATCCAAGGCCCAGGTGCCCCGCGTGCTAGGTGACCTGGGCCTGGAGCCGGTCAGCGTGCGGACCCTGTTCCGCTCCCTGGCCCGAGCCCAGGGGCGGGGCTACCGCCAGGCGCTCTCTCAGGCCCTGTTCGAGCACGTCACCGCCAGTGGGGGCCTGGCCCTGTGCCTGTACGACGTCACCACGCTCTACTTCGAGGCCGAGCGTGAGGACGACCTGCGCAAGGTCTGCTACTCCAAGGAGCGGAGGGTCGACCCCCAGGTCATCGTGGGCCTGCTGGTCGACCGGGCCGGCTTTCCTCTCCAGGTCGGCGGCTGGGAGGGAAACAAGGCTGAGACCACCACGATCATCCCCATCGTGGAGGCCTTCCAGGCCGCCCACGGTATCGAGGAGCTCGTCATTGTCGCTGACGCCGGCATGCTCTCGGCGGCCAACCTGACGGCCCTGGACGAGGCGAGGCTGCGGTTCATCGTCGGCGCCCGCACCACCCGGGCCCCGGGGGACCTGGAGGCGCACTTCCACTGGGAAGGCGACGCCTTTACCGAAGGTCAGGTCATCGACACCATCACCCCCAAGCGGGGCTCGCGGAGCGAGCGGGACAAGAGCCGCAAGTCCGAGCCGGTGTGGGACCCGCACACCCATCCAGGCTCATGGAGGGCGGTATGGGTCTACTCCAAGAAGCGAGCGGCCCGGGACAACCAGACCCTGACCGCTCAGGCCAATCGCGCCAGGGCCGTCATCGCCGGCGAGAAGCGTCCCAAGGGCACGCGGTTCGTCACCGTCCGTCAAGGCGATCAGGTCCTTGATGAGGCCTCCATCGCCAGAGCCCGTTCCCTGGTGGGGCTCAAGGGCTACGTCACCAACATTCCCTCGCATCTGATGGACGCTGGTGAGGTCGTCTCCTCGTATCACGAGCTGTGGCACGTCGAGCAGTCCTTCCGGATGAGCAAGCACGACCTGAGAGCCCGCCCCGTCTTCCACCACACCCATGACGCCATCGAGGCCCACCTGACCGTGGTAATGGCCTCCCTGGCCGTAGCCCGCTACCTCCAGGACACCACCGGTATCAGCATCGCCAGGATCGTGCGCGAGCTACGCGGCCTGCAGGAGGTCACCATCAACCTCAACGGCCACCACCTCACTGCTCAGCCCCAGCTCACCCAGACCGCAGCCGAAATCCTCAAATCCCTCAAGCCCCCAGGACACTAAGGCGTCAGGAGTCAGGCCAGAACTCCGTCAGTGGCGTGCCGGGCACCCACATGCCAGTCAGCAGGTGAGTCCCTTGTCGGGCATCGTCCCATTGAGCAGATAGGTGTCCACGGCGTTCTTGACGCAGTCGTTGGATCGTCCGTAGGCGGTGTGCCCGTTGCCCTTCCAAGTGAGGAGCTGACCGGTCTCGAGCTGCTCGGCCAGAGCCTGGGACCAGGCGTAGGGGGTCGCCGGGTCACCGGTGGTCCCCACCACGAGGATCGGCGCAGCGCCGGAGGCCGTGATCTTCTCGCGTTTACGGCTAGACTCGTGGCCCCAGCCCTGGCAGTAGGCATTGGGGTAGAGGAGCTGAGCGCTGAAGGTAGGGGAGGCCTCCTTAACAGCGGCCGCGTTCTGGTCCCAGGAGGCGTTGTCCCCCTGGACCGGGAAGTCCAGGCAGTTGACCGCCATGAGGGCCTCGATGCCGTTACCGGAGTAGCTGCCGTCGCTCTGCCGGGAGGCGAAGGCATCGGTGATCACCATCAGCGCACTTCCGTCCCGGCTTCCCGAGGTGCCCATCGCCTGCGTCAGGGCCTCGGTGAGAGACGGCCACAGATCGGTCTGGTACATCGCTCCCAGCACGCTGGTCAGGGCCAGATCGTAGGTCAGCGGCCGCTGGGAGTCGGATGTCGGGATCGGCGACGTCTTGGTGGACTCCAGGAACTCCCGGATCTGGGAGACGCCGGAGTCGACGTCTCCGCTGAGCGGGCAGCCCGTCTTGGAGCCCTGGCATTCCTCCACGTAGGCCCGCAGCGAGGCCTCGAAGGCCTTGGCCTGGCCCAGGTTCAGGTCCTCGGCGCTCAGGGAGGGGTCGACAGCGCCGTCGAGGACCAGGCGACCGGTGTTGGTCGGGAAGAGCTCGGCGTAGGTTGCCCCCAGGTAGGTGCCGTAGGAGAAGCCCAGGTAGGTGAGCGCCTGCTGTCCGTCGACCGCACGCAGGATGTCGAGGTCCCGGGCGGCGCTGATGGTGTCGATGTGGTCCAGGAGCCCTGGCGTGCCGGTCTTCGACTCGCAGGCGGCGCTCATCTCCTGGGCGTGCTCCATCGTGACGGTGGCCGACGGCGTCGCCGGGTTGTTCTCGCCGGCCCGCTCGGCATCGAGCTCGGAGTCACTCAGGCAGTCGATCGCCGTTGAGGAGCCCACGCCGCGCGGGTCGAATCCGACGACGTCGTAGGAGCTGGTGAGGTTCTTGGAGAAATACGCCCCAGCGGAGTCGACCAGCTCGATGCCCGACCCTCCCGGCCCGCCCGGGTTGATGAACAGGGACCCGATCGAGTCCCCGCTCGCCGCCCGTTTCTTCACCGCGATCTCGATGGTCTCGCCGCCGGGGTTGGAGTAGTCCAGCGGCACCTTGACCTTGGCGCAGCTGAAACCGGTGCTCTCCCCCGACTTCGCCTCGTCCATGCCCGTCTTGGCGCAGGTGTACCAGGAGACCTTCTGGTTGTAGAAGCTCTCCAACCCGGCAGGGATCGTCGGCGTGGCCGACGCGGTGGCCGGCGAGGCCTTGATGTCCGGACCGCCCTGGCACGCGGTCAGGCCGGTGCACACCAGGAGCGCGGCGATCGCCGCGACGAACCGCTTAGTGCCAGGCCGATGAGGAGTCTCAGTAGTCACGGGGTGAACCCTATGATGCCGAGCCATGGGTGTTCCTCCTCCTGGAGGCGGAAAGGATATAACTACCCATCGTGACGCCCCGCCGCCGTACGGACCGGCCTCACTCGCTTTCCTTACAGGTTGCGCCCGGCTCCGGCATGGCCCCGTTGATCAGGTAACCGTCGACGGCACTGTGGATACAGGCACCGGAGCGTCCGTAGGCGGTGTGACCATTGCCCTCCCAGGTCAGCAGCTGGCCGGAGTCGAGCTGCTCGGCCACGGCCTGGGACCAGGCGTAAGGGGTCGCCGGGTCACCGGTGGTCCCCACCACCAGGATGGGTGCGGCCCCCTTGGCGTGGATGGGCGCAGGCTTGCGGGTCCCATTGTGCCCCCAGGCCTGGCAGCGCACGTCCTGGTTGCTCAAGGAGGCCCCGAAGGTCGGGGAGTCCTGGATGTTCTGCCGGTACTCCCTCTCCCAGCTGGTCATGTCGCCCTGGACGGGGATGTCGAGGCAGTTGACGGCGTAGAACGTCGGTGCGCTGGAGCCGGTCGTCGCCGGCCCATAGAGCATCTGGAAGTGGGAGCCGTCCTGCTGAGTGATGGCCTGGTCGAGCGCAAAGGTCAGAAAGCTCCAGTACTCGGAGGAATACAGCAGGCGGCGGACGACGACGCGGATCGTACTGCCGTCCACGGTGGCGTTCGGGTCGGAGGTCTTCAGCGGCGTCTGGTCGGCAGCGGCGATGAGGTCGCGGATCTGCTGCACCCCTGCGTCGGCGTCGCCGGTGAGCGGGCAGCTCTGTCCGGCCTGGCCGGCCTGGCACTGCTCGACGTAGGTGCGCAGCGAGCGCTCAAAGCCCTTGGCCTGGCCAGAGCCTCGGTCTCCCAAGGAGAGGCTGGGATCGACAGCTCCGTCGAGGACCATGCGGCCGGTGTTGGCCGGGAAGAGCTCGGCGTAGTGGACCCCCAGGTAGGCGCCGTAGGAGAAGCCCAGGTAGTTGAGCTTGTTGTCACCCGACAGTGCCCGCAGCACGTCGAGGTCCCGAGCCACCGAGACGGTGTCGACATGGTCGAGCAACCCGGCCGGCTTGGTGTTGGCGGCACACTTGGCCTCTTCCTGCTTGAAGTCCTTGGTGATCTCGTCAACCAGTGCCTGGAAGCTGATGTTACCGTCAGCCGCTCCGTCGGCGACGGGGTCCTGGGCGTCCCGGAAGGGTGTGGGGTCGGCGCCGGCGGGGTCGGCAGCGATGGCGTCGGGGAGTGGATCGCTCGCCACCATGACGCCCTGAGCCGCGCCGCCGGGCAGCGCCCCGTCGACGACGTCGCAGGTGATCGGGGTCGAGGAGCCGACGCCGCGCGGGTCGAAGCCGATGATGTCGTAGGCCCGGTTGAGGTCCGGGGAGAACTGCTTCTCGTTGTCCTCCACCATCTCCACTCCCGAGTAGCCGGGGCCGCCGGGGTTGGCGAAGAGGGTGCCCCGGCGGATCGAGCCGGTGGCGCTGTGCTTCTTCATGGCGATCTCAATCGTCTCGCCGTCGGGCTTGGAGTAGTCCAGCGGCACCGTAACCTTGGCGCACTGAAATCCGGTCTTCTCCGCGGACTTCTCCATCCCACCGGTGGCACCACAGTCGTACCACTCCACCTTCTGGCTATAGAACGACTCCAGCCCGGGGGGAACCGCCGCCTTCGCCGACCCTGTTGTCTGAGCCGCAGCAACCGGCACCACGCCGGCCCCCACCCCCAGACAAACACCGCTCAGAGCCGCCAGCACCCCGGTAGCCACCCAACGACGTGCCGGCATGGCACGGTCCCGTCCAACACGATATTTCACGCTTATTTTCATACTCGCCATATTACAAAATGGCGGTGCCGCACGGGTGTGGTTTGTTACTGCAGTTCAAGAAGCCTCCGGCCGTAATGCCCGCGGACCGGCTACGCCTCACCCCGACAGACCAGCCCGGGCAGTGGGAGCTCGCCGGCGAGCAGATAAGTATCCACAATGCATGTGCAGGCGGTCGCACGACCGTGAGCGGCGCGACCATTGCCCTCCCGGGTCAGCAATCGGCCGGTATCGAGATGCTCGGCCGAGGACCTGGCCCATTCGTAGGGTGTCGCCGGGTCTCCGGTGGAGCCCACGACCAGGATGGGTGCGGCCCCCTTGGCATGGACGGGCGCGGGGCTCACGCTGCCCGTCGTGCCCCCTGGGCCTGACAGGCAAGATCAACCGTGGCGGCCAGGCCCCCGAATGTAGCGGCCTCGGTGCCACCGGTCAGCGGGTATTCCCGACCCGCCTGTCAGCAGGAACGCGGCCGCCGCAACCGCCAGCAGGACGGAGATCAGTCGACGTCACCCCGCAGGTCGGACTCCTTGCCGGCCTCTGCGCCAGGCGATCTCGAGTATTTCTTTCCCACGTTCTCCGCGATGCCCTACCCGAATTTTCCGAGCAGTTATATGACTAAAATATAACGCCACCCGGAAAGTCGGGGGCCGCCGTGCATCACCCAGTGCAGAGCGTCTGCGTGGTCGCATGGATTGTGAGGGTTGCGGGGCTCGTGGCATCTGAGGCAGGGGTGGACGGGCCGTCTGGGGAAGGGAGTAGCCGGTCGTCGTGCCGGAAAGGGGGCGCGCTTGGTGCTCTGGCGACGTTCGGCGTGTACTGCACGAGGGTGGGGTGCTACTGAAGGAGGGTCGGGTGTACTCCACGAAGGGCCGGGGCTCGTGCAGTACGCACAACCCCTGGCCAGTGCCACCCCACCCTCGTGCAGTACAGGCCGGCCCGGGGCGGGAGTGAGCCGGAACCTGGAGCCGGCGTTGAACCATGGCCTCCGAGCCCCGGCACAGGAACCGCAAGGAGGGGGGCCCGGCAGGCCAAGGCACGGCCGACCCCCGACCGGGAGCGCCCGGCCCCGCCACCACGACCCCGCAGAGCCGATCAATCCCGCGGCTTAGTGTCCACGGCGCTGACATTAACGGGCCCAATCGTCAACGCGCCCAGCGGGAATCGTTGGAATGCTGCGGTTTCTCCTCGGCACGCATCGCCGGTGCGGGGCTGATGTCAGCGTCGTGGACACCGACACCCCACCCGGCCGCATCCAAGTGGCCCACCCCCGCCTCCAGCACCACCAACCCACCCCGGATTCACGCCCGAGCGAGCACCTCAGAAGTGAGGAGACAACACAGAAGGTCCGGGTCTCTGTGTTGTTTCATGACTTCTGAGAGCTTCGGATGTCATGACATCTGAGACACCGGCGAAGCAGGTTTCCCAGACGCGAGAGTCCTTGCTCGCCCTACCGGCAGGGGCGGGTCCGGTTACTTGGGTGGCGCCTGGCGTGTACTGCACGAGGGTGGGGTGCTACTGAAGGAGGGTCGGGTGTACTCCACGAAGGGCCGGGGCTCGTGCAGTACGCACAACCCCTGAGCAGTACAGCCCCACCCTCGTGCAGTGGCCGACCTGAACAGTCTCCGGCCGGACGCGGCCCGCCAATCGAGCACCACCGGGAGCCAGGTGAGGGACACCAGGAGCCACGCGCGCACCACCGGGAGCCAGAAGAGCGGGCAGGGCGGCAGTGTCCGCTTCGCCAGGGACTCACAGGCCTCCGGCCTGTCGGCACCCCAGCACTGGAATCAAGCATCGGTCGAGCCTCGCACCCCAGACAGCCCGCCCTGCCCGCGTCTCAGAAACCGTGACACCCACACCTCTCAGAAGTGGGGAGACACAGCATCGGCCCGGAACGTCGTCGTGGCCGGGGACGTCCGTCCGCCTGGCAGCCCCGGCCACGACGATCAGCGTTCGTTCCGCAGCGACCATCGTCGACGAGTCATTGGATGGTCGGCGGAAAGTCAGCGAAAAGGCGCTACCTCTCCCACGGTTCACTCCTGGCCGTGGCAGGTCAGGCCCTTCTTGGGCATGGCGCCGGTGAGCAGGTAGGTGTCGACAGCCTTGGTGACGCAGGGGCCGTGGCCCGGGTTCGTATAGGCGGCATGGCCGTTGCCCTCCCACGTGAGGAGCTGGGCGGAATCGAGCTGGCCCGCCAGGGCCTTGGCCCACTCGTAGGGGGTGGCTGGGTCGCCGGTGGTCCCGACGACGAGGATGGGTGCGGCACCCTTGGCGTGGAGCGCTTGAGGGGCCTGGGTGCCGGTGTGGCCCCAGGACTGGCAGATGAGGTCGCCGGCTTCAAACGCGGTCCCGAAGCGAGGTGCAGTCTTCTCCAGCTCCTTGCTCTGCTCCGCCCAGGTGGCCATATCGCCCTCGACCCGGTAGTCCAGGCAGTTAACGGCGTGATGGGCTCCCATGCTGACCTGGGGCCTGGCGGCGACCTGATCCAGCACCGCTCTGAAGATGGAGGCATCGTGCTGGTTGATGACCTGGCCCAGTGCCTCGTTGATGCTGCCCCATTCAGTCTCCGGAGAGTAGAGGAACAGGAGGACCACCTGCTTCATCTCCTCGCCCGTCACCGGGCGGTTCGGGTCGCTGGTGGGCACGGGCGACTCGTTGGCCGCGTTGAAGAGGTCTCCGATCTGCTGCACCCCGGCGTCGGTACCGTCGGTGAGCGGACAGCCCTGTCCCGCCTGGCACCAGTCGACATAGGTCCGCAGCGCGCGCTCGAAGCCCACGGCCTGCCTCTGGCGGCGCTCGTTGTAGGTCAGGCTGGGATCGACAGCTCCGTCGAGGACCATGCGGCCGGTGTTGGCCGGGAAGAGCTCGGCGTAGTGGGTCCCCAGGTAGGTGCCGTAGGAGAAGCCCGCGTAGTTGAGTTGTTGGTCTCCGGACAGCGCCCGCAGGACGTCGAGGTCCCGGGCCACCGAGACGGTGTCGACGTGGTCGAGCAGCCCGGCCGGCTTGGTGTTGGCGGCGCAGCCGGACTCCAGCTGCTTGATCTGTGCGGAGGTGACGGCGGCCCTCTGTTCGAAGGAACTGCCGCCGGCCCCAGCGTCGGCCGGGGCCGCCTCCGCAACGGCGGGTGTCTCAGCGCCGGCGGTGCAGGTGATCGGTGTGGAGGCTCCCACGCCGCGGGGGTCGAAGCCGATGATGTCGTAGGAGCCCTGCACACCGGCGAAGGTGGTTTCCGCCGTCGTCTCGAGGAACTCGACGCCCGATCCACCGGGGCCTCCGGGGTTGACGAAGAGGCTGCCCAGCCGCGTAGAGCCGGTGGCGACATGCTTCTTCATGGCGATCTCAATCGTCTCGCCGTCGGGCTTGGAGTAGTCCAGCGGCACCGTGACCTTCGCGCACTTGAACGCCGTCGCCTCCGCCGACCTCTCCATCCCACCGGTGGCGCCGCAGTCATACCACTCCACCTTCTGGCTATAGAACGACTCCAGCCCGGGAGGAACCGCCGCCTTCGCCGCCACCGCGGCCGGAGCCGCAGCAGCTGGCACCACGCCGGCCCCCACGGCCAGACCAACACCGCTCAAAGCCGCCAGCACCCCGGCAGCCACCCGACGACGATGCCCGGCAGTGCTGGCGCCTCCTTCTCGTCCTCTTCTGCTCATCCCCGCAGAAACGGCGCGACTCCATCGATTATGCTGCTTTATCCTCGTTTCCATGGTCAGCATCATATAAACTAACCGACCGGTGCGTGCTCCGTCTCAAGAAGGAAATTCGTCGGGATCCAGCCCCATGGGCGCCGTTGTCCTCATCGTCCTCCAGAGGCACCAGCCCCCAGGACGCGGCCCAGTTCCATATCTGATCGAGCTCGATGTCCATGAGCTGGTGCGCCCTGGCCTCGGTGGGCGCCCAAGTGATCATCCCTCCCAGCTCCACGACGTCGCCGTTGCTGTGCACCTTCGCGTAGACACTCGGAGCCCCGCTGTTGACGTGGCGGCGAATGGAGCGGGCGCATCGACCGACGACGAAGTCGCTTCGGGAGTCGGGCCAGGCAATGTCGTAGGAACGCAGCACCGTCCGACTGTGGATGCCGGACTGGTCGAAGACGGTCCGCGGGCGCAGAGTCAGGTACCCCATGAGGAAGCAGAGTGCCGACGCAATCGCACAGACGAGCACCCCCCGATAGAGCCCGTACCTCATGATCACCAACCCGATGGCCAGCCCCAGGAAGCCGAAGACGATGAGTCCCCAGGCGATGACCTGCTCCTGCGGGCTCGATCGGCGGACGATCGGCCGGAACCGCGGGACGGCGGGATTGCCGTCCCCGGAGTGGGTTGCCGTCATACAATATACCTTTCACATTTCATAGCGACTGTTTTAGCGTCGACTCGGCCTGGGGGCGCAGCTGGACCATAAGGGCCTCGACGGCCAGGAGAGGGGCCGCGTTGGAACGCAGGCGGCTGCGGCACTCCTCGATGGCGGCGATCCGCGCCAGGGACTGCTCAGGGGTCGTCGTGCGGGCAGCCTGGTCGACGGCGTCGGACAAATCGAGGTTGACGCGCTCGACGTCGCTGCCCATCTGGGTGGTGAGCACGTCGCGGTAGAAGGACAGCAGGTCGATCATAGCCCGATCCAGAATGTCGGTGCGGGCGCGCTTGGCACGGCGCTTCTGGTCCTCCTCGAGCTGGCGGATCTGGGCGCGCAGGGCCGCCGGGATCTTCCCGTCGCTCTCCAGGCCGAGCGCGCGAGTCAGCTCGGCCTTCTCCCGGGCATCGCGCTCGGCGGTGGCCTCCTTGGCCTCGGACTCGGCGGCCTCGACCAGGGAGGCGGCGCCCAGGACGGCGTCACCGACGCTGCGCAGCGAGACCGGGGCGAGCAGGAGGCGGCGTCGCCGCTCCCAGGCTCCGGCGTCGGTGGCCAGGTGCCGGGCGAGCCCGATATGCGACTGGCTGGCCCGAGCGGCCCGGGCGGCCAGCTCGGGGTCGGCGCCGTCGCGGCGCACGAGGAGCTCGGCGACCGCCTCGGCCGGAGGGATGCGCAGCGTCACCAGGCGGCAGCGCGAGCGGATCGTCGGCAGGACGTCGTCGGCACTGGGGGTGCACAGCAGCCAGACGGTCTGGGGCGGCGGCTCCTCAATGGATTTGAGCAGGACGTTGGTAGTGCGCTCGGCCATGCGGTCGGCGTCCTCGACGAGGATGACGCGCCAACGGCCGGTCCAGGGACGGCGCTGGGCCTCACCGATGAGGGTCTTGACCTCGTCCATGGTGATGATGAGCTTCTCGGTGGTCAGGCGCACAACGTCGGGGTGGGAGCCGGCCATGACGTCGCGGCAGGGCTTGCACTGCCCGCAGCCGGGCACCGGGCCGATGCACTGCAGCGCGGCGGCGAAGGCGCGGGCGGCGTTCGAGCGGCCCGATCCGGGCGGGCCGGTCACGAGCCAGGCGTGGCTCATCGCGAGCCCGGTCAGTGAGCCCATTGCTGAGCCCACTCCCCCATGCTCTGCGCCGCCCGGTCCCGTCGAGGCGGCTCCGGCGGCACTCGCCTCACGCTGCTCGGCCGTTTCTCGGGCGGCCAGGGCCGCGGCGCTGAAGGCGGCCACGGCGGCCTCCTGACCGACGACGTCGTCCCATACGGTCATGACCGTTCCCCCGGCGGGTTCGGCGACTCCCCGGAGCCTCGGCGGGCGGCTGCCTCGACGAAGGCCTCCAGGCCGACAAGGACCCCTTGGTGAGCGGCGCCGCGCTCGTGGCGCACACCGTGGCGACGCACGGCCGCGACGGCGGCCTCGATGACGTCGTCGGCCACCTGGTCGACAGGTCGGTCGGCGTCGATGACGACGAATCGCTCGGGCTCGGCGGCGGCCAGGGTGAGGAACTGCTCACGCAGGGCGGTGCGGAAGGTGTCACCCTCCTGCTCGAGGCGGTCCTTGGTGCCGCGGCCGGTGGCGCGCTGCTCGGCCAGGGCGGGGTCCCCGTCGAGCAGGATGGTCAGGTCCGGCAGGAGGCCCTCAGTGGCCCACAGGGACAGATCGCGGACATCGTCGGGGCCCAGGGAGCGGGCCGCCCCCTGGTAGGCGACCGAGGAGTCGAGGTAGCGGTCGGCCAGGACGACGGCGCCGCGTTCGAGAGCGGGCCGCACGCGGGTGGCGATGTGGTGGGCGCGGTCGGCGGCGTACAGGAGCGCCTCGGCACGTGGGGCGACATGCTCTCCGTGCAGGAGAAGGCGCCGGATCTCGAGGCCGAGGTCAGTGCCGCCCGGTTCGCGGGTGAGGAGGTGGTCGACGTCGGCGGCGGCCAGGAGGTCGGCGAGGATGCGGATCTGTGTTGTCTTGCCGACGCCGTCGCCTCCCTCGAAGGAGATGAACAGACCGGGGTGGTCCGTGGCGGGGGGCGGCTGAGTCATCCGACCAGCGTAGCGGCCGTGTGGCCCGCCCGGCTCCCAGACCGGGCGGGCCACAGGATGAGCAGTCAGTCTCAGTCTGCTCTCCCAGCCGGACTCGGTCAGTCGCTCTTAGCGCCCTGCTGGCGGGTCCCGGTGTTGCGGCCGAAGTCCTCCACCTTCGGGGTGTTGCCGGCCCAGACCACGTCCGCGTTGGTTCCCTTGATGACGACGCGGTCGACGTCCTTGACGTAGACGTCGGCGTTCGTGCCGGTGATGGTCAGCAGTCCGGCGTAGTCGACGAAGACCGTCACGTTGTCCCCTGAGATGGTCAGGTTCTCCACGTCGCCCTCGATGCGGACACGGTCGTTGCCCTTGTCCAGGAGCATGGACGGGGTCGCCGAGATGGTCCGGTCCACGCTCTCGAGGTCGCTCAGCCAGTCGCTGTCGGTGATGGTCGCCTGGGCGCCGGGGCGGCCACCGGCCGCGGGCGGGGCGCTGGCCTC
>CAUVMS010000061.1:0-15554 GCA_963552815.1 uncultured Actinomyces sp. | reverse complement strand
CGATGGTACTGCACCCGCCAGGGTGCGGGAGAGTAGGACACCACCGAGCACACACCACCCGTAGGGCCTTCGAGATCCAGCCCGGATCTCGAAGGCCCTACGTCGTGCATTCTGCCGGCTGCACAGTGCTCCAGCCGATGCCGTCTGGTGTCCACTTAGGATCTGGCATGACACCATCAAGCAGGGCACCATTGTGTCCGTGTCTGGAACCGACCTACCCTCTGCCAACAACCCGCACAGCCATGAACCGAGCCTCGACCCCGACCGACTCATGCAGCAGTCGGACGTCGTGCTGCATCTAGGGCGCCTCATGCTCGCCGCGGGCGCAGGCTCTTACCGCATCAAATCGTCAATGGCCAGAGCCGCTGCCGCCGTCGGTCTTGATCGTCATGAGGCCACAGTGACCATGACGGAGATCGTCACCTCGTCGTACGCTGGCAACCGATTCCGTACCGAAGCCTGCGAAGTGCGTCGTGTCGGCGTCAATGTGGCCCGTCTGGAGGCTCTGCGCAGGATCGTCCATGATCTGCGCGCTCATGAGACGGTCGAGCACCTCGAGGCCAAGCTGGCCGAGGTTGAGAAGATGCGAGCCCGGTACAACGCCTTGACCAACGCCGCGGCTTCCGGCGTGGCCTGCGCAGGATTCTGTTTCCTCAACAAGGGCGGATGGGTCGAGTGCCTGACGGTGCTCGTGGCCGCTTTTCTGGGGCAGTTCATTCGCCGGCAGATGCTTGAGCGTCACTATCAGCACTTCTTCACCTGGATCGTCTGTGGAGTGGCGGCTTCCGGTACATACATGGGGATCGTGACGGCACTCGACGTGTCCGGCGCGGTGACGGGCAACCACCAGGGCGGTATCATCTCGGCCATCCTGTTCCTCGTTCCCGGTTTCCCCATGGTCACGGCGATGCTGGATCTGTTCCGGCAGGACTTCTCCTCAGCGCTCTCGCGTGGTGCCTACGTACTCATGGTGATGGCGGCCGCCGGCGTCGCCGTCTGGACTGTCACCTTCATCTTCCGCTGGGACGTCGAGGCAGCCAGCGATGTGTCGCTTGACGGACCGCTCCTCTATGTCCTGCGATGCTTCTGCTCATTCATCGCGGCCTACGGATTCGCCATGCTGTTCAATGCTGGCGTCAAGGCCAGCACACTCGCCGCCCTGGTCGGTGCGCTGGCTAATACCGGGCGGCTTCTGCTCATTGACGACTTCCATGTGCCGTGGCAGCTCGCAGTTGGTCTGGCGGCAGTGACGATTGGACTGCTGGCTCAGCTCTTCGTCTCTCGGGCCTCCTTGTCGCGAGTGGCGCTCTCCGTTCCCGCCGTCGTCATCATGATCCCCGGTGTCCCCTTCTATCGCGCGATCTCCGCGCTCAATACGCTCTCGATCGACAAGGGCGTTGACGTCGGCGAGGCAGCCACGAACCTGTCTGAGGTCTTCCTCGTCATCACGGCGATCGGTGTCGGGCTCGCGCTGGCGCGGATTATCACTGACCACAACTGGCGTCACGATGTCGCCACCTCCAGACACGTCACGCTCCCTCGCCCCCAGACCGAGGCGGCGGCGCAGCCGAAGGAAGACTGAGCGCCAGGTCCTTTGCACGTCGCGCAGATAATGGTGGTCCGCCGCTGAGAGGAGCGGCGGACCACCATATGCCTTGCGAGACGCGCGGGGCGGGACTAGAGCCCGCCGAGGATCTGGGCGATGAAGATCTTGACGATCATCGCCACGGGATAAACCATGGCGTACCCCAGGGCCACTCGAGGATCGGCGCCGGTGCGTTCATTGGCGAACGCCAGGATCGCCGGCTGGGTCTGAGCACCACCGATCAGACCGGACAGGCGGGTCCCACCCATCTTGACCACCCATCGCATGGAGGCGTAGATCCCCAGTCCCACAATGGTGGTGACAACGAAGCCGACGACAAAGATCCGCCACCAGTCACCGCCGGTGAAGGCATGCGCGATCTCTCCACCCGCCCTGGTGCCCGCCTGGGCCAGGAACACCAGGAGCCCGAACTCCGAGAGCACTGCCGTCGCCGTGAAGGGCATGGCAGTCACGAACTTTCCAATACGGCCGATACGACCGAAAATGAGCCCGACCAGAAGTGTGCCGGCAGCCGACCCGATGGAGAAGGTGGCCCCGGTGGGAGTGAGGAACTTCCACTCACCGATGATGATGCCCAGGGCCATTCCCAGGCCTAGGGCCACCGGGTTGATGGAGGACAACCCGCGCGACGAGTCGCCGAAGTATGTCGAGATCTCCTTCATGTGCCCGGTCGGGCCGACGACGCGAACTCGGTCACCCAGCTGTAGCACCAGGTCCGGGGTACCCACCATGTCGACGTCGCCGCGGCGCACCCGAGAGATCGTTGCCCCGAAACGGTTGTCGATATCGAGCTCGCCGACGGTACGACCGGCCAGCTTCGGATCGGAGACCGTGATGCGGCGGAAGTCGAGGTACTTGCGATCCTCAATGAGGGAGTGCGACGATCCGTGGCCCACCGCCTTGATCGCTTGGTTGACGGCATCCTTCGTTCCGACGACGGTGATGAGGTCATCCTTGAAGAGGCGGTCGCTATTGGTCGGTCGGGTGATGGGGCCCTGCTCACCGCGGCGCAGACGAGAGAATCTCAGCTCTCCCGAGATGGTCTCGACGATATTGCCCAGAAGCGGACCGTCCTCGCGCTCCACACGAATGGTGCGGTTGATGAGCGGAGAGGGCGTGTCCTTGTCACTGCGGCGGTAGCGCAGTGCCAGCAGGCAGAAGAACAACATGCCGATGACACCGTAGAGGTAGGTGACGGCGTAGGCCACGGTGGCGTCTCCTGGGCCTGCCTTGTCACCGGCCATGGCCGCGGCATTGCCGGCTGCCGCCAGGGCAGGCGTGTTCGTGACGGCGCCGGCAAAGGCTCCCGCGATCATCGACGCCTTAAGTCCCAGGAGACGTCCTACGCCCACGGCAGCCAGGGCTGCCACGCCCAGAACACCCAGGAGGATGGCCAACGGACCACCGGCGGTGCGGATCACGTGGAAGAAGTTCGGCCCGGACTGGATCCCGATGGCGAAGGTGAAGATCGCCAGCCCCAGTATTCCCAGCTCTCTGGGAACCTCGATCGGCGTTGCGGCAGAGGTTCCCCAGGCGGCCAATGCGATGCCGCAGAACAGGACCGCCGCCGCCCCCAGGCTCACACCCTTGACCTTGACGTGTCCCAGCAGCATCCCGGTGCCGACCAGGAGGAACAGGACGAGAACCACGTTCTCGGACAAGTGGTGCAGGATATTGGCGTGCGCCACCTTCCAGCCCAGGAGAGCCGTGCTGGCGGCCAGGAGGACCGCCGCCGGGATGAGTATGTCTCTGCGTCTGGTGCGCCAGATCAGCAGCCCGGCGCCAACCATGAGGAGCACGATGATAACCGGGTTGTCTAACAGATAGTGCAGGACAGTGGTGACCACGTCGCTGTGCCGCCTTCCGTCTCGCCGCTGACAGTGACGCGGCGGATGCTTGTCATGAGTAACAGGGGCATTGTGTCATCTCTGACGGGGCTCATGGCGTACCAAGGTCCGGGGCCCGTCGGACAGAAACCATCCCGACAGGGGAAGTGAGAGACGGGGAGGGGCACTCACGGGGGCGCCCCCATGTCCGTGATTCCACGATGTGAGACAACTGGTGTCTCGATATGACTCTCTGCGAACACTGATCTAACGTTCATTACCCGGCAGGTCGCCGGACGGTAAGCACGGAGAAGGAGAGCGAGCGATGACCCGCGACGACGCTCCTGCATGTCAGGGCCAACAGGTCATGACAGGCGCCCAGGCTCTGGTACGCGCACTGGAAGAGCTTGGTGTCACTGACATCTTCGGGATGCCGGGCGGTGCCATTCTGCCCTTCTATGACCCACTACTCGCCTCGACGAGGATCAGGCACGTTCTGGTGCGCCACGAGCAGGGCGCAGGCCACGCCGCCGAGGGCTACGCCATGGTCACAGGCCGGGTCGGAGTCTGCGTGGCGACATCCGGCCCCGGTGCTACCAACCTCATCACCGCCATCGCTGACGCGCATATGGACTCGGTGCCGATACTGGCCATCACCGGCCAGGTCGGAAGTCGTGGAATCGGGACGGACGCCTTCCAGGAGGCCGACATCGTCGGCGCCACGATGCCCTTCGTCAAGCATTCCTTCCTCATCACCCGTCCTGAGGACATCGTTCCGCGTGTGGCCGAGGCCTTCCACATCGCCTCAACCGGACGCCCTGGACCCGTCCTCATCGACATCTCCAAGGACGCCCAGGAGGGGCCTACCGAGTTCGTGTGGCCCCCGGCCCGGGACCTGCCCGGCTACCGACTGCCCGGCAAGCCCAACCAGCGGCGCCTGGCTCAGGCCGCCGAGGTGATCGCCGCTGCCGACCGCCCCGTCCTCTACCTCGGTGGTGGCCTGAACCGGGCGCAGGTGCCCTCCAACGACCTGACCGAGCTCATCGAGCTCATTGGGGCACCATTCGTCACCACGCTGACCGCGCTGGACGTCATGCCCAGTGAGCACCCGCTCAACCTGCGGATGCCCGGAATGCACGGTACCGTCGCCGCTGTCGGAGCTCTTCAGCGGGCCGATGTCATCGTCTGCCTGGGAGCCCGCTTCGACGACCGGGTCACCGGTAGGCCAGACACCTTCGCCACGAAGGCCTCGGTCATCCACGTCGATGTCGACCCCGCTGAGATCTCCAAGATCCGCACTGCCGACGTCCCGATCGTCGGTGATCTGACCGACGTCGTCCCTGCCCTGAGCGCCGAGTTCCGCGACCACGTCTCAGCTGAGGGGCGGGTGGATATAGCCCCGTGGCGGCGCGAGGTCGAGCGCATCCAGGCCACCTACCCCACGGACTGGACCGACACCGACGATGGACTGCTTCAGCCCCAGGAGGTCATCACCCACCTCAACCGGGCCGCGTCCGAGGACACCATCTGGGTCACGGGTGTCGGGCAGCACCAGATGTGGTCGGCGCACTACCTCACCTTCCGCCGCCCCCACTCCTGGCTCACCTCCGCTGGTGCCGGAACCATGGGATACGGCGTGCCCGCCGCCATGGGCGCCAAGGAGGCCTGTCCCGACCGTCCGGTGTGGCTCATCGATGGAGACGGCTGCTTCCAGATGACCAACCAGGAGCTGGCCACCTGCACCCTCAACAACATCCCCATCAAGGTCGCTGTCATCAACAACTCCTCGCTGGGAATGGTGCGGCAGTGGCAGACCCTGTTCTACGGGCAGCGCTATTCCAACACCGATCTGCATACCGGGGCCGGAACGGCTCGGGTTCCCGACTTCGTCAAGATGGCCGAGGCCTACGGGGCCGTGGGGCTGCGATGCGAGCGCCTGGAGGACCTGGACGACGTCATCGCCCAGGCCAACGCCATCAACGACCGCCCCGTCGTCGTCGACTTCATCGTCTCCGCGGACGCCCAGGTGTGGCCCATGGTCGCCGCCGGGGTTTCCAATGACGAGATCCAGCACGCCCGGGGCATGAGCCCGGTGTGGGAAGAGGAGTGAGCGCCGTGAGCGAGAAGCACACGCTGTCCGTCCTGGTGGAGAACAAGCCCGGCGTCCTGACCCGGGTGTCAGCACTGTTCACGCGTCGGGGCTTCAACATCCACTCCCTGGCTGTCGGACCCACCGAGCACGAGGACATCTCGCGCATCACGGTGATCGCCGATGCCGAGGGGCTGGCCATGGAACAGGTCACCAAACAGCTCAACAAGCTGGTCAACGTCCTTAAAATCGTCGAGCTGGATCCCGACACCTCCGTCGAGCGCGAGCTCTACCTCATCAAGGTGCACGCGGATGACGCCAACCGTACTGCGGTGCTCCAGGTCGTCGACCTGTTCCGCGCCCACGTCGTCGACGTCGCCCCGACGTCGGTGGTCATCGAGACCATCGGCTCGGAATCCAAGGTCAAGGCTCTGCTGACGGCTCTCCAGCCGTACGGCGTCAAAGAGATTGTCCAGTCCGGTGCCGTGGCGATCACGCGCGGCCCACGATCCATCACCGATCAACTCAAGGAGAAGTGAGAAGCAATATGGCAGCTGAGAAGTTCTACGACGACGATGCCGACCTGTCCGTCATCCAGTCCAAGAAGGTTGCCGTCATCGGCTACGGTTCCCAGGGGCACGCTCACGCTCTGAACCTGCGTGACTCCGGCGTGGAGGTCGTTGTTGGACTGCGCGAGGGCTCGTCCTCTGCGGCCAAGGCCGAGGAGGCCGGCCTGCCCGTCAAGCCGATCGCCGAGGCGGTCGCCTGGGCCGACGTCATCACTGTCCTGGCTCCTGACCAGGTGCAGGCCGCTCTCTACCGCGATGAGATCGAGCCGAACATCAAGGCGGGCTCCGCCCTCCTGTTCTCCCACGGCTTCAACATCCACTTCGACTACATCAAGCCGGCTGCGGACATCGACGTCGTCATGGTGGCCCCCAAGGGCCCCGGCCACACGGTGCGCCGCGAGTTCGAGGCCGGCCGAGGCGTGCCCGTGCTCGTCTGCGTGGAGCAGGACGCCACTGGCTCC
Organism: uncultured Actinomyces sp.; assembly: GCA_963552815.1. Classification (GTDB taxonomy): domain Bacteria; phylum Actinomycetota; class Actinomycetes; order Actinomycetales; family Actinomycetaceae; genus Actinomyces. The sequence continues at coordinate 9,003 of CAUVMS010000061.1, read as the reverse complement.
GCCTGGGACCTCGTGCTGTCCTATGCCAAGGCTATCGGCGGTACGCGCGCTGGTGCCATCAAGACCACCTTCCGCGAGGAGACCGAGACCGACCTCTTCGGTGAGCAGTCCGTCCTGTGCGGTGGTGTCTCCAAGCTCATCCAGTACGGCTTCGAGACCCTGGTCGAGGCCGGCTACCAGCCCGAGATGGCCTACTTCGAGGTCTGCCACGAGATGAAGCTCATCGTTGACCTCATCAACGAGGGCGGTATCTCCAAGCAGCGCTGGTCCTGCTCCGACACCGCCGAGTACGGCGACTACGTCTCCGGCCCGCGCGTCATCACCCCCGACGTCAAGGAGCACATGAAGGAGGTCCTGGCCGACATCCAGGACGGCACCTTCGCCAAGCGCTTCATGGAGGACCAGGCCGCCGGCGCCCCGGAGTTCAAGAAGCTCCGGGCCGAGGGTGAGGCGCACCCCATCGAGGCCACCGGCCGTGAGGTGCGTTCCATGTTCGCCTGGCGCGCCGACGTCGACAAGGACTACACCGAGGGGTCCGTGGCCCGCTGAGGCCACTGAGGCTACTCACGGCGGTGTCCCCCGACGACTCAGATCGTCGGGGGACACCGCCCTTTTGCCTCTTACCTCCGTGTCGCTCGGATTCAGGCGAGCTGGCGGCGCCGGAGGTGGACGCTGAGGGCCACCAGGGCCATGACCAGTCCCATGAGGCCCACGAGCAGAGCGGCGCCGCGTCCTGGGCCGGTGCCGACAACGGTTCCGAGACTTGCCGACAGTGGTTTCCCCGGTCCCAGGAGAGGCTGGAGCACGTGGTCGACCATCACCCCTGAGCACAGGTAGGCCACCAAGTAGCCCATCTGGGTCACCAGACTGATGGTGCCCCAGGTTCGTGCCTGCCGGGCGTTATCGACATGGGTGCGCACCAGGACCTCGGCCCCGGCCTGGGACAGGGGCAGGCTGGCGAAGGTGAGGAAGCCGCAGGCGGCTACCCACCAGGCGCCCGGCCCCAGAGGCACCAGAGTCATCGCGGCACCGGTGGCGGCCAGACCCGCAGCCAGCAGCGTCGTCGGCCGTGCACTCTTCCAGGCGGTGACCAGCGCCGCGCCCACGAGCATGCCGGTGGCGGCGATCGTCTCGATCATCCCCATCTGCGAGGTGCTCACGGTGGGCAGAAGGATCGGTTTGATGAGGACCTGGATGACCCCGATCGCGAGGGTCGCCAGGGTCATGAGGACCACGAGGGTGCGCAGGCCTGATGAGGAGATGATGGTCCGCCAGCCCGCCATGACGTCCCGATCGGGTTCCTGCTGAGACGTGGTGTGAGGGGCTGCCTGTCGAACCAGGGATCGACGCACCGCGGCAGTGCAGGCCACGGTGACGATGCAGGTGCTGGTGTCGAGCAGGACGAGTCCTCTCACGCCGACGACGGGCATGAGGAACCCCGCCGCGGCGGGAGCCAGCAGGTACTTGGCCGCCGAGGCGAGTTGGAGGAGACCGGAGGAGCGCACATAGTCCTCCTCGTCCACGAGGTCGGTGACGCTGGCCCGCAGTGCGGGCTCGGTGAGGGCGGCCAGGCAGGAGGAGGCGACGGCTCCCGCACAGACCCAGGCCAGGGAGGGGCGGGGCGAGGACAGAGCCATCAAGATGATGCCCAGTCCTAGCACCGAGCCGGCATCACCGATGATCATCATCAGTCGGCGGTCGTAGCGGTCCGCCAGGACGCCTGCCGCAGGAGCCAGAAGTACAACGGGGGCGAAGGAGCTCAGCTGAACAGCTGCCACCGAGGAGGCCGTCCCATAGGTGCGCAGCATGATGATAGCCAGTCCGAATGCGGTTAGTCCCGTCCCCAGCGAGTTGATGAACGAGCCCAGGACAAGCAGGCCGACACGTTTCATGAGGCGGCCTCCGCCAAGCTGGTCAGGCTCCCGGGACGGGCGCCCAGGAGTGTCTCGCTCGCCCAGATGAGGCTCTCGCGGCGACGGGCGAGCTCAGCCGGGCTGGCGTCCATGATGTCGTGATCCAAGAGGATGCCGGAGGCGCTCAGGAGCAGCTCGACGGCGTCATAGGGCCGGTCCGTGCTGAAGACCCCCTCGCTCACCCCCTGAGCCACGACGTCGGCGAGGATGGGTGTCAGGTGCTCGATCATCGCCGTGATGGACAGCAGGTGGAACTCGGCGTTGCCCGGTGCGTGGAACTGCTCAACGATCTCGGCCTCGGCGTCCTCGACCCGCATCGCCGTCATGATCGCCACAAGCTTCTCCATCGCAGGAGCCTGGGAGTCGGCGATCTTACGGGTCTGGTGCTCGACCTGGCTGACAATGCGCAGGACGAGGGCCTTGAGGATCTGCTCCTTGCTGGGGAAGTGGTAGTACAGCGTCCCCTTGGCGATACCTACGACCTTCAGGATGTCCTCCATGGTGGTGGGCTGAAAGCCCTTGGTGGTGAACAGTGTGTACGCGGCGTTCAGGATCTCCTCGCGACGCTGAGCGGCAGGGCGGTGAGTGCGCGGCATGTCTCCTCCTCGGATGCGGCTGACACAAGACTAACCGACCGTCGGTCGAAACGCGAGTTCGAGAAACCGCCACCATGCGGACCAAGTGTCTCGCATCGTGGCCATGCCCTAAGGTTGCCTCATGACGCAGACCATCAAGCTGGCAGTAATCCCGGGTGACGGCATCGGCAAGGAGGTCGTCCCCGAGGGACTCAAGGTTCTCGATCGGGTGCTGGAGGGGACAGGGACTGCCGTCCTGCCGACCACCTTCGATCTGGGGGCCGAGCGCTGGCACCGAACCGGGCAGACCCTCACCGATGAGGACCTTGAGGCCATCAAGGCTCACGACGCCATCCTGCTGGGCGCCGTCGGCGATCCCTCCGTCCCCTCCGGCGTGCTTGAGCGCGGCCTGCTCCTGCGTCTGCGCTTCGCTCTGGACCACTACGTCAACCTGCGCCCCTCGGTCTACTACCCGGGCGTGCCGACACCACTGGCTGACCCCGGCGACATCGACTTCGTCGTGGTGCGTGAGGGCACGGAGGGCCTTTACTGCGGGAACGGGGGAGTGGTGCGGCAGGGTACGGCGCACGAGATCGCCACCGAGGTCAGTGTCAACACGGCCTACGGGGTGGAGCGCCTGGTCCGCTACGCCTTCGCCAAGGCGCAGGCCAGGGCTGCCAAGCACCTCACGCTCGTCCACAAGCACAATGTGCTCGTCCACGCTGGTGACCTGTGGCGCCGCACCGTCGAGGCCGTTGGTGCGGAGTACCCCGAGGTCGTCGTCGACTACTGCCACGTGGACGCTGCCACCATCTACATGGTGACCGACCCGGGCCGTTTCGACGTCATCGTCACCGACAACCTCTTCGGTGACATTCTCACCGATGAGGCCGGTGCCGTTACCGGCGGCATCGGCCTGTCCGCCTCGGGCAACATCAATCCGGAGAGGGCGTTCCCCTCCATGTTCGAACCCGTGCACGGCTCGGCCCCGGATATCGCCGGGCAGGGCAAGGCCGACCCGACCGCCACGATCAGTGCCGTCGCCCTCATGCTCGACCATCTAGGGCTGCCTGAGGCCGCGGCTCGGGTCGAGGCAGGGGTCAGGGCCGACATGGCCACGCGCGCTGATGGCGTCGAGCGTACGACCAGCCAGATTGGTGAGGCCATCGCCGCCGCCGTGGCCCAGGGGTGAACGCGTCGCCGCATTGAGGTGTCCCGGCCGTCTTCGTCGCCGACGCGTGACCGAAAGGCCCAATGAGGGCGCGCGAGGCGTCCGAGGCGGTAGGTCTGGCCGGAATCTAGCCGTAGGCCCATCTGTGGGCCAGGATATGGGAAGGATGTGTCCGGGTGGTGGCCTCGGCGGTAGGGTGGTCCTATGCCCGAGACAGACGCCACCTCAACCGACTTCGCATCCACCTCCTTGGCTCGTGCGGCCGAGATCCCCGTCCCCGAGGCTGACGCGCTTGCCGGTCGCTTCCCTCTGACCGCCAACCCCTCGCCGGTCACCGAGGACGAGCGCGCGGAGGTGCTGGCCAACCTTCACTTCGGCGACCGCTTTACCGACCACATGGCTCAGGCCCGCTGGACGCAGGGTGAGGGCTGGGGTGACTACGGCGTCGTTCCTTACGGCAGTCTCAGTCTGTCCCCGGCCGCGGCTGTGCTCCACTACGGCCAGGAGGTCTTCGAGGGTATCAAGGCCTACCGGCACGATGATGGTTCGGTGTGGACCTTCCGGCCCCGCTACAATGCGGCCCGGTTCAACGCCTCCGCTCGTCGCCTGGCCCTACCTGAGCTGGCTGAGGAGGACTTCGTCGCCTCCCTGGTGGACCTGGTGCGCGCTGACGCCGCCTGGGTGCCCTCAGGTGAGGGGGAGTCCCTCTACCTGCGTCCCTTCGCCTTTGCCTCCGAGGCATTCCTCGGCGTGCGCCCCTCCAAGGTTGTCGATTACTACGTCATCGCCTCTCCGGCGGGTTCCTACTTCACTAACGGCCTTGAGCCCATCTCCATCTGGGTGACGACCGAGTACCACCGCGCCGGGCGCGGAGGGACGGGCGCGGCCAAGACCGGCGGCAACTACGCCTCCTCTCTGCTTCCTCAGCAGGAGGCCCATGCTCAGGGGTGCGACCAGGTCTGCTTCCTGGATGACGTCTCACAGAGGAACCTCGAAGAGCTCGGCGGCATGAACATCATGGTCGTCGACGCCGATGGGGCTGTGCGCACTCCGCGCCTGACCGGGACGATCCTGGAAGGCTCTACCCGCAGCGCGATCATCCGTCTGTTGCGTGACTCCGGCCGGAGCGTTGTTGAGGACACCATTAGCCTGGAGGGGCTGCTCGCAGACATCGAGTCGGGTCGGGTCAGCGAGGTCTTTGCCTGTGGCACCGCCGCTGTTGTCGTGCCCCTCGGCCACCTCAAGGGAGAGGGATTCGACGTCCGGATCGAGGGCAGCGAGGTCACTCGGCAGATTCATGACCGGCTCACCTCCATCCAAGCCGGTCGTGCCGATGACCCCTACGGGTGGATGTACCAGCTCGTGCCGTCGCGTTTGTGATGTAACTGGACGACATTCGTCTGATCGTGCAGAAAGGCGCCGCGAACGTGAGGTGGCGATGACGGGAGGATAGTCTCGGCTGCATCTCATGTCGCAAGGTTTGCCCGGAAAACCGTTCGGATACGTTGATACCTGCGACGACGGGTGGACATTCCCGGTCATGATCAGGGCAAGATCAACGCTGCCACCTCCTGCGAAGGTTTCTCGCTGACGATCCGCGCTGTGGAGAACCTCGCCGGCATTCACAGGCAACTCGGCTTCCAGTTGAGTGTGGGTTGCGCGTCTCCTGGACTGACGGACATCGCCCCGCGGAGCACTGACCGTGGGAGGAGCCGATATATGTCAACCATATATCAGTATCGCATCGGTTCTATGACGCCTGCGAGATCGGCTCGCGACTAGGTAATACTCATGACGTTTTGTCCTGTGTGTCGTCATGTGGGTGGCCCTTAGCGCCCGGTCAGGAAGTAAGTCGATGAAGCGTGTGATCACTTATGGCACTTTTGACCTGCTCCACTATGGTCATATTTCGATGCTGAAGCGCGCACGAGCTCTGGGGGACTTCCTGGTGGTAGCGCTCTCCAGTGACGAGTTCAACGCTGGAAAGGGGAAGCGGGCGTATTTCTCCTACGAGGAGCGCAAAGCGATGCTTGAGGCCATTCGATATGTTGATCTTGTGGTGCCCGAGCTGACCTGGGGGCAGAAGGTCGAGGACGTTGACAGGTACGGCATTGATGTTTTCGTCATGGGCGATGACTGGAGCGGAGAGTTCGACGACCAGCTCAAGGGGCTGTGTGAGATCGTCTACCTTCCCCGTACTCCTGAGGTCTCGACGGCCCGGATCAAGAACGACATGCGCCTGCGATAAGGGCTGCTGCCCGCGGGAGAATCGGGCGCGCCATTCCTGGTCGGTGGGGGCTATCGGCGGCTACGAGGCTTGTACGCTCCGCCGCCGCTAGGGCACTTTTGGGTGGCGACCTGACCGAGGCCAGGTGCCTGTGCGAGACGCTGCTCGACGACGTCTACCTGGGTCGTACTACGGTTGCCGTCTTCGCCGGGCCGAACGTCTCACTGGCGAGGCCGTGCTTCGTTGAGTGGGGGCGCTACGTGCCCTTCGTCGTCAGGCCTGCGTTGGTGGCTCGCAAGGACCTGGTGCGTCACATCAATTGTCCCGGGACAGGCCTTGGGAATAGCGTTGGTCTTATCAATGACTGCCTACGTTTCGGGATCCGTATCTATGCGACCTTTCGGTGTGGGCCCGGCCCGGACCATGGGACGACTTTCGGACACACCTGGGATATCTCCAACACAGAGGTGCTGGCAACGTCCACCATTAGTCATGGGGGACCACCCTACGAAATGGAGATGCCCACCTCATGAACGCCCGCAGCACCGAGACCTTGCACGTCATCATCATCGGTTCCGCAGGTGGTCAGGACACGCTCGACTCTCTTCAACAGGACCTGCCCGAGACCGGGATCGTCCCCATCGCCTGCCCCGATCCGGTGTCAGTGGCCCAGACCCTCAGCCCCCTACCGGCCGGAAGCCGGGTCCTGTTCCTGCAAGCCGGCGACCGGGTCGAACCCGGTTACCTCCCATCACTGGCCCAGCGCGGTTCGGGCGACGGAGTCGGAATCCTTCTCACCCCAACTGCGAGCATCCACACCGACGACGGCAGTCGGGACGACCGGCTTCAGTGGCGCTTCAGCCACGGCAACCGCGGCGTGGACCTGACTGCCGAGCCCTACATCTTCCCCGACACCATCAGTGGCGCGGTCCTGACCGTCCCCCGTCGAGGTCTGCCGGACTGGGGAGGTACGGGCCCCCTCCGCAGCGTCGATGATGCCGACGGCGCCGTCGGCGATGATGAGAATGCCGCTCTGAGTGGACTCATTGCCCATATCGTCGCCACCGGCAACCGCCTCGGCCTCCACGACGGCCCTGCCGTCATCCGCCACGCCCCGCTGTCCCCCGGCGCCTGGGGGGACATCAGTCACTACCGCCATCTGCTGGGCACCCTCATCCCGGCGTGGCTGGAGGCCGATAGTCCGCCCCCCGACTGGATCTACCAGCTCATTATCTACCGTCTGATCCAGGTCACCGACGCCGATCGAGGGCTGCGCTATCCATCGGCCCGGTTGTCGAGTGCCGAGCGTGCCGAGGTCGCCCGACTTCTGCGCGCCGTCACCCGGCGTGTTCCCGCTTCCCAGATTGAGGCGTACTGCTCCACACCGCTGGCCGTGGATCGCCGTACCGCCCTGGTGGCCATGGCGGGAGGCCGTATGCCGGCACCGATCCTGCCCTCAGCACGCAGATTCCGCAGTGACCAGAAGGCCAGCTACTTCTACACCGGGGGCGTGCCAGCGGAGCAGTGGAAGGTAGACGGCGCCTGGGCCGAGCCCACCAGTACCAAGACGGTTGACCATCGCTACTTCGACGAGGTGATGCTCCACGAGCGCATCGTCTGGCTGCCCAAGGGAGAGATCACCGCCGTCATCAACGGCCAGGAGCTGGCGGTAGCCCCCTACCGGGGTACCCCCGAACCACCTGAGACGGTGCCCGGTAGGCGCCGTCACGGCTCATCCTCGCCAGGACTGCGTCAGCGCCTGACCCAGATCCTTACCCGCGGCAGTACGGAGGACCAGGGGCCGCAGACCGGTGCGTCGTCGGACTCGGCAGTGTCCTCGTCCTCCTCTGCACCGTCTTCGGTGTTGCCCGCGGCGCCCTCGCCCTACATGGCCTCCTCCCCGAGCGACTGGCCCCGGACCTGGCTCTACATGGATCGCCACGACAGCGCCGGTGACAACGCCGAGCCGCTCTACCGCCACGCCCGCACCCACGCCCCCAGTGTCCGGCACATCTTCGTTATCGAACGCTCATCTCCCGACTGGGACCGGCTTGCGCAGGACGGCTTCGTCCTCATGGATCCCACCGGACCGGGCTTCGACGCGGCCTGGGTCGGTGCTGAGACCATTCTCCTGTCCGACATTGGCGACCCCCTCATCGAGCACCGGCTCACCGGTGCGGGCACCGGAGGCGACCAGCGCGTCGTCTTCCTCCAGAACGGCGTGACCATGCGCGACATGTGGCGCTGGTTCAACGGTGTCCGCCTGGACGTCATCGTCTGTGCCACCGCCCCTGAGCAGGCGGGACTGACCGCCAACCACACCTCCTACACCCTCACCGACCGAGAGGTTTGGCGCACCGGCTTCCCCCGACATGACCGCCTCTACAGCCTCCTGGGACGCGAACGCGACCGCATCCTGCTCGCCCCCACCTGGGACCCGGAGGTTTCACGCGCTTTGGACGCCGATCCCGACGCCGTCGGGCTCCTCAACGACCTTTACCGCCCTTGGCTCGAGCTGGCTGCCAGCCTGACCCGGGCCGGCCACCATCCCGTCCTCTTCGCCCACCCCAAGATGGCGCTGAGCGCCCCCGAGTGGTTCAAGGCCCTGGGAATCCCCGCGCTCACCGGCCGTGACCTGCCTGAGGCGCTCGCTCGCTCCTGGGCCGTCGTCTCCGACCGTTCCTCCGTCCTTGACGAGGGAATGGTCGCTGGATGTGTCGGCATCGTCTGGGACCCGCGCGGCCGACCGGACACGGACCACTACCGTGCCCGGCACGAGGCCATCGGCGCGGTCGGGGCCGATACTCCCTCACAGGTGCACCAGGCGGTGGATGACGTCGTCTCCGGTCGTCTCGTTGCTCCCGAGAGCTTCATACTGCTCGATGCCGGAGCCTGCGCCCGCCTCACCAAGCAGCTCCAGCGCGACACCATCTGACACATCAGTCTGACGATAGGGGTGCACCGGGCGCCTTCGGCGCCCGCTCCGTGCCAGCCTCATCGGCCCTCCTGCGGGGTGGCCGCCTGCCTGCCACATTTCCTGGACTCGCTCGGCGCCCAGAGCTGGTGGGGGTTAGTGGCCTTGGGCTTCTTCGGCGTCGTCGGTGAGGTAGGTGATGA
>CAUVMS010000060.1:0-15909 GCA_963552815.1 uncultured Actinomyces sp. | reverse complement strand
CGCCCGCCTCGCGGCTGCGGGCCGCCGACGCTCCCGCGCTGGCGGTCACCGCCGTCACGGTCGGGGGGCTGCTGGTGGCGCCGATGGCGGTGCTCGTGGTGCGCTCCCTGCAGCGCGACGGCGCCTGGACGCTGGCGAACTACACCGACCTGGGCACGACCGGAGGCCGCAGCGCCCTGCTCGTGACCGTGTGGGAGGCGGCCGCGAACTCGGTGGCCGTGGCCGTGGCGGCCGCGGCCATCGCCCTGAGCCTGGGGGTGGCGGTGTGCCTGGTCGTCTCGCGCCGCCCGCGTAGCCGGGCGCTGGCCCGGGTCATCACCGGGCTCGACGCCGTCTTCATGCTGCCGCTGGGGGTCTCCGCCGTGACGGTCGGCTTCGGTTTCCTCATCACCCTGGCGCGCCCGCCACTGGCTCTGACCCGCTCCTGGTGGATCCTGCCGCTGGCGCAGGCCGTGGTGGCCGTGCCGCTCGTGGTCCGCACCCTGCTGCCGGCGCTGCGCGCGATCGACCCGCGCCAGCGCGAGGCGGCGGCCGCCCTGGGGGCAGGGCCCGTCCGGGTGCTGCTGAGCGTGGACGGACCCCAGCTGCTGCGCGCCGGCGGGCTGGCGGCCGGCTTCGCCCTGGCGACATCGCTGGGGGAGTTCGGGGCGACGTCGTTCCTGGCCAGGCCCCAGGAGCCGACGCTTCCGGTGGTGGTCTACCGGCTTATCGGCAGCCCCGGCTCCCAGAACCAGGGGATGGCGCTGGCCGGCGGCGTGGTTCTGGCGGTGGGCAGCGCCGCCGTCATGCTCGGTTGCGAGTGGCTCCAGACCCGGCTCGGCCCCGGACGACGTAGGCGCGTGGGGGCACGAAGCCGTCGACCGGCAAACTCCTTGAGCGCGGCGAACCTGGACGGGCGCCGGCCAGCGGGCGCCCTGGGTGCGGAGGGCGGGGACAGCGCTCGCATCGAGGCCCGCGGCGAGCGACGGGCGGAGGCCGTATCCGCCTCGGGCCCGGCGCCTAGGGCGGCTGGGACGTCGGAGCGTCGGCCGGTCCCGGACCGCGGGGTCTCCTCGGAGGCCAGCGGGCAAACAGTGGACGACGATGGCGAAACGGCCCGGTCGCTCGGGCCCAGGACGGACGGAGGCGAGCGGCCATGAGCCCGAACACCAGTGATACCAGCGCTTCTGAGGGCCTGTCGGTACGGGGGCTCGCGGTGGCCTACGGGGACCTGCGCGCCGTCGACGGCGTCGACCTGGAGGTGGCCGCAGGGGAGATCGTCGCCCTCCTGGGGGCCTCGGGCTCGGGCAAGTCCTCGCTCCTGCGGGCGGTGGCCGGCCTGGAGGACGTGGCCGGCGGCGAGGTCGCCTGGGGCGGGCGGAGCATGGTGCGCGTACCCGTCCACAGGCGCGGCTTCGGCCTCATGTTCCAGGACGGCCAGCTCTTCGAGCACCGTGACGTCGGCGGCAACATCGCCTACGGGCTCACCGGCCTGCCGCGCGCCCGGCGGGGTGAGCGGGTGCGTGAGATGCTCGAGCTCGTCGGCCTGCCCGGCTTCGAGCAGCGTCGGGTGACGACCCTGTCCGGCGGGCAGGCCCAGCGGGTGGCCCTGGCCCGGGCGCTGGCGCCGGCGCCGAGGCTCCTGCTGCTCGACGAGCCCCTGTCCGCCCTGGACCGGGCCCTGCGCGAGCAGCTGGCCACGGATGTGCGTGCCATCCTGCGCGAGGGCGGGACCACGGCGCTCTACGTCACCCACGACCAGGACGAGGCCATGACCGTGGCCGACCGGGTCGGCGTCATGGAGGCCGGCCGGCTCCTGCGCCTGGACACCCCCCAGCGCCTGTGGACCGACCCCGGCAGCAGCAAGGTGGCGCGGTTCCTGGGCTTCGACGTCGTCGGCGAGCTCGCCCTCGCGCCCGGCGCTCTGCGTGTGGTTGAGGCTGCGGCGGGCGGCCCGGAGGAGTGGGGCGGGCCCGCGCAGACGGAGACACCGGAGACACTGCCGGCCACCGTGCTGACCTCGCGACTGCGCCGCGGCCAGTGGGAGGCCGAGGTCGAGGTCGACCCCGAGCAGTTCGCCACGCTGACCGACATCACCGAACCATCAGAGCACGCTGAACCGGCTGGACGCGCTGAACCGGATGACACGACTGAATCGGCTGAGCATGCCGAACTGGTTGGGCTGGCCGAATCAACCGAACCGACTGGTGCTGGAACTAAAGCCGGAGCTGAGAGGCATGCCGGGCGGATCGATGCTGGCGCGGCGGTCATGGCCGGCACTGCCGGCAGCGGTGAACCGGCCCGCGCCACAGCCCTGGCACAGCGCCCCCACGCTCCCGGCGAGCGTCTCACCCTGAGCCTCGACCCCGCTCGCACCGCCCGACTGTAAAGCGCCGGGGCGGAAGCCCCGTCGCCGCGGTCGTACCTTATGTCGCGCGTTCGAGGGGTAAAGGGTACGAACGCGCGACCTACCCTACGAACGCGCGGGGACGGCGGTTCCTGGGACGAGTGGTGTCCGATCCTGTCGCAGCGCCGTTGTAATCTGCGCTCGTCGGCCGGAGCAATCCGCATCCCCTGCCCGCATCGGCCGTCCACCGGCGGTCATCGGCGTCCCCATCGACAGGCCTGCGGTGCGCGGGGCGCTCGGGTCGGCCCAACCGATTCGGGTGAGCGGGTCGACGCACATCCCTACACCACCCATGAATCGCCATGATCCCCATGAACTCTGACAACCTCACCGTTTCCAGGGCCCCCAAACAGGTCCGGGACTGGCAGAAGAGCCTGCTCGACCTCTCCCTGCGCAATCCCCTCATTAATCGCACCTTCCGTCATGCCGTGGAGCTGCGCGTCCCGCCGGCGCTCATCGGCGAGTTCGAGGACCTTGTCAATGACAGGCAGTTCATCACTCTTGTCTCGGGGCGTCGCCGGCCCGCAGGGCTGTCCGACGAAGGCCTTCAGCAGGAGCAGGCCCGCGCGGACTCGCTCCTGAAAGAGCGAACCGTCGAGGTCGAGCTCACCGCCACCGAGCGCGTGCAGCGCCTCCAGACCCTGGCCACCAGCGCCCGCACCGCCGTCGAGGAGACCGGCGCCAACAACCTCTACCTGGCCATCGGAACCCTGCAGTGGGACAGCGACGGCAGCCGCCTGCACTCCCCGCTCATCCTCATCCCGGTCAACCTCGAGCGCATCGGCGACGACTTCAGGCTCATCCTGGACGAGACGGGCGCCTCCACACCCAACTACTCCTTCCTCGACCGCTTCGCGCGGGACACCGGCATCGAGCTCACCGAGCTGAGGAACCCGCGGCTCGACGAGCACGGCATCGACCTGCGGGCCACTCTCGACGGCGTGCGCGACCGCTTGCGGCGCGTCGGCTGGAACGACGTCATCACCCCCACGGTCCACCTGGGACTGTTCCGCTTCTCCACCTACCGCATGTGGAAGGACCTCGAGGACCACTGGCAGACAATCGCCGCTAACCCGCTCGTCGCCCACCTCATGGCGGGAGGGCGCCAGAGCTTCGTGGACCCGGCGGGCCCGGCCGATGGGGACCTCGACATCGATGAGGCGACCCAGAACCTGCCCCTGGCCGCGGACTCCACACAGGCCCGAGTCGTGGCCGACGCCGTCGCCGGGCGCAGCCTCGTCGTCGAGGGGCCGCCCGGAACGGGCAAGTCCCAGACCGTCTCCAACCTCATCTTCCGGGCACTGGCCACGGGGCGGACCATCATGTTCGTCGCCGAGAAGAAGTCCGCCCTCGACGTCGTCGCCCGCCGCCTACGCGAGGAGACCGGCATCGGGGACCTACTGCTCAACCTGCACGACAACGGTATGAAGCCGACCGAGGTCCGCCGGGCCCTGCGCCGCGCCCTGGCCCTGCGGCGAGGAGAGCCCGGAGACGGTGCCGGTTCCGACGTCGGCGCCGGCGAGGCGGCCGGCCGCTCCACCCCAGCCGCGTTGCGCGCCGAGCTGGCCGGGATCCGCGCCGAGCTCGAGGCCTATCGCCGCGGCCTGTACGAGCCGGCACCGGATGGCCCGTCCTACAGCAACGCTCGAGAGGACCTCGCCCGGCTCCGGAACTCCGGAGAATCCGGGGACTCTGCCGATTCTGCGGCCGCCGCCCAGGCCGCCCTGGCGGAGCGGGCCCGCGCCACCGGCCTGGACACCTTCGACGCCGCCGCCCACAACCGGCTCATCGAGCGCTACCGCGCCGCCCTGGACGAGCTGCGGACGGCCCTGACACCTGAGCTGCTCGACGTCGTCCTGGCCCACCGCGACCAGGTTCTTCAGGGCGCCGCCGTCCGCGCCGAGGCGCTGCGCAGCGAGCTCAACCGCCGTCGCAGCGCCATGAGCGTGCGCGAGCTGATGAGCGCCTACGGCGACCTCATCACCGCCCTGACGCCCTGCCTGCTCGTCTCGCCCGACTCAGTGGCCCGGTTCTTCCCGGCCGACCGCCGCTACGTGGACATCATCGCCTTCGACGAGGCCTCCCAGATCCGGGTGGCCGACGCCGTGGGCGCCATGGGGCGCGGCCGCAGCGTGGTCGTGGTCGGAGACCCCAAGCAGATGCCGCCCACCCCCGGCGCCGGCGAGACACGAGGGGAGCAGGCGCCCGAGGCCGACTCCATCCTCACGCGCTGTCTGGACAGCGAACTGCTCCAGCACCGGCTCACCTGGCACTACCGCAGCCGAGACGAGTCCCTTGTCGCCTTCTCCAACCGCCACTACTACGACGGCCGGCTGCTCACCTTCCCCAGCCCGCTGACGATTGTCCCCGGATCCGACGCCGCCCCCGGCGGGCACGGCATCTCGCTGCGGCGGGTCCGCGGCCGCTACTTCCGTCCCGAGGACCGCGCCCGACACTCCAGTGCTTCTCCAAACACCAATCCGCACGAGGCCCAACGCGTAGTGGAGGAGGTACTCCGGCACGTCGAGGCCTCCCCCGACCACCTGCCCTCACTGGGCGTCATCACCTTTAACGATCGCCAGCGCGACCTCATCGAGAACAGCCTGCGCGAGGCCGCCTCACCCCGGGTCATCGAGGCCCTCGACGCCCGCGACGGCCTGTTCGTCAGGAACCTGGAGAACGTCCAGGGCGAGGAACGCGACACGATCCTGTTCTCGGTGACCTTCGCCGCCAACTCTCGAGGAGACCTGCCGCTGAACTTCGGGGTGCTCAACCACGCCGGCGGCGAGCGCCGCCTCAACGTGGCCATCACCAGGGCCCGCAGGCAGATCATCGTCTTCACCAGCTTCGACCCCCAGGACCTGCACGCCGAGCGCACGGCCCACCGAGGAGTCAAGGACCTGCGCGCCTACCTCCACCGGGCCGCCGAGGGCCGGGCCCCACGGGCCCTGCCTGCCTCGCAGAGCCCGCTCAGCTGGCACCGCCGCGAGATCGCCGAGGCGCTGAAGGCTGCCGAGCTCACGGTCCATACCGGCGTCGGCCACTCCACCTTCGAGATCGACCTCGTCCTGGCACACGCCGACCAGCCAGACCGCCCCGCCGTGGCCGTCATGCTGGACGGGCCGCAGTGGGACAAGCGAGAGGGCGTTGTCGACCGCGACCTGCTGCCGGTCGACGTCCTGCGCACCATGGGCTGGCAACGGGTCGAGCGGGTCTGGATGCCCGAGTGGCTGGCGGACCCGCAGGCCGTCGTCGCCCGGCTCGTCAAGGCTGCCGGAGGCCGCTGGACACCGCCGACACCGACGGTGGCCGTGCCCGAACCGCAGCACACCGGCCAGACCGAGGACGCTGCGCCGCTGACCGACGACGGCGCCGAGGCCGATACCCGGGCCCTCGCAGACACCGGTAGCGCCGACACGACTCCCACCTCAGGCCCGAGAGCCTCGGGCGAGGAGTACACATCCTGGAGCCCGGCGGGCGTGCGCCCCCTGGAGATCCTCAACCGGGCCGGCACCGACCCGGAGGCCAAGAAGGTACTCGTTGAGGTCGCCACCACCATCTGCCAGGTCGAGGCCCCGATCGCCAGGCGCCGGCTCTACGTCAAGATCTCCCGCGCCTTCGGACTGTCGCGAACCGTCAAGTCGCGCGAGGAGTCGATCAGGATGGCCCTGGGGGAGGCCTTCGCCTACTTCGACGAGGACGGCTTCGTGTGGACCAGCCGGGACGCCGCGCTCGCGGCTCCGACCTACCGTCGCAACGCCCTGGACCATGTGGACTCCATCCAGGAGATCCACCCTCGCGAGCTGGTGGGGCTCATGGCCCAGGCGCGTGCCAAGAACCCGGAGTGGGCCTCCCGGGAGGACCTGTTCACGTGGGCGCTCAAGCGTCTGAGTGCGAGGAACCGTAGCCTCGGTGCGCGCGGGGTGTTGGAGGCGCTCACCAGGGCCCTCAAGGAGGCCGAACGCGAGCAGCCGTAGCCCCGCTAGCGTGCGGAGCGCTTCTGTGGTGCCACCGCATGGATGAGCCTGAGTGCCGAGACTCGCTGGCGTGCGTAGCGCTTCGCGGTCGTACCTTAAGGCGCGCGTTCGAGGGGTAGAGGGTACGAATGCGCGACCTACCCTACGAACGCGCGAGGTGTCAGGGGCGAATCTCTGCGGGGGCGGCGCCTCGCGCTCCAGGTCACGGACAGATCACGGTGGGCCTCACGCCCCGGCCGTTTGCGCTAGTAGCGACACTGTGATCCTTGTCACTTGCGAGCATGCCTCGCGTTGCTCCGGCGCGGCTGCGGCCGCGACTTTTCTCCGGTCTGGCACCGCCGTTGTAGACACCCTAGAAGCGACGTCGTCGGAGGAATGGCAAGGGCAGAGCCCTGCCCGAAATGCGGGCGCCGCGATTTCATCAGGTCACGATGAGGTCGCAGTTGAAGTCTCCAGTTGAGTAGCATCCACAGTGCTGACAGCCGTGGATGCCTCCTGCGCCGGGTTCGTGAGTCGGTGTTGTCGCCGATGCCGCGCCGCGCCCGGACAGCCCCGGCAACCGGCACCTTCCTCAGAAATACTCACGATCCTCCATCGCAAGGAGCCTGACATGTCCGCCTACGTCCGCTACTACCGGCGGCTTCAGGCACTCACTCAGCGCCTGGGCACCTACCTGGACCGGTTGGAGGCTCGCGCCCGGGAGTTCGGCGTCAGCTCGGCCCGCACTGCGATGGAGATGCAGATCACCGACCCGGCCTCCGTCTCCGCCTTCCGCTCGGAGGTCGAGGCCCAGATCATGTTCCTGCACACCAAGGCCCAGCGGGTCTTCGCCAAGCACTTCGCCCCGTTCCTGGACATCGACGCAGACCTGTCCATCGAGGAGGACCGTCAGCTCTCCGCCCGCCTCCAGGACGCGGCCAACCTCGTGGGCAGCTTCGAGGTGCGCCTGCGCAACATCATCGAGGAGGTCTTCGCCCCCGGCCGCGCCGAGCAGGCCCGCGAGGAGTGGAACCGGGCCATGACCGACTGGCGCCAGGCCCAGTTCTCCTTCACCTGCGACAAGTGCGGCGACCCTGTGCCGCTTCCCGAGCTCTACCACATGCCGGTGTTCATCACCTGCCCTCGCTGCAAGTCGCGCGTGGCCTTCCAACCCACCAAGGCCATGGAGGCCGCGCCCACCTGGGCCAAGGAGGTCGCCAAGACCACCTGCTACGCCGAGTGGCAGAAGTCCGAGTCGGAGCAGTCAGCCGAGGAGGGCGTGGGCCTGGCCTTCTTCTACTACGTCGACTACGCCATCGCCCACCACCTCATGATGAACCGCCTGCTGCCCTTCTACGTGCGCTCCGAGGGCGGTCAGGAGGCCCTGCGCCGCGACGTGCGCAACGCGCTGGAGACGCGCACCCACCAGCTGCGCCCCGACGAGGTCTCCCCCCAGTACCACGCCATGGAGTACGTCAACTTCATGGGCGGCCTGGGCCGCTCGGCCCAGATCCTCGGCCAGGAGGGCATGACCGACCGCCACCGGCTCATCCTCCAGACGGTGCGCGACATCATGCGTCCCAACGAGCCGCTGGCCCGCTCCATCCTGGACAACACCTTCACCGAGGAACTGTGGAGCCAGCAGGCCCACGCCGCCGACCAGCTCTCCTGCGAGGTGCCCCGCTAGCGTCCCCACCCCTCCGTCCGCCCGGCCTGGCCCGCCGGCACCGCGGACGCGGCCCGAGCCCGACGACGCGCCGGCGACTGCGTCATCGACGTCGCCCACGAGCCCGTCGGTCCTCGGCTCTCCGTTCCCAGCGCAGCCCAAGTCCGCTCGACACCGCTCCCGAAAGGACCACCATGGTCGGCTTCCGCAAGAAGTCCCAAGACAACCCCTCCGCCAACAGGGCGGCCGGACGAGGAGGCTCCGGAGCCGCGCAGCGCTCTCGCGCCTCGCGCCCCGAGCCTGCCTCCCGTGCCGGAAAGGGGCGCGCCGCGGCCGCCACCCGTCGGGGATACAAGACGCCCGAGCAGATGGACTCGCGCTGCCTGACCCTGGCTGAGTCGGCCTCCGGGGTCCTGGGCCGCTCCCTGGACCAGGCGCTGGGGCGGCTCCCGGACGCTCCTGGTGGCCCGGGCGCCTCGGGCGGCCCGAACGGCTCGGGCGGTCCGGCCGTGGTGGGATGGTCCGACGCCGTCGGCGCCCCGAACCCGGCTATGGGCAGAGGGGCCTCTCCGGGTAGCGTGCGCAACACACAGGTCGGAGCCGGCCAGGTCGACACGGTCGCGGACATCGCGGCCGATATCGAGTTCTAGGCCGGCTCCCCCAACGGCTCCGGCGCCGGCTCCGAGTCGGACGCGAGTCCGTATCAGCCCCGGCACCGGGAAGGAGGCGAGAACACCTATGAGTGCGCAACCGGCACTGACCCTGACGAGGGTCGAGGCCTGGCTGTCCCGGCGCGGCATCGCCGCCGGCCCCGAGGAGGACGGCGCCGTCTTCATGGGCTTCCCGGGCTGCGACATCGGCGTCTACCTGCACGACGAGGAGGCCGCCCTCGTCGTGGCCGGCATGTGGCGCGGGCGCCCGGCCGCAGACCGACTCGAGGAGATGCGCGCCTTCATCGACACCCAGCACCGCTCCACCTACGGGCCGGACCTGGCCGTCACCCCCGCCCAAGACCCGAGCTCGCTGCTGCTGAGCACCCAGATGGTGGCCTACGTCGGCGCGGGCATGAGCGACGCCCAGCTCGACGCCTTCATGGACATGGGCCTGGGAATGACCCGGGCCTTCTTCGACACCGTGGAGGAGCGCTACCCCGAGCTGGTCACCTGGGAGGAGGACTGATGGCCTGGTGGAACCAGCCGGAGGGGTCCGTGACCCCGACCGTCACCCTCAGGCGGCTCGCCGCCTGGCTCGCCGAGCGCGGTTACGGCTACGACATCGACCTGTCCGAGGGGCTGGTGCGCACCTCGGTGGCCGGCTTCGACTACGCGCTCATGGTGGTCGACCGTCGGATCCTCGCCGTGCGCGCCCACCACCGGCTCGTCGGCCCGGCCTCGGGCCCTGCGGGGCTCGCACAGGTGCGCGCCGCGGCCCAGGAGGTCTCCAGCGGCCGGCTCATCCCCGCCCTCTACACCGAGGTCGCCGACGCCGGTCTGGGCCTGTGCGCCGAGGTCCTCACCAACATCGGGGCCGGGCTCGACGACGCCCAGCTGGCCGGAACCATGGACTTCGTCCTCGACGGCGTCGACGAGGCCCTGCGCGAGGTCATCGGTCTCCTCGCCACTCGCGCCCACAGCCGGTCCGACGTCGAGTCCGAGGTCGAGGATGAGCCTGCCGGTGAGGAGGGGAGGACTGCGACCGTCATCGCGCTGTCCGAGGCGACTGGGCCGGCGGTGTCAGCCGGCTCTGCCGAACCGGCTGACACCGCCGAGCCCCTCGGAGAGAAGGCTGTGCACGCGGGCGCGGGCACGCCTGTGCAGGTGCTGCCGGAGACGGTATCGGACGCGGTGGCGGATACGACCCTGGAGATGGCCGTCGTCGTCGACGGGTCGGGAACCGACACACACGCCGAGCCCCGTGAGCTCCCTGCGGAGCCCGGCACCGGGGTCAAGGGCGACGAGGGTATGGCCACCCCGGGTGATGCTGACGGCGGAATCGAGATTGAGACAATCCACACCCCCGAGCCTCTGCTCGTGTCCTAACTCGCCCGGGCTCGGCGAACTCGGCTGCCCAAAACCCGTTGGAAGCACTGGAGGGATGGGAGGAGTCGTCGGAGTAGGCGGATTCTGAACCGCCCGGTCGGGGTAAAGTGTCGGCCGCCGGCATACTCTGCGACTGAGTTGCCCCTCGGCGCAGCGGTAGCGGATTCTATCACTGTTCGGTAACGCTGGACGTCGGGCGACCGCCCCGCTGGACGAAAGGAGCCCGATACGCCTGCGACGCCGTTCACCGTTGAGCGGCGCGGGATGACGGACCTTCTCCCGCGGCGCTCCTGGGGTGTGTGGACCATCCTCCGTGCGCCCTCGCAGGACATGGTGGGAGCCTTCGCCTCATGGCGGCGCGACGTCAGGCTCCGCCCGGAAGGACAGACTCCATGACAACACGCGAAGACATCCTCGAGCGCCTGGCCTACGCCGATGCCCTCGGGCACGGCCCCAAGGTCTCAGCCCTCGTCGCGGAGGCCGTCAGCTGGGCGGATGCCCTGGGGGACGAGGATCTGCGAGTCGCCACCCGGTTGGCCCTGACCGAGGCCTACCAGCAGGGCAACGAGGAGTGGAAGGCGCTGGCGCCCTTCGTGTGGAACCTCGCCCGCTACCAGAGGCGCCCCGAGCTGTTCGACGACGCACAGGTGCGCGCCCTGCACTGGCACTTCAAGTGGGCGGTGGCCGTGGCTGGCGCCAACCCTAAGGTCTCCAAGGACAAGGTGCGTCAGCTCGAGGCCAGCCTCGAGGAGCTCTACCGCTCCGAGGGCGCCTCCATGCACGTGGTCCACGGCGAGCGGGCCTCCGTGGCCGGCCTGCTGGGCCTTGAGGAGGAGGCCGCCGAGGAATTAGCCGCCTGGCGGGCCACCCACCGCGACGAGAACGCCGACTGCGAGGGCTGCGACCCCATGCGCCAGGTCGCCTTCGCCTACCGCACCGAGGCCTGGGAGCTGGCCGTGGCCACTGCCGTGCCCGTGCTGACCGGCGCCGTCGACTGCTCCGTGCAGCCCCAGACCATACAGTCCCTCGTGCTGCTGCCCCTGCTGGCCTCCGGGCGGCCGCGGGCCGCGTGGGAGGCGCACCTGCGCTCCTACCGGGAGATCCGCCGCTCGCCCAAGGCCCTCATCTCCCTGTCCTACCACCTGGAGTACCTGGCCCTCGTGGGCAGGGTGGACCGCGGCCTGGACATCCTGCGATGCCACCTGCTCTGGCTGACCCAGGCCGAGTCCGCCTACGTGCTGCTGTCGGCCCTGCGTGGCATGAGCCTGGTGCTGCGTGAGGCCGAGCGGTCCGGCCGCGGCGAGGAGGCCCTGGGCATCGAGCTCCCGCCCGCCGACCTGTGGTACCCGCTGCCGGGGCTGGCGGCCTCGACCACCATCTCGCGCGCCTACGCCGAGATGACCGGGTGGGCCCGCCGCCTGGCCCAGCAGTTCGACCTGCGCAACGGCAACAGCACGATCTCCGACCATCTGGAGCGTTCCCTGGCGCGGGCCGCCTTCGACACCGCCCCCGGCACTGTCCACGGGCTGGGCGTGGAGGTCGACCTCCTGGAGCCCTCCGAGGAGCTGCCCGAGCCGGCACAGACCAGCCTGACCATGGACGAGAACGGTGAGGCGCCCGACGTCGCCTCCCTCCTGGGGCTCGTGACCGGCGATGACGGTTCGGTCCAGGAGCATGCTCCCCGCACGACGTCGTCGGGCCGGCGGGACGCGGGGGGACGACGCAGCCGTGCGGGCCGTGCCGCCACCAGCCACCAGGGCGGCGACGAGCCCTTCCCGCTGGTGGACCTCGTGCGGCCCCGGCCGGTGCTCAGCGGCGAGGAGGCGGTGCGCCGCTATGTCGATCACCGCCGCTCCATCGGCTCCTCGACAATGGACTACTGGTACGTCGTCGACCAGGTGGCCACGCGCGACCTGCTGCCGCCGCCCGGCGAGGAGATCCCGGGCCTGGAGTACCACACCGGCCTGCTGCGGGCCGCTGCCCTGGCCTGCCGCATCGAGATGGACGAGGCCATCGCCGAGCGCCTGCGGATCCGCCCCCTCATCGAGCTGGCCTTTGGGCCGCTGGGCGCCTTCTACGTCGACCTGCTCAACCTCGACAACGAGATCACCGCCGACTCCATCGCCGAGCGCCCCCAGGAGGCCGAGCGTGACCAGCGCCTGCGGCGCGCCACCGCGATCATCGGGCAGATCGAGGCCCAGGTCGAGGACCTGGTGTCCACCGAGCTGCTCGACCCCGGAGGTACCGACGCCCTCGTGCTGGCCGCCGACGCGCTGCTCGTGGGCGCCTCGGTCCTCACCGACCTGCACGCCAGGGATGAGGCGCTCGGGGCGATCCAGGTCGTCGCCCGGGCCGCCGCGGCCGTCCCCGAGGACCGCCACGCCGAGTGCATGGACGACATCCTCGACATGGCGCGCGCCGAGGTCCTGGCCGAGTGCGGGGACGTCTACAACGGCTGCCTCCTGGCCGAGGAGGTCATGCGCCGCCACGAGATGGTCTCGCCGGTGCTGGCCGCCCGCGGGCGGCGCCTGCTGGGCATCTCCTCGCTGGAGGTGGGGCAGTTCGACGAGGCCATCACCCAGTTCCGCGAGCAGGCCAACATCATGCTGGCCGCCGGCATCACCCTGTACGCCGTGGCCTCGCTGCTGTCCCTGGGCTCGGCCCTGGAGGTCTCCGAGCGCTACCTGGAGAGCGCCGAGGTCCTGGAGGCTGCCCTGTCCCTGGCTCAGCGCGCCGGGGCCGAGAGCATCGCCCTGTACCTGCATCGGCTCCTGGCCCAGACCGGCATGGCCATGGGTGAGGAGGAGAGCGTCGCCGAGCACTCGCTGGCCGCCGCCGGGATCTTAAAGGACCAGGGGCGCCGGGCGCTGGCGGGGGAGTACCTCTCGCACGCGGCGATGGCCGCCTCCAACCTCAAGGACAACGTGCGTGCCGCCGCGCTGTTCCGCCAGGCCGCTGACCTGGAGGATGCCCGCACCGTCCAGGGCCTCCTGGACCGGGGGCGGGCACTGCGTCGCTCGGCCCGGGCGCTGGTGGATGACCTCACCCTGCCCATGGCCCGCACCCGGATCGCCGAGGCTCAGGAGATCATGGAGGAGGCCCGTCAGGCCTTCGCCGGCGTGGCCGACACTGAGGGCTACTCCTCGGCGTGGGAGAGCGGCGACTGGCACGATGACATGGCCTGGATCCTGTGGCGCACCGGCCAGAACCGGCAGGCCGTCCAGCACTGCGAGGCTGCCTACGAGGGGTACATGGACACCGAGGACCGGGACTCGGCCTCGCGCGCCCTGTGCATGCTGGCGCGTCTGCACGCCGAGCGCGGTGGGCGCGAGGAGGCCCTGGCCGCCTGCGCCCGCGTGCGCGACCTGCTGGGTGAGCCGCAGTGGGACGGCCACGACGCCCTGGAGTTCGTGGCCTCCATCGAGGAGACGCTGCGCTGACCGGCGCCTGCTCCTGCGGCCGGGCGATCTGTGTGTCTCCCTGCCCCGCCGCACGCGTCCGCGGGGCTGCTGGGGGACTGCCGCTGGACTACCACTGGGCTGCCGCGGGACCGTCTGGGGCTGCCGGACACCGACGTCGACGGTGCCGCCGGTCCTGGGGTGTGACGCGAAGACGACACGTGCGAGGTTCGCCCCGTGTGAATCGCCTGACGGCTGCGGCCGGGCGAGGAATGATAATCCTTGGGCATCACGACCCCTCGACGACCCTCCCGGGAGGCACCCCATGGCCATCGCAGTCTCACAACGATTCACACCCAGCGGCGACCTACCTGTGGAGGCGGGACGCTATCGACTCGTGGCGGCGGGCTCGTGCCCGTGGTGCCGCCGTGTCCTCATCGCCCGGCGCCTGCTCGGCCTGACCGAGGCGATCCCCGTGTCCTGGACCTACGGCAAGGGAGCGGACGGCTACTGGGAGCTGACCGGCCCCGACGGCGAGCCCGGCGTCGACTCGGCACTCGGTGCCCGCTCCCTGGCTGAGGTCTATGAGAAGACCCCCGGCTACGAGCCTCCCCCCACCGTTCCGGCCCTGGTGGACATGACCACCGGCGAGGTCGTCAGTGACGACTCCGGAGACATGCTCTTCGACCTGTCCACCGCCTGGTGGGACCTCCAGCGCCCGGGCGCCCCGGACCTCTACCCGCTCAACCGCCGTAACTCCACCGACGCCTGGGACGAGTGGATCGGCTCCCAGATCAACGTCGGCCACTCGGTGGCCACCCACTCCAAGGACCCGGAGGAGGCCGCGGCGGCCGCCAACGGCGTGCTCGTGGGCTTCGACGTCATCGACACCCTCCTGGCCCGGGCCACGCGGATGGAGGCCTCCCGCGAGGACGGCCTGACGATGCTCGACGGGCCGGCCCTGTCCGCCGTCGTCTCGATCGGCCAGTTCCTGTGCGGCGACAAGCCCACCGGCAGCGACATCCGCTTGTTCGTCACCGTCCAGTCCTACGAGTACGGCGGGCGCCGACACTACCCCGGCGGCGAGGCGCCGTCGATCTCCTTCTGGCCGGCGCTGGCCCGCTGGTTCCGTGCCCTGGAGGGTCGCTCGGGCTGGGTGGGTCCTGAGGAGCGCAGCGCCCTGGGTTGCTGAGGCCGCGTGGGGCCGGCGACGTCGGCTCGGGGCCGTCGGCCTGTCCTCGCCCTCGGCTCTCTTGCGGCCGGTTCGGGTCAGGAGGACCCGAGCATCCGGCTCAGCTGCTTCATGGACAGCAGCAGGTGCAAGGTGTTGGCCGGTGAGGGAAGAAAGTCGCCGTTGGCGAGATAGAAGGAGCGTGCCTCCTCATCTCGGCAGTGCACGATGAGGGCGGCGGCGCCCACTTCTCGGCTGAGCCTGTAGCACCGCTCGATCGCGTCCTTGAGCAGTGCTGCGCCAACGCCCCGTCCCTGAGCCCGTTCGTCAACTGCGAGCCGGGCCAGGAGGATGCACGGGATCTCCTCAGGGCGGCTGCGGTGATTGAGCCCCCGTGGCGCATCGTCTCGGGAGTAGGTGGCCGTCGTGATGGCGTAGTAACCGAGAATGACATCATCCTGAGCGGTGACGTACACGACGGCGTTGTTGGCCTTCTGGTTCTGCCACGCGTAGCGCTGGAACCAGTCATCCAGCTCCGTGGCCCCGCTGTGGAACCCTGCCGTGACGTCCTGGCGGATGAGGCGCCGAGGGACCTCAAGGCATCCGCTGCTCACGATTCGTTGTCGAGGTCGATGCGGGTCCCGAAGGGAGAGGGGCGGTTCCACAGGCGGGCGAAGCGGGACGTGTCCTCCAACGGAGCGTCCAGCACGGCCTCAATGGCATCGAACTGCTCTGATGTCACGGAGAACCAGCGGCGATCGGCGAGAACGCGCTCAGCCTCGAGTGTCGCTGAGGACAGGATGAACTCGCTGACGGAGCGGTCCGTCTGGGAAGCGGCCTGTTGAATGAGAGTCTCCTGGCGTCGTGTGGCGCGCAGATCTATCCTCTGGGTTTTTGTGGGTGGCATGGGAGCTCCTCTGCGTGTGGCTAATGTACGTACGGCGATCTGGAGAGGCAAGGCGCGCGTGAGGTAAGTGTTGCGTGTCACAAGTTGAGCCGGTGGGCGTGCCCCGGCCCTCGTCCAGTACGCCCGGGTCCTGCCCGGAAGCGCCGACGGCATGGCCTGACTCCGCGTCCCGGCTACGGCCGGGCGGTCAGGATCGGGTTGTACAGGAGGCGGTTGGGCGTCATCGGGCACTCATCGCCCACGGCCATCGGCGCGATGAGCCGGTCCGCCCGCAGGTCCTCCAGGCGCGCCACCACGCGGTCTCGCAGCGTCCACGGGTCGATCGTGTTGAGGTAGATCTTCGTGCCGCCCTCGAAGCCCGCCAGGGTGGAGACCCGCCACTTGAG
>CAUVMS010000059.1:0-16379 GCA_963552815.1 uncultured Actinomyces sp. | reverse complement strand
GGGGCGACGCATCGGCGGCGCCGGCACCGCGAGGGCCGACGTTGCCGCGCCGCGCCGTGTGACGACATCGGCCGCGCGGCGCGGCGCAGCCTCGGGAACGAAGTCATCAGTGACCAGCCGCAGCCGAGGCCGGGGAGATACCTGCCCGGCGGTACGTCCGATACGCCGCACACCGGTTTGCTCGGCCGCCGGCTCCATGGTGCGCTCGCGAGACTGGACACGAGACGCCGGGCGGGGCGGGGGCGGGACGGCGATGGCGCTCATAGCTTCCTCCTGAACACATGTTCGACGAACGCTTGTTCGATACAGTAGCGCCTCAACGACGACACGTCCACCACTCCTTCGAACGTGTGTTTGAATCGTGCTTGTTTCGCCGTTAGGCTTGTTGCATCCGAGACAATCACGGGCCACCGACATCTATCTCGCCCCCTTCACGCCTCCAGGCGTGCGGGTGGCCCGGTAAGGAGGGCCAGGACATGAGCACCACAGCAGACCAGGGCGCCTCACCGGTGTCGGCCCTTCGCGCCGGCACAGGCGCCTCCGAGGCAGTCACTGAGGCCGTCGGCGGTCTCGACACGCGCGCCCGGGCGGTCTACGAGGCGGTCCGGGAGGCGGTCGCCGCGCACGGCTACCCGCCCTCGTTGCGGGAGATCGGTGAGCAGGTGGGTCTGACCAGCCCCTCCTCCGTCAAGCACCAGCTGGACAAGCTCGAGCGCCTCGGCCTGGTGCGCCGGGATCCCAAGCGTCCTCGGGCGCTGGAGGTCGTCGGCGCCGGCAGCGGCATCAAGACGCCCTCGCCCACCGGCCGGCCCGTCCCGAGCGAGTCCCCTCGGCTGGCTGGTATCGAGGACGGGGATGCCGTCGCCGTGCCACTGGTGGGGCGGATCGCCGCGGGGTCCCCGATCCTGGCGGAGCAGGACATCACTGACGTCATGGCCCTGCCCCGCCGTCTGACCGGTGAGGGTGAGCTCTTCATGTTGGAGGTGCACGGGGACTCGATGATCGAGGCGGCGATCTGTGACGGAGACTGGGTGGTGGTCCGCTCCCAGCCCGACGCGGCCAACGGAGAGATCGTGGCGGCTATGGTGGAGGACGTCGACGGCGCCTCGGCGACGGTCAAGGTGCTCTCGCGCCGGGACGGTCACCAGTGGCTGCTCCCCCGCAACTCCAGCTATGCCCCGATCGACGGCGACCATGCCACGATCATGGGCAAGGTGGTCACGGTGCTGCGGTCGTTGTAGGGCCCGTTGTAGAACTCGCTGTCAGTCCCGTTCGCGACCACATCCGGTTCCGCGGATACACGGATGGAGGCCCGCCCCGGTGACCGGGGCGGGCCTTCAGCGACTCAGGTCGGAATCGGATCGGGCTCAGTAGCCCAGACCGCGCGCGACCTTACGCAGGTGGTCGGCGGAGGCGGTCAGGCGCTCCTTCTCATCCGGGGTCAGGGGCAGCTCGAGGCGGCGCCCAGCGCCCTCACGGCCCACGATCGTGGGAACGGCCATGCACACGTCGGAGATGCCGTGCCAGTTGTCCAGCAGCGGGGAGATGGTGAGCACCCGCTGCTCGTCGTTGAGGACGGCACTGATGATGCGCTGGACGGCCAGGCCGACGGCGTAGTTGGTCGCGCCCTTGCCCTCGATGATGCGGTAAGCGGAGCGGACGACGTCGTGGGCGATGCGTTCGCGCTTGGCCTCGTCGAACACGCCGCCGTCGAGGGTGGTGCCCCACTGGGTGATCGGCACGCCACCGATCTCGGTGGAGGACCACAGGGGCACCTCGGAGTCGCCGTGCTCACCGGCGATGTAACCGTGGATGTTCTGGACGGCAGTGCCGGTCTCCAGGGAGATGAGGTAGCGCATACGGGCCGTGTCCAGCACCGTGCCGGAACCGAAGACCTGGTTCTCGGGCAGGCCGGTGATCTTCTTGGCGCAGTAGGTCACCACATCCACCGGGTTGGCCACGAGGACGAAGATGGCGTTGGGGGCGACCTCCACGAGCTTGGGGAGGATCTTCTCCATGATGCCCACGGTGGCGCCGGCGAGCTCGAGACGGGACTGGCCGGGCTTCTGCTTGGCGCCGGCGGTGATGGCGATGACGTCAGCGCCGCGGCAGATCTCGGGGTCGTCCGAGCCCGAGACGGAGCCTGCGGAGGTGAACTGGATTCCCTGGGCGATGTCGAGGGCCTCGGCCTCGACCTTCTCCTTGACGATGTCCTGCAGAACGACCTCGCGGGCAACGCCCTTGGTCACGCAGGCGTAGGCGAGGGTGGAGCCGACAGCACCGGCGCCGATGACGGCGACCTTGGAGGGACGGCCGGAACGGTTGGTGGGGTAGGAGCCTTCAGCGGTAGTGGTGATGGGGTCTGACACGTTCTTCTCCTCAGAGGGATCTGCTGGGCAGGACCGCAGGGGCGAGAGCACCCGCTCGCACAAGCCTACGTGCAGATCCTACTGAGGGGCACATACCTAAGGGCCCAGTCGGCAGGCTCGCTACCCCTTGGGGACCTCGGAGCGGGCGGACAGGCGCCCGAGGGCGGCGCGGACCACGTCGGGCTTCGTCGTCGGCCACAGGGCGGGCATGGAGCGGGTGAGGAACCCTGAGTAGCGGGCGGTGCGCAGGCGGGAGTCCAGGACGGCGACGACTCCGCGGTCCTGGCTGCGGCGAATGAGCCGGCCCGCTCCCTGGGCCAGGAGCAGGGCGGCGTGGGTGGCGGCCACGCTCATGAAGCCGTTGCCTCCGGCGGCCACGACGGCGTCGGTGCGGGCCTGGGCGACCGGGTCGTCGGGGCGGGGGAAGGGGATGCGGTCGATGACGACGAGCCGGCAGGTGCGTCCGGGCACGTCCACGCCCTGCCACAGCGAGAGGGTACCCACCAGGCAGGCGGCCTCGTCGTCGGCGAAGGCCCGCACCAGGGTGGGCAGCTGGTCGTCCCCCTGGGCGTAGACGGGCAGGTCGGTGGCTCCTCGCAGCACCTCGGCGGCCTCCTGGGCGGCGCGCCGGGAGGAGAACAGGCCCAGCATGCCGCCGCCGGAGGCCTCGACCAGGGCGAGCATCTCGTCCAGGGCGGCCTCGGAGATGCCGGCGCCGGGGCGGGGCAGGTGGGCGGCCACGTAGAGGATGCCCTGGCGGGGGTAGTCGAAGGGCGATCCGACGTCGATTCCCTTCCAGGGCTCCTCGGCCAGGGTCAGTCCCAGGGCCCGGGCCATGGGGTCGAAGCTCTCCCCCAGGGCGAGGGTCGCCGACGTCATGACGCTGGCGCGGCCGCCCAGCAGATGGCTCGCCACCGAACCGGCCACCTCGATGGGGGCCAGGAGGAGCCGCGGGGGCTCGGCACCCATGCGGGGACGCTCGATCCAGGCGACATCGCGTCCCTGGGCCACTGAGTCCGAGGTCATGCGGTCCAGCGCGTCGACCAGGTCGCCGACGGCGGTGCGGGCGATCGCGAGTCCCCCGGCCGCCTCGCTGGAGCGTTCGCGGCCCAGGGCGCGGGCTTGGTCGCGCACGTCGGAGGCGACCTGGCGGGCCGCGCCGGCCAGCACCGCGAGCGCGTCGTGCAGGGCGGCGGGCAGGGGCACCTCCAGCCGGCCGTCGGGCAGCTCGGCCAGGGCGAGCTGAAGGGTCTGCCCGGCGGCCTCCAGCTCGCTGACCAGAACGGATGCGTGCTTACGGGCGGTGGCGGCGGTGCGCGCCACGGCGGACGCCGACAGGGCGATGGTGCCCTGGGAGCGGACCCGGTCGGCCAGCTCGTGGGCCTCATCGACGATGAGGACCTGGTGGTCGGGCAGCACCCCGGGGTTGCCGGCGACGACCACACCGAGCATGGCGTGGTTGGTGACCACGAGGTCGGCTCGGGACGCGGCGGCGCGGGCCAGCTCGGGGAAGCACTCGGACTTCAGGGGACAGGACTGCCCCAGGCACTCCGCCCGGGAGACGGAGACCTGCGCCCAGGCGCGCTGGGAGACGCCGGGGATGAGGTCGTCGCGGTCGCCGGTGTCGGTCCTGGCCGCCCACTCGCGCAGGCGCACCATCTGCTCCCCCAGGCTCGCGTCGCCTCCGTGGCCTGTGGCCGGCTGGGCGATGGCGTCGCCGACGCCGAAGAGCGCGGACTCGTCCTCGTCCTGCGGGTATCCGCCGGCCAGGCGGTGGCGGCACAGGTAGTTCTGCCATCCCTTGAGCAGGGCCACCTCGGGGCGGGTGCCGGTGACCTGCTCGACGGCGTCGGCCGCCAGGGGCGCGTCCTTGGTGAGGACCTGTCGCTGGAGGGCCAGGGTGGCGGTGGAGACCACGACCCGGCCTCCGGTCTGCACGGCGTGGACCATGGCGGGCACCAGGTAGCCGAGGGACTTTCCCGTTCCGGTACCGGCCTGCACCAGGAGATGGGTGCCATCGGCCACCGACCGGGCAACCTCGCGCGCCATGGTGATCTGGCCCTGGCGGGGGCTGCCGCCCATGGCGCGGACCGCGGCGTCCAGGACATCCTGGACATCCTGGACGCTCTGGTCGCCGGATCCGTCGGCGGCAGGCCGGCTCGGCTGGTCCGGCTCGGTTCGGGTCACGGTGGGCTCAGCCGACTGAGGCGCCGGCGGCGTCCTGGATCTCGGCCGCCAGGGCGGCGCCGACGCGCGCCACGATCCGGGTTCCCGTCTCGACGTAGTCGACGGTGTCGATCTCGCCCTCGGCGTGGACCCGGGAGACGAGGTCACCGCGCGAGTAGGGCACGACGACGTCGATGCTCACCTGAGGTCGGGGCAGCATCTGCTCGATGCGGGCCCGGAGCTCCTCGATCCCCTCCCCCGTACGGGCCGAGACGGCCACCGCTCCGGGAAGGCGGGTGCGCAGCGCCGCCAGGGTGACGGCGTCGGCGAGGTCGATCTTGTTCAGGACGATGAGCTCGGGCACGTCCAGGGCGCCGGGGATCTCGGACAGGACGGTGTGCACGGCCGCCACCTGGCTGAGAGGGTCGGGGTGGGCGGCGTCGACGACGTGGAGCACGAGGTCGGCTCCGGCCACCTCCTCCAGGGTGGAGCGGAAGGCCTCGATGAGCTCGTGGGGCAGGTTGCGCACGAAGCCGACGGTGTCGGTGAGGGTGTAGGTGCGTCCCTCGGAGGTCTCGGCCCGCCGCACGGTGGGGTCGAGGGTGGCGAACAGGGCGTCCTCGACCATGATGCCGGCCTCGGCGAGCCGGTTCATGAGGGAGGATTTGCCGGCGTTGGTGTAGCCGGCGATCACCACCGAGGGGATGGCGCCGCGTCGGCGCGAACCGCGCTTGGTCTCACGGGAGGGAGCCATGGCCTGGATCTCGCGGCGCAGACGGGCCATGCGCTGGCGGATGCGGCGCCGGTCGAGCTCGATCTTGGTCTCTCCGGGGCCGCGTGATCCGATGCCCTGGCCGGCGGCCACGCGGCCTCCGGCCTGACGGGACATGGACTCGCCCCATCCGCGCAGGCGCGGCAGGAGGTACTCGAGCTGGGCGAGCTCGACCTGGGCCTTGCCCTCACGGGACTTGGCGTGCTGGGCGAAGATGTCCAGGATGAGGGCGGTGCGGTCGACGACCTTGACGCCGACGACGTCCTCCAGGGCGCGGCGCTGGGAGGGAGCGAGCTCGCCGTCGACGATGACCGTGTCGGCTCCGACGGCGGCCACCACGTCGGCCAGCTCGCGGGCCTTGCCGCTGCCCAGGTAGGTGGCCGGGTCGGGGTGGTCGCGCCTCTGGATGAGGGCGTCGAGGACCTGGCTGCCTGCGGTCTCGGCCAGGGCGGCCAGCTCGCGCAGGGAGGTGTCGGCGTCCTGGAAGTCACGCGACTGACGGCCGCTGCCGCCCGGCGAGGAGGCGTGAGGGCCGGGCAGCTCCAGGCCGACCAGGACAACCTTCTCCAGGCGGACCTGGCGGTACTCGACCTCGCTGACGTCCTCGAGCTCGGTGGACAGTCCGGCCACGCGGCGGCGGGCGGCGCGGGCCTCGCGCTCGAGGGCGCCGTTGTCACCGTCGTTGCCGCCGGTTCCTTCCCGGTGGCCGGCCTCGCGCTCGTGCTGGGCGGCGGTGGAGGCCAGGGCGGTCCCGGTCCGGGAGAGGACTCGGGCGACGACGTCACGGACATCGCGGTCGTTGGGAGCGCCGCTGACGTCTGCGTCGTCGGGGGTTGAGGGAGTGCTGGAGTGGTACTGGGTCACAAAAAGTCCTTCATCGTATGCCTGCGCCCCCTCGATGGGGCGCGGTGGTTCTTCCGGGAGCGACGTCGGCCACCGGTTCAGCGCATACGAAGGATCCACATGGGTGCGATGCTACTGCCCGCGGGCGCGCGAGGCCACCTGCGCGCTCAAGCGGCGCGTCGGGCCAGCAGCGGGGTGAGGAGGAGCCCCATGGCGAGCATGACGAGCGTCGGCCACAGCCGGTCCGTCTCGACACCGGCTGCCGTGGGGGCGACGAAGGCCGTGGCGGCCGTCCCCAGGACGGCACCGCCGGCCGCACCGGCGATCGTCACGGCGGTGGCGGCCTGGGCGTGGGTGATGCCGTCGGGCCGGGCGGGATCGGTGACGATTCGGTTCATGGTGTCCAGGTGGGTCAGGCCCATGCCGATGCTGGCCACGCCGTATCCCACGGGCAGCCCCCACCAGTGCGGTCGGCCCAGGACCGTGATCACCATGAGCGTGGCTCCGACCACGAAGAAGACCGCGGCCAGTGTGGTGCGGCGCCGGTAGGCCTCCGGTTCTCGCGCCGGGCGGGCCCCGCAGGCGATCGCGACGACCGACCAGCCGACGCCGCCGGCGGTCAGCGCCCAGCCGGTCTGGGTCGGGGTCATGCCCAGGACGTCGTGGGCGCTGGGGGCCACCAGGAAGTCCAGGGTCAGGAAGAAGGCGCACACCCACAGCAAGGTGGCGATACCCGCGCGCCGGCCGGGCACCAGGCGCAGGGTCCCGGCCGGCAGGACGCGTGAGCAGGACCAGAGCACCAGGGCGGTGCCGACGGCGACGCCGGGCCAGAACCAGGGGTTGGAGGCGCGCAGCGCCCCGATGAGCGCCACGCCCGCGGCCATGGCCAGGGCGGGCAGCCATGGCACCGCCTCGTCGCGCCCCGTCTCCTCATCCAGGCTGAGGTCGCGGATCTGGGTGGCCATGACGGCCCGGGCCGCGATGAGCACGGGCAGGTAGGCCACGAGGGCCCAGCGCCAGCCCCAGGAGGCGCTGATGCCGGAGGCGTAGACGGGGCCGGCTAGGGCCGCCACGACCCACATGCCCGAGCCCGCCGCCAGGCACAGTCGTCTCCAGGCGTCGGGCAGGCCAGCAACCATGACCCCCATGGTCGCGGTCGCCAGGGCCCCTGCTGCCAGCCCACGCAGGATCTCCCCGAGGACGTACACCCCCACGTTCGGGGCGAGGGCTCCGACGACGGCGCCGACCACCAGCAGGACGGTGAGCGCGGTCATGAGGCGGGCCGGCCGCCACCGGGTGAGCATGGCTCCGCCCAGCGGCATCGTGAGGAAGGCGGGGACCTGGGCCGCGGCGGTTACCAGACCGTAGGTGTTGCGGGCGCCCATCTCGGTGGCCAGCAGCGGCAGAACCGTCTGGTTGAGGTAGACCTGCATGCCCGCCAGCAGCTCGACGACGAGCACCGCCATCGCCAGGTGCCCCGCCCGCGAGCCGAGGAGCGCCCCGATCGACGGACTGGTCGAGGAGCTGGGCGGGGCGGTCATGCCCGTCAGAGTACGCGGGTAGCCTGGCGGGTGTGAGCGAGCACTACTTCACCGCCTCCCCCGCCGTCGAGGCCGAGGAGCGCACTCACCGGTTCTCGATCCGCGGCGTCGAGCACACGGTGGTCACGGCCTCGGGAGTCTTCAGCGCCGACCGCCTCGACAAGGGCACCCAGGTCCTCCTCGACCACGTCCCCGATCCACCCGAGACCGGGACCTTCCTCGACCTGGGCTGCGGCTGGGGACCGATCACGCTGGCCCTGGCCGAGGCCGCCCCCGGGGCCACGGTCCTGGCGGTCGATGTCAATGAGCGCTCGCTGGCCCTGACCGCCCGCAACGCCGAGGCCGCAGGCTTGGACAACGTGCGCACGTCCTCGGCCGAGGCGCTGTTGGCCGAGCTGCGGGAGACCTCCAGAACGGTGGACCTCATCTGGTCCAACCCGCCGGTGCGTATCGGCAAGGAGGCCCTGCACGAGCTGCTGCTCACCTGGCTGCCGCACCTGTCACCCGACGGCGAGGCCTGGCTGGTGGTCCTCAAGAACCTGGGGGCCGACTCGCTGGCGAGGTGGCTGACTGATCAGAACTGGGACGTGAGCCGGCAGGCGTCGTCGAAGGGCTTCCGGGTGCTGCGGGTGCGCCGCAGGCAGGACGAGTCGACCGCAGCCTGAGCCATCCGCTGGTGACGCGGACTGTTACCGCCATCTAACACCATCTACCACCATCTATCACTGTCTACCAGCGTCTACCGCCGTCGTCGGGCCGCTAGGCGCAGGTCGTGGGCGGCGACCGCGGCCGACACGGCGATGGCCGCCACGACGGCCAGCAGTCCCACCTGGGCGGCGGCGTCCCAGCCCGAGGAGTGCGAGACGCGGAAGGTCAGGCCCGTGATAGCGGCGATGCCGATGGAGGTGCCGATGCGCTCTCCGGTCTGGAGGATGCCTCCCGCGGCTCCGGCGTACTCCAGGGGGACGTCGGCCAGGGAGAGGGTCTGGTTCGGGGAGACCACGAGGCCCTGGCCCACACCGAGCACGAGGAGCGTCAGCGCCAGCCACCAGGGGCTCCAGCCGGCGCGCGCGTGCATGTGGATGATGCCCACGCTCGCCAGCAACCCGGCCATGCCCGCAGCCATGCCCCCGAGCACCATGGCGCGCCCCACCCGGATGACGCGGCGGCCGGCGACGGCGGCCGCGACCGATCCCGCCAGGGCGGCGGGTACGCCGATGAGCCCGCTGGCCAGGGCGGTGGAGCCCAGGCCCGCCTGGACGTACTGGGCCACGATGATCCACACGGAGGTGTATCCCAGGAAGTAGATGGCGATGGCCAGGCTACCGTAGGCGAAGGAGGGGATGGTCAAGAGGCTGAGGTCCACCATGGGGGCGCCGCCCCGGGCCCGGTAACGCCTCTCCCAGGCCACCCAGGCGCCGATGACGCCGATGCCGGCCGCCTCCAGGCCCCAGACCCAGGCACCGGCCGAGGCCTCCATGAAGGGGATCATGATCAGGAGCGTGCCCGTGGCGAGCAGTCCCATCCCCACCGGGTCGAGGTCGATCCTGCTCCGGCGGGGCACCCCGCCGGAGCCCGCCTCCATTCCGCCAAGCCGGTTGTTACGGCCCTCGTCGTCCTGGCGGCGCCAGGCGGAGTCCGGCAGGTAGCGGCGCGCGGCCCAGATGCCGAGCAGGACGAAGGGGACGTTGATGAGGAAGGATGTGCGCCAGCCCCAGTCGCCTCCGAGCCAGCCGATGAGCCCGCCGCTGATCACCGGGCCGACTGCCACCGAGACCCCGATGACGGCGCCGAAGAGGCCAAAGGCCCGCCCTCTGGCCTCACCGGTGTAGTACTGCTGGATCATGCCGGTCACCTGCGGGTTGAGCAGCCCTGACCCGACTCCCATAACCACTCGGGCCAGGTTGAGGGTGATGACGTCGGGGGCCAGGCCCGAGGCCAACGACCCGGCCCCGAACAGGAGCATGCCGATGACGAAGATCCTCCCCCGTCCCATGACGTCACCGGCTCTGCCTGCCGGGACCAGGACGACCCCGAAGACGAGGGCGTAGCCGGAGACGACGAACTGGAGGCCGGCGGTGCCTGCGGCGAGGTCATGGGAGACGGCCGACAGGATGACGTTGACCGAGGAGACGGCCAGCAGTGAGACGAAGGCGGGGATGAGCAGCGTCGCCAGAAGCCTGTGGTGGTCCGGGGCCGCGTCGGAGGCTGAGGGTCGTGAGCTGGGCACCCCGAGAGGCTACCGCGCCCTGCTGCTCGGAGCGGTTCAGAGATGTGAGGCCGCGGCGTGCTCGACGTCGTGCTGGACCTGGCTGGGCTCCTCCGGTGCCGGCGTGGACCAGGCCCCGGACCGGATGTCGAGGACGATCCCGATGCCCAGGGCGATGAGGGCCGGCGGGATCCAGCCGGTGGAGTCGTTCCACAGCCCGGTGCGCGCCAGCAGCTCGCTGGGGCCTTCCCAGCCGGCGGCGGTGATCGCGGCGACGGATCCGAAGGCTCCGGCCGTGATGACGCACCACTGGTAGGTGGCCCTGAGCCGTCCGGGGGCCAGGGCGTCGACAAGGGTCGCGGCAACCAGGGCGATGGCGAAGGGATAGAGGAGGTTCAGCAGCGGTCCAGCGATCTTGAGGATGGCGCTCAGCCCCAGGTTGGCCAGGGTGAAGGAGACGATGGCGCAGGCGGCGAGCTGCCGGTTGAAGGAGACCACGGGCCAGGCCGTGTAGGCATAACCGGCCCAGGAGGCCAGTAGCCCCACCGCCGTGGTCAGGCAGGCCAGGATGACGATGGCGGCGAAGATGACGACGCCGGAGATCCCCAGAGTGGAGGAGGCAGCGTTGCGCAGCAGCTCGGTGCCGTCCTTGGTGTCGGTGGTGATCTCTCCACTGGTGTGGGTTCCCAGCACGGCCAGGCCGATGTAGACCAGCCCCAGCAGCGCCGCGGCGATGCAGCCGGACAGGATCGTGCCGCGCACCAGTCCCTTGGGGGAGGTCAGGCCCCGCTCGCGCAGGGAGGTAATGACCACGATTCCGAAGACGCTGGCTGCCAGGACGTCCATCGTGAGATAGCCCTGGGTCAACCCGGTGGTCAGGGGCGCGCTCGCGTAGGGCTCGATCGCCTCGCGCTCCACCCCGCGGGCCACCAGCACGGTGACTCCGCACAGGAGGGCCAGCAGAGCCAGCAACGCGGGTGTCAGCCAGCGGCCGACGCGGTCCGCCAGGCGGCTCGGGCTGAGAGCGATACCGAAGGCGACTCCCATGAAGACCGTCACGTGCACCAGGAGGGCCAGGCGGGAGTCGTGAAAGCCCCACAGCTCAAGAACGGGACGGGTGGCCAGCTCGTAGGCGACCGTGGTGACGCGGGCGATGGCGTAGAGCGGGCCGATGGCCAGGTAGACCGCCAGCGGCATGACCAGACCGAATCGGGGCCCCACCCTGCGGGCCAGGCCGAGGATGCCCTCACCGGAGGTGGAGACAGCCACCACGGTGATGAGGGGCATGAGGACCCCGGTGGCAATGAAGCCCAGCATCACCGGAATGAAGGACCTGCCCGAGGCCGCCCCCAGCAGGGGCGGGAAGATGAGGTTGCCAGCCCCGAAGAACAGGGCGAAGAGCATCAGGCCGGTCGGCAGGATGGTGCCGACGGTGGTGCGACTGGATGGTTGGGTCATGATGGTTGGTTTCTCTTCTCGGATGCGGCGTCGGTGCGACGTCCGGGAACTGCTCGGAGCGGGTCTGGGGCCGTCAGGCTACGGTGACCCGTCCAGTGATCGTGGCCGGTCCGGTCAGCAGCACGGTGCTGTCCTCAGCCAGGGGGTCGGCGCCCACGTGCACCCCGACCTGCCCACCGGGCACGAGGATCCGGTAGTCCTCGGGGGCGCCCGGTCCGGTCCAGGCGTGCAGGGCGACGGCGGCGGCGCAGCACCCCGCTCCGGATGAGAGCGTCTCCCCCACTCCGCGCTGCAGGACGCGTATTCGGGCAATACCGACCGGCGCCTGGGTGTCGGGGTCGATCTCCTCCCCCAGCGGCACGACCAGCTCGAGGGTGGTACCGGCCTGGAGGGGAGGGTCGTAGACGACCGGGGCGGCGGAGTCGGTGAGCCCGGCGAAGGCGGCCGCCTCGAGCTCGCTCTCCTCCCCCAGGGCGACGACGGTGTGAGGGGCGGGCATCTCAACGCTCAGGGCTGCTCGCTCACCCGTCAGTCCGGGCACGACGACGGTGGTGTCCCAGCCCTCCTCCTGCGCCTGACGGGGGCGCGTGAGACGCGCCGGCCCCATGTCCACGGTCCACAGGTCTCCCAGGCGGGTGACGGTGCGCGCCCCGCCACGGGTACCGATGGTGACGGACTCGCCGTCGGCGATGGGGCGCAGGCCCTCACTGTCCAGCACGTGGGCGAACAGGCGGCTGGCGTTGCCGCATATCTCGGCCACGGAACCGTCCGCGTTGTAGTAGTCCATGAACCACTCGGCCTCGGGGACGGCCGCGGCGAAGGCCTCGGCGCCGGGCAGAGCGGTGGTCCGCACGACGCGCACGAACCCGTCAGCACCGATGCCGCCGTGGCGGTCGCAGACCGCAGCGATATCGGCGCCGCTGACAGCGACTTCGCAGCTGGGGTCGACCAGCATGAGGAAGTCGTTGAGGGTCGCGTGGCCCTTGATGAGCTCACGGCCACGAAGACCTGTCGAGTGCGGCATGACCCCTAGCCTAAGCGACGCCGTGAGATGCGAGAACGTGCTCCCATGCCTGCCTGGTCACCCGGGAGCGCTCGGCGTCGGTGCAACGCCCCTCCTCGGTGAGGGCGACGTCGATCCACCGCACCCGCGGATCGCGGCGGAACCACTTGATCTGGCGGGAGGCGAGCTGGCGGGTGGCCAGGGCGGTGGAGGCGATCGCCTCGGGCACGCTCATGGTTCCGTCGATGACCGCGAGCGCCTGGGAGTAGCCGATGGCGCGCGAGGAGGTCTCCCCCTGTCTGAGGCCCTGGTCGATGAGGGCCTCGGCCTCCTCCACGAGGCCTCGCTCGAACATGGCGTGGGCGCGGGCATTGATGCGGGTATCCAGGAGCCGGCGCTCGCAGCGCAGGGCGATGTGGACGGTGGGGGCCACGTCCTCGTAGCGGGGCAGCGTGGCGGAGAAGGGACGCCCTGTGATCTCGATGACCTCCAGGGCGCGCACGATCCTGCGGGTGTTGGAGGCCTCGATCCGCTCGGCGGCCACTGGGTCGAGCCGGGCCAGCTCGGCGTAGAGGGCGGGGGTCCCCTCGTGCTCAGCGCGCTCGGTCAGGCGGGTGCGCACGGCCGGGTCGGTGCCGGGGAAGTCGAGCCCGTCGGTGAGGGCCCGCACGTACAGGCCCGAGCCTCCGGCGATGATCGCCAGGTGTCCTCGGGACTCGACGGCGGCGATGTCGCTGCGGGCCGATCGCTGGAAGGCGGCCACACTGGCTCGGTCCCTGACGGTGAGGACGTCGATCTGGTGGTGGGGGACGCGGCTCCTCTCGGCCGGGGAGGGCTTGGCGGTGCCGATGTCCATGCCTCGGTAGAGCAGGGAGGCGTCGGCGTTGATGATCTCGGCCCGGCGGGTCGGACCATCGGCCCGGGCCCGGTCGGCGAGGTCGAGGGCGAGGTCGGACTTGCCGGTGGCGGTGGGGCCGACCACCGCCACCCGCGGAGGTCGGCAGGTGCTTGGGACCGTCGGGGTCACGGGGCTCAGATCTCCGGCAGAAGGGGGCCCACCAGGCTGAGGGCCTGGGTGCAGGCGGACAGCGCCGTGTCCAGGTGGAGACGGAGCTGGGCGTCGGTGACCCCGGCGGACAGGTCGGTGAGGTAGGTGGCTCGCACCAACGGGCCGATGGGGGTGTCGACGACGCCGACGGTGGGGAAGAACTTGTCTCGGTTCCAGTCGTTGACGCTGGCGGCGATCTCGTCGCGCTGGGAGGCGGGGGCGGCCTCCTCCCAGTCCCCGGAGACCAGGAGCCAGCCGTCGTGGCCCTCGGGGATCTCGATGACGAAGGGGAAGGAGTCCCAGGTGCCCAGGAGGCAGGGGTGCTCGCGGTCGTCGGCTAGCTGGACGTTGTACGCCATGGGGCCGGTGAGCATGGACTCGATCCTGGCCAGGGTGAGCGGCTCGGTGGCCTCATCGGTCGGCTCTGCGCCCAGAGAGCGACCGGTGACGTCGCGCTTCCCTGAGGCGTGCTCATCGGGCTGGTCTGATCGGCTCGACCAGGTGCGCGAGGCGTCGGAGGCCTGTGTCGAGGCGGTCGTCTTGGCTCGTTCCGGGGTTCGACCCGATGGGCTCGTCGAGTCCTCGGCGACCGCTGGAGCCGGCGAGTCGGCTGAGTTCGCCGAGCTCGTCGGGTCCGGTGATCCGGCTGATGCGCCGGAAGGACGCGGCGCTGCGGACTCCTCGGTGCGGCCGGTGGTTCCGGCACCACCGGAAACGGTCGGGGACTCCTGCGGACGGCTCTGCTGGATCCCTCGCTGATGGTCCAGCGCCCGCACGTCCCACTCCTTGCCCAGAAGCCGCGCGATGAAGTCGGTGAGGCGTTGCAGTCGCGGCATCAGGGCTCCAGGCTTCCGCGCAGCTCGTCGGGGAACCGTTCCTCGGCCTCGTGCATGAGGGCGACGATGAGCCGGCAGCCGCCGAAGACGAAGTCCTCGAGCTGCCTGTCCGTCATCCCCGCCTCGAGGGGGTAGGTGTACTCGCCGTGAAGGCGCACCACGCCGCCGTCGGCGACGGTGAGGTAGGCCTTGGGGCCGATCCGGGTGGTGTTCCAGTCCTCGACCAGGGTGCGTAGCTGAGCCAGGTGCTCGGTATCGGCGATGCGGTGCCAGATCCCCCGCATCTGGACGGCCCTGGTGTCCTGGAAGATGGCGTGGACGGTGACGTATCGCCACGGGATGCCGATGTCACCCTCGTCATCGATGAAGTAGCGCAGCCCCAGGCGCTTGACGCACTCGTGGATACGGTCGACGTCCACGGGCCTGGGGACCGTGGCGGCGGCAGCAGCACTGGCGTCGGAACTGGGCATGCTTCCCAGCCTAGCGGGGTGAGTGGTCTCCTCCCCACCGCATTCGGCCCGCTCCACCGTCAGCGCAAAACGGACAGGACCCCCCAGCGGGCATCCCGGCCTTGTCCTGGCCATCCGACCGGCTCGAGATCCCTTGAACGGGTCACATCGCCTCAACCAGCTTCTCTCTCGAGTCTGCGCCAGAACTGTACATACCTATAGGTGCTGTACATGCCTATAGGTACAGGGCGCAGGGGCACTCGTTAACTGACGGTCGCTCCACGCGGGATTCGCTCAGGCGGGGGCGCCCACGCGCAGGGTGGGCAGGCCCAGGCTCACCGGGGCGGTGTCGGGCTCAGGCGCGGCACAGGCCTCGGCCTGACGGCGTTCCCAGGCGTCGCCGGCGCGGGTGCGCCGCACCTGGAACAGAGCGGGTCCGTCGTCGAGCCAGAGACGGTCACCGGGCTTGAGCGCCTCGTTGGCGGCCGCGGCGACCGGGTCCAGCTCCCGCCCGCAGCGGGAGGAGTCGGCGATGAGGTTGTGGGGGGCGCCGTGGGTGACGCGCACGCTCACCATGTCGCCGGGACGCGGGGCCCCTCCGGCGTAGTCGTCCTCGGCCAGGCCCTCGGGCAGGGCGACGTGGACGAGCCGGTTGTCGGCGGCGCGCCCGGAGATGCGGGCGGTCACCGAGTCCCGGCGCCCCTCGCCCTCGGCGACGAGCACCTCGACGACGCGCCCCTCCTGCCTCTCGTTCTCCTCACGGGCGATGCGGCGCACCAGCGCGTCGAGCCGCCGGTAGCGGTCCTTGACGACCTCCGCGGGGACCTGGTCGTCGCGGTCGGCGGCGGGGGTGCCCGGGCGCGGGGAGTACTCGAAGGTGTAGGCCGAGGCGAAGCGGGCCTGCTCGACGACGTCGAGGGTGGCCTGGAAGTCCTCCTCGGTCTCGCCGGGGAAGCCGACGATGATGTCGGTGGTGATGGCGGCCTCGGGCATGACGTCTCGGACCTTGTCCAGGATGCCCAGGAAGCGCTGGGTGCGGTAGGAGCGGCGCATGGCCCGCAGGACCCGGTCGGATCCCGACTGCAGGGGCATGTGCAGGCTGGGCATGACCGCCTCGGTGGTCGCCATGGCCTCGATGACGTCGTCGGTGAAGGCGGCGGGGTGGGGGCTGGTGAAACGCACGCGCTCGATGCCCTCGACTGAGCCGGCCGCTCGCAGCAGCTTGGCGAAGGCGCCGCGGTCACCGAAGCCGACCCCGTAGGAGTTGACGTTCTGCCCCAGGAGGGTCACTTCAATGGCCCCCTGGGCGGCGACGGCCTCGACCTCGGCCAGGACATCGCCAGGACGGCGGTCGCGCTGCTTGCCGCGCAGGGAGGGCACGATGCAGAAGGTGCAGGTGTTGTTGCAGCCCACGGCGATGGACACCCAGGCGGCGTAGGCGGACTCGCGGCGGGTGGGCAGGGTGGAGGGGAAGACCTTGAGGGACTCCTCGAGCTCGACGGCGGCCGCCGAGTTGTGCCGGGCGCGCTCGAGCAGGGCGGGCAGGACGTCGAGGTTGTGGGTGCCGAAGACGACGTCGACCCAGGGGGCGCGCTCGACGATCCCCTCCCCCATCTGCTGGGCCAGGCACCCGGCCACGGCGATCTGCATGCCGGGGCGCTCGCGCTTGACGGCGGCGAGCTGGC
>CAUVMS010000058.1:0-16422 GCA_963552815.1 uncultured Actinomyces sp. | reverse complement strand
GGCTTCGTTGGTCCTGTCTGCGTCCTGGTAGGCGCCTGCGAGGTTGTTGCGTGAGATGAGGGTGTCGGGGTGGTGGGGTCCCAGGATGCGGGTGCGGTCGGTGAGGTTCTGCTCGTACAGGGGGATGGCTTCGTTGGTCCTGTCTGCGTCCTGGTAGGCGCCTGCGAGGTTGTTGCGTGAGATGAGGGTGTCGGGGTGGTGGGGTCCCAGGATGCGGGTGCGGTCGGTGAGGTTCTGCTCGTACAGGGGGATGGCTTCGTTGGTCCTGTCTGCGTCCTGGTAGGCGCCTGCGAGGTTGTTGCGTGAGGTGAGGGTGTCGGGGTGGTGGGGTCCCAGGATGCGGGTGCGGTCGGTGAGGTTCTGCTCGTACAGGGGGATGGCTTCGTTGGTCCTGTCTGCGTCCTGGTAGGCGCCTGCGAGGTTGTTGCGTGAGATGAGGGTGTCGGGGTGGTGGGGTCCCAGGATGCGGGTGCGGTCGGTGAGGGCCTGCTCGAAGAGGGGGATGGCTTCGTTGAGTCTGCCTGCGTCCCGGTAGGCGTAGGCGAGGTTGTTGCGTGAGGCCAGGGTGTGGGGGTGGTTGGGGCCCAAGGAATTGCCTGCCTGAGCAACAGACTCAGTGAGAGTAAGAGCCAGTTGTGACATTCCAAGATCGGTTGCATCGCGTAGCGTCATCGCAAGAATTGAAACAAAAGTCGGATCGGAGAATAGTGGATGAGAATGGTCTTGAGATGTGACAGCACTTATTTGTTCGACGAGATTACGTGTTTCCTGTCGCTGCTGTTCAAAATTTTCTAGTCGATCCACGTCGATCTCGTCGAGAAGGGCCGCTGTGTGCGCACGTGCCTCTCTGAACTTCTCTTGGTTGCTCAGGTAGGTTTCGCGGTAAACTTGTCCTTGGAGGCGGTGAATAATGGTCTTGTTGCCGTCGATGGATCTTTGGAGAATTGATGATATCTTTAGGGATTGCAGGGTGTCTCGAACTGCGTCGGAGTCGTTGTTGACTGCTAGAAGCCAATGAGTCGGTACTCCGGAAGCAGCCAGGAGAGACAGTGTGTCAAGGAGCGATATAGCGATCTTTTCCTGCTGAGGGTGAGTGGCTCTGATCTGCTCCAGGACCTGTTCGTATGCCAGGAATAGAGCGATGCTGACGGCATCCGGGTAGTCATCGCCCTCGAGGCGGTTGATGCTTGACTCGAGCGGGTGATTTCTCAGTCTGTCAAGGTAGCCGGATAGTGTGTATCCACCCCATTTTGCTGTCGCAGCAGCTTGGGTTACGGCGACAGGGAGGTCGCCAAGTGCATCCGCGATCTGGTCTGCCGCATCGCGATGAGTGTCGCCAGTGCGCTCGCAGAGGAGATCGATCGACTGCTCCCGTTCAAAGACGTCGACTGTTGTCGGCAGCCACCCCAGACTGGCCCAGTCAAGGTGGCGCGTCGTGGTGATGAGGGTTCGAACTCCGTTGCCCTCAGGGGTAAGATCTTTCAGGTCGTCGAGATTCTCTACGTTGTCGAAGACGAAGAGACGGTCCGTCGCATCTGCTGAGCGCAGCTGATCCAAGAATCGCCGAATAATAGTATCCGGAGGGACATCCTGTGGTGCGTTGATGCCTGCCCGAAGTGCGAACTCATAGAGATCGGCGACAAGATCCTTGCGTGAGGCTGCATTGATCCATGCGACTAGGGGCCATTCCTCCTCGCATCTGGCCGCAACGGCAGCGGCCAGCTGAGTCTTGCCGCTTCCTCGCATCCCCGTCAGCACTGTACGAGGCTCGGCGCGAGTGAAGATGGCGTCGAAGAGCTCGTCCTGCCCTTCTCGCTTGACGAAGTCTGTGGAGACCCTGGGGCGGCTGCCGAAGCGAATCCGTGTGGGCGAGGCGGATTGGTTTCGAGTGACCGCTCTATGAATCTCCTGAATATCCGTAGCCG
The DNA here is from genome assembly GCA_963552815.1 of uncultured Actinomyces sp. GTDB lineage: Bacteria > Actinomycetota > Actinomycetes > Actinomycetales > Actinomycetaceae > Actinomyces. The sequence goes on along the minus strand of CAUVMS010000058.1, from coordinate 14,497 downwards.
CCGCCGTCAAACGTTCGTGAGTCTCTGCTTGCCTCTCCAGCAGTTGCTCCTGCCCGGCAAGTAGCTGTTCCTGGCCTGCGAGCAGCTGCTTGAGTGCGGCGATGTCGAAGGCCCGTGAGCCTGGAGCGTGACGGATGAACTCGTCGGCGACGATGTGGGTCAGGTCGTTGAAGAAGGGTTCGGCTGCTGCCTCGACGTTCTGGCGGCGCCCGGCCGTCCGCCGTCGGAGGTAGGTCTCGAAGTTGTCCGGGAACCGCACCGCTTCAAGGACTGCGGCATCGTCCCCGCTGAGCTCCTTGAGCGCCACCTCCATCTCAGTGACGGCCCCGGCCAGGGCGGATTGGGCGACTCCGGTCCGCCCGTATCCTTCGCCGGCGTCGTCCACCTGCTTCTGAAGTCGGGCCTTGATGGACGCCTCCAGCGGATTCTCTTGTCCACCTCGCCCCTGCTGCAGACGTCTTAGGCTGCGCCATGCGTTGAGGGTCTCGCCAGGCAGTGATGCCGCGCTGCTCCATGAAGGATCGACTGCCACAGCGGCTCCACGCATGAGCAGCCCGGTGATGCTGGCAGACAAGACAGCGAGGGAGAGGGGATCAGCCATGCCGCTATCGTACAAGCGGTCAGTGGCCCCGAAGCAGAATTCTCACGGCGTCCCGAAGAGCTTCTTCGCCTCCTCGGTTCTCCCCGCGGCAAGGTAGGCGCCGGCAAGGTTGCCGCGCGAGGTGAGAGTGACAGGGTGAGCAGGTCCCAGGGTGCGGGTGCGGTCTTCGAGGTTCTGCTCGAACAGGGGGATGGCTTCGTCGAGCCTGCCGGCTGCCTGGTAGGCGCCGGCGAGCGTGCTACGTGAGGTGAAGGTGTCGGGGCGGTCTGGGCCCAGAATGCGGATGAAGTCGGTGAGGTTCTGCTCGAACAGGGGGATGGCCTCGTCGAGCCTGCCCGTATCCCGATAGGCGCCGGCGAGGCTGTGGCGTGAGGCCAAGGTTTCAGGGTGGTCGAGGCCCAGGGTGCGGGTGCGGTCTTCGAGGTTCTGCTCGAACAGGCTAATGGCCTCGTCCAGTCTTTCCGCATCCCGGTAGGCACCGGCAAGGGTGCCGCGCGAGGCGAGGGTGTGGGGGTGGTGGGGACCTGCGAGGCGGGTGAAGTCGGTGAGGTTCCGCTCGAACAGGGGGACGGCGTCGTCCAGTCTGCCCGCATCCCGGTAGGCGCTGGCAAGCTGGTTGCGTGCGGTGAGGGTGTCGGGATGGTCGAGGCCCATGATGCGGGTGACGTCGTCGAGGATCTGCTTGTGCACGATGATGGCTTCGTCGAGCCTGCCCGCATCCCGGTAGGTAGCGGCGAGGTTGAGACGTGCGGCCGAGGCGCCGGGGCTGTCGGGGCCCATGATGCGCATGGCGTCTGCGAGGATCTGCTCCTTCAGGGTGATGGCCTCGTCGATTCTGCCCGCTTCCCAGTAGGTGTCGGCGAGATTGTCGCGTGCGGTGAGGGTGCTGCGGTGGTCGGGGCCCAGGACGCGTCTGCGGCCGCTGAAAACCTGCTCGTACAGGGCGATGGCCTCGTCGAGCCTGCCGGCTGCCCTGTAGGCACCGGCGAGGTTGAGACGTGAGGTCAGGGTGCTGGGATGGTCGAGGCCCAGGACGCGGATGGAGTCCTCGAGGGTCTGCTCGTACAGGGCGATGGCCTTATCGAGCCTGCCGCTCGCCCGGTAGGTGCCGGCGAGGTTGTTGCGTGAAGCCAGGGTGTCGGGGTGGTGGGGGCCCAAGGTGTCGCAGGCCTGGGTCACGGAGTCAGTGAGACAAAGGGCTAGCTGCGACATCCCAAGGCTGGTCGCGTAGTGCAGTGTCTCGGCGAGCTTTGAAGACACCTGTGGCTCAGAAAACAGTGAATGAGAGTAGTCCTGTGATGTGACTGAGAGCAGCTGCTCGATGAGATGGTGGGTCTCGTGTCGCCGCTGTTCACCATCCTCTAGGCGATCTACGTCAATCCCGCCGAGAAGTGTTGCAGCGCACCTACGCGCCTCACCGAGCTTTTTCTGGTCATTCAGGTAGGTTTCCCGGTACACGTGTCCCTGGAGCCAGTGAATGATGGTCTTGTTGCCGTCGCTGGATTCTTGGAAGATAGCGGCGCTCTTCAGGAAAGACAAGGTGTCGCGTACTGCGTCGGAGTCGCCGTCGAGCCTTAAGAGCCAGTGAGTCGGCAGTCCGGAAGCAGCCAGGAGGGACAGTGAGCCGAGGAGCGATACGGCGATCCTCTCCTGCTGAGGATGCTCGGTTCTGAGCTGCTCCAAGACCTGTTCATAGGCCATGAGCAGTGCGATGCCGACGGCATCGGGGTAGTTGGCACCCTCGAGGCGACTCATGCTTGACTCAAGCGGGTGACGACTGAGCCTGTCAAGGTAGCCGGATAAGGCGTATCCACCCTGTTGTGCTGTCGCGGCGGCTTGGGCGATGGCGACGGGTAGGTCGCCGAGCGCATCCGCGATCCGGTCAGCAGCTTCGCGGTGAGTGTCGCCAGTGTGCTCGCACAGGAGGGTGATCGACTGCTCCCGTTCGAAGGCGCCAACCGTCAACCGCAGCCACCCCGGGCCGTCCCAGTCGAGGTGGCGCGTGGTGGTGATGAGGGTCCGGACTCCAGTTCCCTCGGGGATGAGGTCTCTCAGGTCGTCCGGATTCTTCACGTTGTCGAAAACGAAGAGACTGTTGCTCCCATTCGCTGAGCGCAGACGATCCAGGAGGCGCTGAACAGTGACCTCCAGAGGGATGTTCTTCGGTGCGTCGATACCGATCCGCAGTGCGAGCTCGTAGAGGTCGGCAATGACTTGCTTGCGTGAGGTCGCATTGATCCACGCAACCAGGGGCCAGCCCTCCTCCTCGCACCTGGCTGCAACCGCAGCGGCCAGCTGAGTCTTGCCGCTTCCCCGCATCCCCGTCAGAACCGTGCGAGGCTCGGCGCGAGCGAACACGGCCTCGAAGAGCTCAGCCTGTCCCTGCCGCTTGACGAAACCTGCGGCGATCACCGGTCGACTTCCGAAGCGAATTCGCGTGGGAGAGGCGGAGGGGTGGCGTGTGGTCATGCTGCGGATCTCCCCGATGTCCTTAGTCGTCGGCCTCAGTGGCGCGTGAGCCTGTGCTTACCCCAGGGGGTGGCCATGGCGCCTATCGTACAAGCGGACGACGACGCAGAAGCAGGATTCACAGGGCGTCGGAGCCCGACACTGAGGAACACAGAAATCGCGTGGGGCAACGGAAAAATCCGTTGCCCCACGCGAAAAATGTCGGTGCCGGTGCCGGCGAAAAGAGCTCCGTCAGGCGGAGATGGTGCCGGCGGAGACCAGGGCGATGATGATGAGGCCCAGCAGCACGCGGTAGACGAGGAAGGATGTGAACTTGTTGGAGGACACGAAGCGCAGCAGCCAGGCGATGGTCGCGTAGGCGACGACGCCGGAGACGATGGTGCCGATGATGGTGGCGTTCCAGCCCACGGTGTCACTGATGGCGCCGGCCTCGGTCACCAGCTCGTAGAGCCCCGCGGCCACGAGCGCCGGGATGCCCATGAAGAAGGACAGGCGGGTAGCGGTCACCCGGTCGAACTTGAGGAAGAGGCCGGCGGAGATCGTCGCGCCCGAGCGGGAGATGCCGGGGAGCACGGGCGACAGCGCCTGGAAGCTTCCGATGATGAGGGCGTCCTTGACGGTCACGTCCTTCATGCCCTTGGTGAGGTTCTGCTGGCGGTCGGCCAGCCACATGGCCCCCGACCACAGAATGAGGGCGCCGGCGATCACCCACAGGGAGCGCAACGGCCCCTCAATGTAGTCCTTGAGCGCCACGCTCACCACGGCCACCGGAATGGACCCCAGGATGATGCCCCAGCCGAGTGTGTAGTCGGGGTCCTGGCGGGCCTGCCGGTTGTTCAGTCCCTTGAACCAGGCGGTGACGATCCGGACGATGTCGGCCCAGAAGTAGATGATGGCGGCGATGATCGCGCCCACCTGGATGACGGCGGTGAAGGCGGTCATGCCCGCGGAGTTGATCTCGTAGCCGAGCAGCTTCTCGACGATGTTGAGGTGACCGGTGGAGGACACCGGGAGGAACTCGGTGATGCCCTCGACAATGCCGAGGAGGACGGCGTGCAGCCAGTTCACAGGGACTCCTGGGGTGGATGGATGGCGGACTCACGGCAGGTTACCGGCGCAAGAGATGAGGGAACGACCAGGTAGGTGTGGTACCCGCCGCAGCGGTGGGCGGCTCAGCCGCGCGGCGGCGCCGGGTCAAACGCCCAGTTCTACAGCCGCGTATGAGTTTGTGCCCCTTTTATAACGTTTTATGCGTGACAAGTCCAGCCATTGTGATCCCGGCGTGTACACGCTCGTGCGTGTAGCCGTGGGTGGCTCGGTGACTCACTCCATGACGAGGTGCGCTGCGTGCTCACGCAGGTACTCACGCAGATAGGGTGCGGCGAAGTCGACCTTGCCGTAGCCCGCGGCCTTGATGATCCCTGCGGCGAGCAGTCGGTTGCGGTAGACCGATACGTAGTTGATGGGGCGGCCCATGCGTTCTGCGATATCGGCGATCTGCGACGGGCCATCGTCTTTGGCCATGCACACGAGCATGGTGCGGTCGACGTCGGACAGGTCGCGTAGCGCCGGAGCGTGCACCAGATTGCCCAGGCGCAGTCGGGCGGCGGTAGTTCCGGCTGCGACCGCCGGCCGGGTCACCGGGCCGTCACCGCTGTGCTTCCACACCTGGTACCCCACGAGCTGGATCATGAACGGGTAACCGCCAGTCGCGTTCGCGCACTCCTGGGCCAGGTCGTTGTCCAGCGCCTTTTCGCCCGTGTCGAAGGTCGACTTCAGGGCCTCGCGGACGTCGTCGATGGCCACCTCGCCGAGCTCGATCCGCTCGGCTCGGCGCAGGAAGGTGGTGATGTCGTCATTGAGGAGTTCCTCAACGGCTTTGGGGAGACCCGCCATGAGGAGGCCGATGGGAGCCCCTTCGCGAATGAGGTGCTGCACCTCGGCTGACAGGGCTCGCAGCTCTTCGCGCGGAATGGCATGCACCTCATCGATCGTGAGCAATAGGCCGGTGCCGTGCTCCGCGAGCCACTGGGTCAGCGCTCGCGCCTTCTGTCGCCACGAGGGCTCAGGAGCGGGTATACGTTCGATTGTCGCGCTGCCGCCGCCAAGCGGTGTGCTCAGACTCAAGGAGGTCAACCGCGAGTGCTCCTTGCCTGCGAGCTGTGACAGCTGTCGCGTGAACTCGGCGGCGAGGCGGTCCATGAGTCCCTCGCGTGCGGTCTCGTCAACGACCACCCAGCCGCGCTCACGTGCCGCGTCACCCAGCGCGGTGAGCATGACGGTTTTCCCGACGCCGCGAGCGCCGGTGATGAGCGCCAGGAGGCCTGGTGCCCCAGGGCCGTCGTCGAGGCTTTCCAAGAACTCTTCGATAACGCGGTTGCGGCCGACAAGCAGGGGTGGAGTTGCGCCCGCTGTGGGTTTGAAGGGGTTGGCCATGCGTGATCGTCTCCACTTTTGTGCGTTTTAGATCTTTTAGATCTTTTATAACTTCAGGGCGCAGCGAGGTCCAGTAGTAGGGAGGCGGCAGCTCAGTCGGTGTGGACCAGCTCAGTCCGTCTCGGCGCCCAGGTGGCTCAGGGCGACGTCGTGCAGCAGCGAGTTCGTGGCCACCGCGTTGCCCCCGAAGGGGCCGGGCTCGCCGTCGAGGGAGGTGAAGCGCCCGCCCGCCTCGGTGACCACGGGCACGAGCGCGGCCATGTCGTAGAGCTCGAGCTCGGGCTCGGCCGCCAGGTCCACGGCCCCCTCGGCCACGAGCATGTAGGACCAGAAGTCCCCGTAGGCGCGGGTGCGCCAGCACGACTGCATGAGCCCCAGCATCCCGCGCAGCCGCTTGGCCTGGGCCCACCCCGACAGCGAGGAGTAGGACATCGAGGCCCGGGCGAGGTCGTCGACGCCGGACACGGACATCCGCCGCGCCGAGCTCAGGGATCGCCCGGTCCAGGCCCCGCCGCCGGACACGGCCCACCAGCGCCTCCCCAGCGCGGGGGCGGAGACCAGCCCGACGACGCACTGGCCGTCCTCGATGAGACCGATGAGCGTGGCCCACACGGGCACGCCCCGCACGAAGTTCTTGGTCCCGTCGATCGGGTCGATGACCCACTGGCGCGGGGAGTGGCCGGTGGTGGGCAGCTCCTCGCCCAGGACGGAGTCGCGCCCGCGCGCCCGCCCCAGCTGCTCGCGGATGACGCGCTCGGCCTCCTTGTCGGCCTCGGTGACCGGCGTCAGGTCCGACTTGGTCTCCACGGTGAAGTTCCCGGCGTCGAAGCGGGCCTGGGTGAGGCTGTCCACCTTGTTGGCGATCGTGTGCGCCAGGTGCAGGTCGTCGCGCCAGCGCCGCTGCTTGGCCGGGGGCGCCGTCGGGGTGGGCGGAGCGGCCTCCGGCGAGGGCGCTGCGGGGGGCGCCGGAAAGACGGGGCGCTGCGGGCGGGGAGTCTCGCTCATGGCACCACGGTAGCGGTGCGGCGGGCTCAAGGAAGCCCCACGGCGGCCGGGCGCGCCACCTGCCGGACCTCGTGGAGCTGCGTGACGTCGTTATCGATCCTTGAAGTCCCTCAAAGCGGGGGCGAAGGAACAGTCGCATTGTTTTCTGCCGTCATACTAAGGAAAAACGGTGTCGAACATCGTGCGGACAGGCGGTTTCGATTTGGCTGCGTGTTACTGGTTCGTTACGCTGGAAAGCATGACCCAACCCGGGAGGCTCTATGCAGCATAATGCCGGTTTTACCAGGGACGACGTCGTCACAGCCGCCCTTGAGATTGGTGTGGACCGGTTCACGATGGGCAAGGTGGCGCGTCGGTTGGGGGTGAGCACAGCTGACCTGGGACGCACCGTCAGCTCGCGCGACGACCTGCTCGTCGCCTGCCTGGAACGCGTCTCCGCTGACGTCATGCTGCCGCCCGCAGGACTGGGCTGGCAGGACTACCTGCGCCAGCTGTCCGACTCGCTGTGGGACGTGCTCGACGCCAACCCCGGCCTGGACCACACCCTCATCGACCTGGCCTGGGCCTACGTGCCCTTCATGTCCGCGGCCAAACGGGCCCACAACGCCCTCGTCTCGGGCGGCCTGCGCAGTGAGGACGCCTACCTGGCCCTCAACTACACGCTGTCGACGGTCCTGACCTCGCACCAGCAGGCGGCCGCCATGGCCGAGACGATCGAGTCCGAGCACCAGCCGGGCCGTCGCGAGCGCGGCATCGACATCGCCACCCGCATGTGGGACGAGCGCTTCGGCGGCTCGGGCGCGGCCCTGGGCATGCGCCGGTCGAGCCAGCTCCACAGCGGTGACGACGCCGACCGCGTCCCCTTCCGCCCCAGGGAGTCCTGGCTGGACCGCGGTGCGATGGCCCCCAAGCTGGAGGTCATCATCAGCGGCTTCTCCGGCCTGAGCGACGTCCTGTCCACCTCCGGCGCCGGGGGCGACGGCGCCTCGCGGGGAGCAGCCCCCGCATCACAGTCCAACGACACCAGGGAGTCCTCCGTGAACACTCTCGTTCTCGTCTTCCACCCCAACATCTCCGAGTCGCGGGTCAATAAGGCCCTCGGGGCGACGGCGGAGTCGCTCGGCGGCAACATCACCGTGCGCTACATGTACGACATCTACCCCGACTTCAACATCGATGTGGCCACCGAGCAGGCCGCCCTGCTGGGGGCCGACCGCATCGTCCTGCAGTACCCCATGTACTGGCTCTCCTGCCCACCGCTGCTCAAGAAGTGGCTCGACGACGTCCTCACCTTCGGTTGGGCCTACGGCTCGACGGGCACGGCCCTGCACGGCAAGGAGCTGCTCCTGGCCGTCAGCGTCGGCGGAGCCGGCAGCGCCTACGGCCGCGAGGGCGCGCACATCTACACGATCCACGAGTTCCTGCGGCCCATGCAGGGCACCTCGCGCGTCATCGGCACCAAGTACGCCGTGCCCTTCCTATCGGTGGGTGCCCTGGAGATCACCGACGAGGCCATCGCCCGGCGCGCGCAGGACTACGCCGCGGTCCTCCAGACCGCCGAGCTCCCGATGCTCGACATCTTCGGCTGAGGCGCCAGTCCGCCCCTGAGCCCATTGGGTCCCCGTCGGCGCGATCGCCGGCGGGGACCCTCAGGCGTGGGAGGTGCGTCGCTCGGTCGGGAGGCGTTAACGACGTCGTGCCCTCACGCTCGACGCTACGCACCGTGGGCGCGGTGCGGGCGCGGACCGGATCAGGGCTCCAGGAGAACCTTGATGGCGCGGCGCTCGTCCATGGCCCTGTAGGCCTCGGGGGCCTCCTCCAGGGGCAGGCGCAGGGTGAAGACCTTGCCGGGGTTGATCTCACGCTTGAGGATGCGGTCGATGAGGTCGGGCAGGAAGCGGCGCACCGGCGCGGGGCCGCCCAGCATGTTGATCTCGGCGAAGAAGAGATGGTCTCCGGGCAGGGAGACGCCGTGAGCCACGCCCACGTAGCCCAGGTGCCCGCCGGGGCGGCAGGAGGCGATGGCCTGCATCATCGAGGTCTGGTTGCCCACGGCCTCGACGACGCCGTGCGCGCCGTAGCCGCCGGTGAGCTCCTTGACCTTCGCCGCGCCCTCGTCACCGCGCTCGGCGATGACGACGTCGGCCCCGAACTCGCGGGCGAGCGCCGCCCGGTCCTCGTGGCGGGAGAAGATGATGACCTTCTCAGCCCCCAGGGTCTTGGCGGCCAGCACCGCGGACAGGCCCACGGCGCCGTCGCCGACCACCGCGATGGTCTTGCCGGGGCCGGCCTGGGCCGCCACGGCTCCGAACCATCCGGTGCCCAGGACATCGGAGGCGGCCAGCAGGGAGGCGATGATCTCGGGGTCATCGGGCTTGCCGCCGGGAACGACGACGAGGGTTCCGTCGGCCAGGGCCACGCGCGTGTACTCGGCCTGGGTGTCACTGATGAAGCCGCCGTTGGCGCAGCGCGACTGGTAGCCGTCCTCGCAGATCTCGCAGGTGTTGTCGCTCAGACAGAAGGAGCCGACGACGAAGTCGCCGACCTTGACGTTCTTGACGTCGTCGCCGACCTCGACGACGGTGCCCACGTACTCGTGCCCCATGGGACGAGCCTTCTCCAGGGGCTGGATGCCCCGGTAGGGCCACAGGTCCGAGCCGCACACGCAGGCTGCCTCGAGCTTGATGACAGCGTCGGTGGGTTCGATGACGTGGGGGACCTCGCGGTCCTCGACGCGGATGTCACGGGCGGCGTGCATGATGACGCCGCGCATGGTGGTGGGCAGGGCTGGAGCAGAAGCAGTCACAGGTACGTCCTCATATCAGTGCGGGTTGATATGTGAAGGATAAACGTGCGCTGTGATGCAGGTCTACCGTCTGTTGGGTTCTGTCAGGGCTACTCAGCGGGACTGCGGGGCGCTGGTCGCGACTCGGGGCTCTGCGGGTTCGGCGCGAGCGCGGGCGAAGACCGGTGCCGGTGAGCGACAGTGGTGATCGCGGATGATCGCGGATGATCGCGTTCGGCCGAAGCCCGTATCAGCCCGGGAAGGCGCTACTGCGCCTGATCGCCCTCGTCCTTCGACGTCGTCGCGCTGGCCTCGCGCGGAAGCGGCAGGACGAGCGGGGTCCCGGTGAGCGGGTCTCTGATGACCCGCACGGCCAGTCCGAAGACCTCCTCGACCATCTCGGCGGTGACGACCTTCTCGGGCCGTCCGTGGGCCACGATGGAGCCTGCCCGCATCGCGATGACCTCGTCGCCGTAGCGGCAGGCCTGGTTGAGGTCGTGAAGGACCGCCACGATCGTGGTCCCCAGCTCGGCATTCAGGTCGCGGCACAGCTCGAGAAGGTCCACCTGGTGGGCCAGGTCCAGGTAGGTGGTCGGCTCGTCGAGCAGGAGGATGTCGGTGCGTTGGGCCAGGGCCATGGCCACCCACACCCGCTGGCGCTGACCGCCGGAGAGGGCGGCCACGTGCCGCTTGGCCAGGCCGGTGACGTCGGTGCGCTCCATGGCCTCGGTGACGGCCGCGTCGTCGTCGGCCGACCACTGGTGCAGGAGCGACTGATACGGATAGCGCCCGCGCGCCACCAGCTCGTGGACCGTGATCCCGGGCGGCGCGATGGAGGACTGGGCGAGCATGCCCACCCGCCGGGCCAGCTTCTTGGGAGCCAGGGAGGCGATGTCACGGCCGTCGAGGACCACCTGGCCGGCCGATGGGGAGAGGACCCGGCTCATGGCGCGCAGCAGCGTGGACTTTCCGCAGGCGTTGGGGCCCACGATCATCGTCACCGCGCCCGGAGTGATGGCCGTGCTCAGGTCCTCGATGATGGGATGACTGGGGTGGTAGGCCAGGGAGATGCCCCGGACGCCCAGGCCCGTGGAGGGGACCTGGGCGTCCGCGGGCGCCTCCGTCGAGACCGGGGAGGGCACGGGCTACTTCTTCTTCAGGGAGTCGGAGACCGTGGTGAGGATGGTGCGGATGGCCGTCGGGCCGGCGTTGAGGAAGAAGGCGTCGTCGTCTACCTGGACGGCCTGCTTGGCGTCGACGGGGTTCAGCGCCGGCCACAGGTCCAGCGAGGTGACCTTCGAGGCGTCACCGCCCTGGACGCCGTAGAACAGCCAGTCACCGTTGGCCTGCTCGAGCTGCTCGGGGGAGATGTCCTTGGAGGTGTCGTCGGTGAACTGCTGGTCCTTGGGGCGGGCCAGGCCCATGTCGGCCAGCACCGAGCCGGCGGTGGAGATCGGGCCGAAGATGCGCAGGCGGTCCTCGTTGTGGCGCAGCAGGGAGACCGTGGGGCCGCCCTTGATGGCGGCACCTGCCTTGGCGGCGTCGGCCTGGTAGGTCTCGAGCCACTTCGTGGCGGTGTCCGGCTTGCCCAGGGCGTCGGCCACGAGCAGGAAGTCCTGCTTCCAGTACTGACCGGTTCCCTGCGTCACGACTGTCGGGGCGATGGCGGACATGGAGGCGTAGACCTCATCGGCCTTCTTGATGGCCCCGTTCATGAGAATGAGGTCGGGGGCCAGGTTGCTGACGGCCTCCACGCTGGGGTCCTTGCGGGAACCGATGTCCGCGATTGAGCCCAGCTGGTCGGCGTACTTGGGGAAGGCCTTCTTGAGGTACTCCGGTACGGCCTCGGCGCCGTCGCCCTTGGTGGAGCCCACCGGCACGATGCCCAGGGTGAGGGCGACGTCGAGCTGGCCGGTGGCAATGACGACGACCTTCGTGGGGGCCGCCGGAATCTCGGCGCTGCCCTTGAAGTGGACGACCGTGCGGGGGAAGACGTCGTCGGCCTGGCCCGAGCCCTTGCCCTCGGGCATGCCCGTGGGCACCGAGGAGGTTGGGGTGTGCTCGGCTCCCGCGGAGGCGGACGAGCCGGAGGAGGATGAGGAGGACGCCGAGTCTGATCCGCCGCTCTTGGAGGAGCAGGCGGCCAGGACGGGCAGAGCAGTGGCTAGTCCCGCGAAGGTAAGCGCGGATCTGCGGCTGTAGAGCGATGTCATGTGCTTAGGCTAACCTCAGTCATGCTGCTTTGATCAAGAACCAACCCGTAGGAAACGAGGTAGGAGTGGGCAAGATCGCCTTCAGGCCCCAGGTGGGTGTTGTGGTGCTCATCTGTCTTGCGCTGCTTGCCGTGCTGATCCTCGTCAGCCTCGCCGTCGGAACCCGCGGCCTGACCCTGGAGGAGATCCTCACCGGGCTGAGCGGGCGGAAGAGGACCGTCGCCTCCATCATCATCTGGAAGATGCGAATGCCGCGTACCCTGCTGGCCGTCGTCGTCGGGGCCGCTCTGGCCGTCGCGGGAGTCGTCATGCAGGGACTGACCCGCAACCCGCTGGCCGAGCCCGGAATCCTCGGCGTCAACGCCGGCGCCTCCCTCGCCGTCGTCCTGTCGCTGTCCGTCCTGGGAGTCGGCGACGTCGGCGGCTACCTCTGGTTCGCCTTCGCCGGGGCGGCCCTGGCCGCAGGACTCGTCCACCTCATGGCCCGCCGCAGCGCCGACGCCGGACCGGCTCGCCTGGTGCTGGCCGGAGTGGCGCTGGGGGCCAGCCTGCGCGCCATCACCGGCACCATCACCATGTACGACTCCAAGACCTTCGACTCCTACCGATTCTGGGTTCTGGGGTCGCTTGCCAGGCGCGACGCGGGTCTGCTGGTGTGGATCGGGCCCTTCCTAGCCGTCGGCCTCGTGCTGGCCCTGGCCTCCGGGCTTACGCTCAACGCCCTGGCGCTGGGGGAGGAGCAGGCCAAGGCCCTGGGGGTGAGCCCCGCGCGGGCGCGTGTCCTGGCGCTGGCCGCCATCACGCTCCTGTGTGGGGCATCGACGGCGGCTGTCGGCCCGATCTCCTTCGTCGGGCTCGTGGTGCCGCAGGTGCTGCGGCTCGCTCTGGGGGCGGACCAGCGCAAGCTGCTGGCGGCCTCCCTCGTGGCCGGGCCGATCCTGCTCCTGGGGGCTGACATCCTGGGGCGCGTCCTCATCGTTCCCGCGGAGATGGAGGCCGGTGTCGTCACCGCCTTCATCGGCGGACCCGTCCTCCTGGCCATGGTGGTGCACCGCACGGGGGTGAGGACCCGATGACCCTGCACCCCGTGAACCTACGGCTCCCAGAGGGGGCGGAGTCGCGAGAGAATTCGGACGGGTCGGGGCAGCCGGGCCGCTCGGGGCCTCCCCGGTCCTTCATGAGGCTGCCCGTGGGGCCCCGGCAGGAGATCCTGCTCCACCGCCGCGCCGCCGTGGTGACGACCTTCCTGGTCCTGGCGGCCCTGGCGGTCATGGTGCTGACAGTTCTCACCGGCACCTACAACATCTCCTCGGTGGACGCTCTGGGGACGCTGCTGCGCGGCACGGGAAGCGACCTGGACCGCTTCATCGTCATTGATCAGCGTCTGCCGCGGGCGCTCGCGGCCGTGCTGGTGGGGGCGATGCTGGCGCTGTCGGGAGCCATCTTCCAGAGCCTGTCCCGCAACCCCCTGGGAAGCCCCGACATCGTCGGCTTTACCACCGGTGCCTCGACGGGCGGCCTCTTGGCGATCCTGCTGGTCTCCGCCTCCTCGACCTTCCAGATCGGCGCTGGCACGATCCTCGGTGGTTTCGCGACGGCGGCGCTCGTCGTGCTCATCGCGCTGCGCCGCGGGGTGGGCGGCGACAACCTCATCCTGGCCGGTATCGCCCTGTCGGAGATGCTGTCGGCGGCCAACAACTACCTCATCTCCCGTGCGTCCCTCCAGAGCGCTGAGGCGGCCAAGGCATGGCAGTACGGCTCCTTCAATGCCATCTCGTGGGGGCAGGTCCGCCCGCTCCTCATCGCTGCGATCGTGCTGCTGCCGCAGGTGGCCTGGCTCCTTCGGCCCGCCGCCATGCTGGAGATGGGAGACGACGCCGCCACCAGCCTGGGGGTGCGCGTCGGCAGGATCCGCGGGGCAATGCTCGGTTACGGCGTCGTACTGGCCGCTGTGTGCGTGGCGGTGGCCGGGCCGATCGGCTTCCTGGCTCTGGCCGCCCCGCAGCTGGCGCGGCGCCTGAGCCGGTCGACCGGGATCACGATGGTCACCTCGGCTGCCATGGGGGCCCTGCTCCTGGGCGGGGCCGACTTCCTGGCGCAGCGCCTGCTCAGCCCCTTCCAGATTCCGGTGGGCCTGGTCAGTGCCGCACTGGGAGGGGTCTACCTCATCTGGCTGCTCATGGTCCCCTCCGACCGTGAGTGACCGGGCCTACGATCCTGGCGTCGTGGTGAGTGGTCCGGCGGTGTTCATCGGTCGGACGCTCGGGCTGCCACCAGCAGCAGCCCCAACCACTGCGCTACACCACGCTACGGGGCGCTGTCCGTATCCGACCGTTGTCAGCGCCTCGATGGCCCGACGGCTCGGTTGAGCGTGCTGTGGGCTGAACAGCAGGGCCCGTGGGGTGCTGTTTCGGTTGCGTGATGGTTGCTGGAGTCCTGCGAGGTCAGCTGGCACGGATCCACCTGGGGTGGATGGCTCGGGGCGGCTCTTCCCGGCCCGGCGGAGCCGGAGGCGCCGGAACTGTCCGGAGCGCCTAAGGCCGGAGGAGCAGGCGAAGAAACGGAGACCTGTGGGCTGGTGTTCGGTTGCGTGATGGTTGCTGAAGTCCTGCGAGGTCAGGTGGCGGACTATGAGCACGGCTCACGCAGCCGCAACGGCGTACCCGGTTCCCATCGGCTCATGCGAGCAGTGCACTGGGAGGTCCGTCGGGTCGTGCACGGCTCCAGGCATCACCGACACGGCGATCACCGAGACCACCTGCGGGAAAGGGTAACGGCCCACAGCTGGTGGGGCCGGGAGGCCCCCAGCCGGGGTCGCGGTGTTTCTGGGGCACGTACCGCCTCAGCGACGGCCACCATCACGTGCCGGCGGTACGGCCCCTTTCCCAAAGAGTCCTCAATGACGCCCAGGCCGGTCGGTCAAGCCTGGGCCCGGGTTTTCCACAGGGCGGGGTCAAAGTCTGGCGGTGGAGGCGTTCGTGCAGGTAA
>CAUVMS010000057.1:0-16685 GCA_963552815.1 uncultured Actinomyces sp. | reverse complement strand
GGTAGATCTTCGTGCCGCCCTCGAAGCCCGCCAGGGTGGAGACCCGCCACTTGAGCGTGATGTGCCAGGGCATGGGCTGGTCCACGCCGAGGGGCTTGTGGTGCCACTCCTCGTTGCTGGGCACGTCCGTGCCCGTGGCCGCGTGCAGCGCGTGGATCAGGTCGGCGACGGCGTCGACCTCCTCGCGGCTCATGAGCCATGGCTCGGGCATGGCCGACGTCGAGTACACCTCCAGCGTCGGGTAGCGGTGCCCGAACCCGGCGAAGGCCACCGCGTGCTCGTTGCTCGCCACCAACAGCCCCCGGTAGGCGGCGTAGTCCACCGCCATCTCGTTGTACAGGTTGGGGTTGGCCCGCACCTTCTGCAGCTCCAGCTCACTGGTGACGCCGCGCTCGTCGATGCCCACCAGCTGCTTGTGCAGGTGGTCGAAGCTCGCCCCGGCCGGCCGCAGCCAGTTCTGGAAGACGGCCACGTAGCGCACCCACCGGTTGGCCTCGTACAGGCTCTGCATCGCGTGGATCGCCAGGCGCGTGTAGGCACGGTGCTCAGCCACGCTCAGCGTCCCCGAGCCGGCCAGGGCGGAGGTGTCGACGGCGTCGTCGGTGAAGTGCCGCCGCCCGATGATGACGTCGTGGCCCCCGGCGAAGAAGGCGGCCAGGAAGGTGCGGCGGGCCCGGGCGTCCATCGAGTCCCAGGAGGCCGGGTCCGCGCCCGCGGCCGCCAGCTTGGTGCGTGCCACCTGCTCGACGTGCTCGACGCCGGCCGGCTCGGCCAGGTAGGCCTCCATGCGCTCGCGGGCGGCGTCGGGGATCTCGTAGCCGTGATTGATGTGCCAGTAGTCGAAGGAGAGGATCTCGAAGAGGTTGGGCACCCGCCGGAACTCGGCCACCGTGTCGAACAGGGCGGAGGCGGGCACGGCGTCGAGACGCTCGAGGCCGCCGTCGGCCCGGCGCACGACGCGCGACTTCTCCGGGGGCGTCTCCAGGTAACGCGCCGAGCAGAAGGCGCAGGCGTGGGTGCGGTCGGCCGCCCCCAGTGGGCGGACCTCAGCGACCGGGTGCGAGATGGGGCGGTTGGCGCGGCCCGGTACGGTCCACACCTCGGTGCCGGTGAAGGGGTTGATCTGCTTGACCGTCCCGTCGGCCAGGCGTGTGAGTGGTTCGGCAGAAGGGGCATAGGGCATGAGCATGCTCCCATTGTGACGCCTTGTGAGATGCTCGCGCGCCCTGTTCCTCGCGCAGATGCCTCCAGCCCGCTGAGGTCGGGGTAGTCTCTCTGGCTCGTGCTGGCTCGCGCACCGGGGCCGGCCCGCTGCGCGCCCCGGACTCCCTGCGCTCGACCCGAGACCCGACCAGACACCCCGCGCCCGACCGGATGCCCGACTAGACACCCCAAGACCCGACACCCCGCGCCCGACCGGACTTCCCACGCTCGACCGGAGACCCGACCGGCCGACCCGAGATAAGGAGGCGACTCCATGACCGACCTGGCTCAGGTCCTCACCTCCCTGCTGCTCATCGTGGCGGTGGCCTTCGTGGCACCGCTGGTCTCCTGGACCGTCCCCAAGCGGCTCGTGCCCGAGGTCGTCCTCCTCATCCTCGGCGGAATGGCCATTGGTCCCCACGGCCTGGGCCTGGCCGGTGAGGGCCCCTCCATCGAGCTGCTGCGCGAGCTCGGCGTCGCCTTCCTCTTCCTCATGGCCGGCTACGAGATCGACGTCAACGAGCTGCGCGGCGTGGGCGGGCGCCACGCCGCCGTCGCCTGGACGCTCTCGCTGGGCCTGGCCTTCGGGGCCGTGACAGTCATCGGCGTGACCGGCGGTACGGCGTCGGCCAACGGCATCGCCATCGCCATCGCCATGACCTCCACGGCGATCGGCACGATCCTGCCGATCCTGCGCGACCGTGGCCTGCTCCCCACGGCGGTGGGCGCCTCAATCCTCAACCACGGCGCCGTCGGCGAGGTCGGCCCGATCCTCCTCATGGCGATCCTGCTGGGCTCGCGCTCCACCTGGGTGAGCCTGGCGATTCTGGCGGCTTTCCTCATCATCACCCTGCTCATCATCCGCTTCACCAGCCGCGTCAAGCGCGTGGGGCGCCGCCTGGTGGAGGCCATCCACCTGGGCGCCTCGACGACGGCGCAGACCACCATCCGCGCCACCGTCCTGCTCCTGGTGGGACTGTGCGCAATCGCCGCCGTCTTCGACCTCGACGTCATCCTGGGGGCCTTCGCCGCCGGCTTCGTCCTGCGCCACGCCCTGCCCGAGGGGGACGCCCAGTTCGAGGAGAAGCTCGATGGGCTCGCCTACGGGTTCTTCATCCCGATCTTCTTCGTCACCTCCGGCATGGGCATCGATGTCAGTCTCGACGGCGAAGCCGTGATCGACCTGCTGGCCTTCTTCGTGCTGCTGGTGCTCGTGCGGGGCGTGCCAGTATGGCTGGCCGCCCGTATGGAGCGGCGTCGGGATGGCTCGCGCGCCTACTCGATGCGCCAGAGCCTCCAGATCGCGGTCTACTCGACGACGGCGCTGCCCATCATCGTGGCTGTCACCCAGGTGGCGGTCAGCGCCGAGGCCATGTCGACCTCCTTCGCCTCCACGCTCGTGCTGGCCGGGGTGCTCTCGGTGCTCGTTCTGCCGGCCGCCGGGCTGGTGCTGGGGCACAGGAGCGACCACGTTCCGGCCAACGAGGTGATGCGCGTGGCCCAGGGGCCCGCCGCACCCGACGGTCGCACCCCCGAGGAGGCCACCGTCCCGGCCGGTGGGCACGTCTCAGAGCCGCGCCGTCCGGCGTCGCCGCCCAGCGGCATCAGACGGCCCGTAGGGGTCCTCATCCCGGGCGGAGGAATGGGACAGTTGGCGCAGCCTGACCTCGTGGGCTGGCCCGACCTGCGCGAGCAGGTGGCACCCGTCGCCGCGCGCCTGGCAGACCCGGGGCTTCACGCCCGCGGGCTGTCGGTGGAGGAGTCGCACTGGCTGGCCGCCCGCCTGAACCAGAGCGGGCAGGATCACGCTCTGTGGCGGGAGCGCTGGCACCACCTACGACGTCGTGGCGGCACGGCCCGGGCCGCCAGGCGCCGTCGGCCCCGCGGCGAGTGACCCCTCTCCCATCGAGCCGGGCACTTTTCGCGTAGCCGGGCAGAAAAACCGTGGGGCTACGCGAGAAATGCCCGGCTCGGCGGCACCACGGCGGCACCACGGCCGTGCTACGGCGGCGCCACCGCAGCACCCGTCAGCTGGTCGAGACAACCGCTGCGCTCGTGGCCGCGACGATGGCTGCCGTCGTGGCCTCCACAGCCCGCTGCACCGCGCGACCCACGGGGCTCGACCCCGAGATCTCCTTGATCCGGCGCTTGAGCTCACCGCGGCTGAGCCCGGTCTCCTGCTTCGGCAGAACGGCCGGCGCGATACGGAGCGCCTGCAGGGTTGCCAGCAGGGCGACGTCGGAGCCGGTGGGAGGCCGCACCCCGCGCAGGGCGCCGTCGATGCGCTCGCGCAGCTGCCGCTCGGGGACGGGGTCGAGCGTGGGGTAGGTCGGGCTGAAGGAGCCGAACAGGCCGCCGGTGTGGATGCGGACGACCCCGGCCGCCTCCAGGGACTCGGCAATGTGGTGGGTGGGGTTGAGCTTGCCCCACGAGACCAGGGAGGAGAAGCGCTTGCCATCCTTGGCGGGCAGGACCGTCAGCGCCCAGTCCAGCACGGGGTGGCCAGTGGGTTCGGAGTTGACGATGTAGACGCGGGGGCTGCGGTCCTCGGTCAGGGAGATACGGCCGGCCAGCAGCAGGTCGGTGAGCAGCGCGCCGGTGAGCCCGTAGCTCGGGTAGGTCATGCGACTCTCGGGCTTTCCGGAGTCCTTGGTCAGCAGGAGGAACAATTCTTCACAGATCAGCATCGCATTCATATATCCAGTACATCGCGCCGTGACCCGTCTGTGATCCCTCTCAGGTGCGAGATCCGGATCCGGCTCGGGTCCTCCTGGAGGGGGAGACGCTGGGCCCCGGGGTCAGGCTGCGGTCAGGCCCTTACCCAGCTCCTGTCTCACCAGGCGCGAAGTCGGGACCGTTCGCGTTGGGCGTTCGGCCGGTGCGCTAGCAGCTCGTGAACGTGTCGTACCTGGACCGTAACCTTGTGGCCATGGCGCGCGCGATCCGGCATGACGACTGGCCTGTGAGGCTCACTGATGACCAGATCATCAGTCGGGTCGGCCGCGGGGCCTTCCAGCGCGGCCTGGACTACGCGCGCAAGGGGCGGGTGCGGGGCATCGGCGTCGCCGGGGACGGGGACATCATCAGCGCCCAGTCCAAGGGGTCGGGCTCCCGCATCTACCAGACCATGGTCTTCCGCAAGCAGCACGGCCGTAGGGGGCCGATTGCCTGGGCCGGCAGCTGCTCGTGCCCGGTGGGCACCAACTGCAAGCACGTGGCCGCCCTGCTCATCACGGTGCGTGCCCAGGCGGAGGAGACATCCGACGGCGGGGACTCCTCCTCGCGTTCCGCCTGGGAGAGCCAGCTGGCCGGCCTGCTGCATCTGGAGCGCACGCCGCGCCGTCGGATGGCCCTGGAGATCGTCAACGACCCCGGCAGCATGTGGGGTACCCCGGCCGGCCCATCCATGCTGCCGCTCATCGAGGGCAAACGCGGATGGAACCGACAGGGCGCCTCCTGGAGCCAGATCGCCTCCGGTGGGCTCGACGACGAGGTCGACCCCGAAGTCATCGGCGTCCTGCGCGAGCTGGCCGGCATGGCCGGCGGCTACGGTTTCTACTACAGCGACGACCGCATCTCCCTGGTGACCGCACCCGCCCGCGTCTGGGGGGTGCTGCGCCGCGGACTGGCGGCCGGCCTGACCCTCACCACCGCGCAGCGCCACGGCCAGCCCGTCTACCTCGCCGAGGGCCTGCGCGGCGGCGTCCACCTCATCCGGGAGGACGACGGAGGCGTCGTCGTGGCTCCCGCCCTGGATATCGACGACGTCGAGGAGCTGCGCCGCCTGCAGGTCCCCGGACTGAACCTCAACTTCACCCTCATGCCGATCGGCGACCCGGTTCACGGCTTCTACACGTGGATGCCCGGGCGCGAGCTGCTGCTCATGCCGATCGAGCCGCGCCCCACCGAGGCGCTCTCCCGCGTGCTGCTGGGGGAGGGGGAGGCCATCACCATCCCGGCTCAGGACGTCACGCGCTTCGAGGACGAGCACCTCGAGGCCCTCACCCGGGCGCTGCCGGTCCTGTCCGCCGACGCCTCCATCCGCATGCCCGAGCCGACGACGCTGCGTGCCGTGCTGGAGGTCCACGTCGACGCCGGCGAGCATCGCCTCACCACCGGCTGGTCCTTCCGCTACGTCACCGGCTCGGGCGAGGTCCGGCGCCGCTACGACGTCGGGGACCTGGCGGCCGTAGCGGACAGCCGGCTGCACCATGGGGCGCGCTCCAGCGTCCGCGGGAACGGGACGGGCGCGCGGGACACCGACGGCGAGATCCGGCTGGCGCGGGAGATCGTCGGCGCCCTCATGCCCGTGGTCCGAAGCAATGAGCCCGTGTGGGGCCCGTTGGACCTGCGCGGCATGGCCACGGCCCGCTTCATGACCGAGACGCTGCCGGTCCTGCGCGAGATGGAGGCCTTCGACGTCGAGGTCGACGACGACGTCGCCGACTACCGCGAGGCCGCCGACGCCCCGGTCATCACCACCAGCGTCAGCGACGACG
Organism: uncultured Actinomyces sp.; assembly: GCA_963552815.1. Lineage (GTDB taxonomy): Bacteria > Actinomycetota > Actinomycetes > Actinomycetales > Actinomycetaceae > Actinomyces. The sequence continues at coordinate 10,983 of CAUVMS010000057.1, read as the reverse complement.
AGGACCGCCCCGACTGGTTCTCCCTGTCCGTGCGCGTCCACGTGGGCGAGGAGGAGATCCCCATCGGGCAGCTCATGGCGGCTGTGGCCGCCGGTGAGAGGGAGGTGCTCCTGGAGTCGGGCACGTGGCTGAGCATCGACCGGCCGGAGATCGAGGCCCTGGCCCGCCTCATGGAGGAGGGGCGCGAGCTCGCCGACCCGCAGGCGCACGGCACCCTGCGGGTCAGCGCACTGCACGCCGGCTACTACGAGGCCCTGGAGTCCCTCGGCGTCATCGGGCGGGCCACGGCCCGCTGGAAGGAACGGGTCGGGCGGCTGCTGGAGCGGGCGCGTGCCGCCGAGGCCGCGGCCGACCGCGCCGATGGGCCAACCGGCGGGGCCACCGGCGAGGTGGCCGTGCCCGAGGGGATGCGGGCGACGCTGCGCCCCTACCAGCTCGAGGGCTACCGCTGGCTGGACTTTCTGCGCCAGGCGGACCTGGGAGGGATCCTGGCCGACGACATGGGACTGGGCAAGACCGTCCAGGTGCTCGCCGCCGTCCAGCGTCTGATCGAGGAGCGCGAGGAGGCCCAGGGGCGGGAGCTGGCCGACTCCGGTGAGCCGCCCGGGACCGGACCGGTGCTCGTCATCGCCCCGACCTCCGTCGTCGGCTCCTGGGTGGAGCAGGCCGAGCAGTTCTGCCCGGACCTTCGGGTCCAGTCCGTGAGGCGGACCGCCGCCAAGCGCGAGGAGTCCCTGGAGCAGATCGCGGCGCGCTCCGACGTCGTCGTCACCTCGTACACGATCGTGCGCCTGTGCGAGGAGGAGTTCATTGCGCAGGACTGGGCCTGGGTGGTGTGTGACGAGGCCCAGTTCGTCAAGAACCACACCTCGGCCACCTACAAGGCGGTGCGGCGGCTGCGGGCGCCGTCGACCATCGCGATCACGGGTACGCCGCTGGAGAACTCGCTCATGGACCTGTGGGCGCTCATGAGCGTCGCGGCGCCGGGGCTGCTGCCCGACCCGGAGCGCTTCGGGCAGGTCTACCGCAAGCCGATCGACCGCGGGGACACCGAGGCGCTGGGGCGGCTGCGGCGCCGAATGAGGCCTTTCCTCCTGCGGCGCACCAAGGAGCAGGTGGCCGCGGACCTGCCCGCCAAGACCGAGCAGGTCCTGGCCGTCGAGCTGGGCGCCAAGCACCGCAAGGCCTACGACCAGCGCCTGGCGCGAGAGCGACAGAAGATCCTCGGGCTGCTGGAGGAGGACACGGCCCAGTCGCGCTTCATCGCGCTCAAGGCGCTCACCACCCTGCGGCAGATGGCGCTCGACCCGGCGCTCGTCGACGGCGGGGACGGGACTGAGCCCGGGGACGCCGAGGGGGCCGCGAGCGCGGGCACGGATGCTGCCGGCGGGAAGGCCGCCTCCGGTAGGAAACCGGCCCGCGGTGCGAGGGACGCGAAGGGTAAGGCGACCGCCGCGCCCGCCAAGGGGCAGCGGGGGCCCGGTCGGCGACCGAGCCCGTCGGCCAAGATCCAGGTGCTGCTGGAGCACCTGGACCCCATCATCTCCGAGGGGCACCGCGCCCTCATCTTCTCCCAGTTCACGCGCTACCTCTCCGGCGTGCGCGAGCACCTGGAGGCCGCCGGCGTGCGAACCGCCTACCTGGACGGTGGCACCTCCAACCGCCAGGAGGTCATCGACGCCTTCCGGGCCGGCGGAGCCGACGTCTTCCTCATCTCCCTCAAGGCCGGCGGGTTCGGGCTCACGCTCACCGAGGCCGACTACGTCTTCCTGCTGGACCCGTGGTGGAACCCGCAGGCCGAGGAGCAGGCCGTCGACCGCACCCACCGGATCGGCCAGGACAAGCCGGTCATGGTCTACCGGCTCGTCTCGGCCGACACGATCGAGGAGAAGGTCATGGCCCTTAAGGAGAAGAAGGCCGAGCTCTTCGCCCGGGTCGTCGAAGGGACCGGCGACGTCGAGGACGGCGGCGAGGGCGCCGAAGGGCCGTTCGGGACCGCGGGCGCGGCGGGCACAGGCGGCCTCAGCCCAGCGGCCCTGACCGCAGCCGAGATCCGCGAGCTCATCGAGGGCTGAGGCTCTCGATACCGGCGGGTGCCGTCTGCGCGTACGGGGACAGGAATCCGGCACCCGTACGCGCCGGATGTCCCCGCCCGGAGCGGCCGGCACCCGTACGCGCCGGATGTCCCCGTCTGTGAGGGCGGCTCGCGCAGTTCAGCAGATCGGCTGAAGTTCGCGCGGTCCCCGGTGCCACAGGCCCGGGACTGCATCTGGTCTCCACAGGGCTGAGGAACCCGTGAGCGCAGGGTCGCGGTGCGGGCTGATTCTGGTTGAGCGGGCACGGTGCCCGCTGGGGAGCAGCCTCGTGCCGGTCCCCGCCAACCAGAGGAGAACCACCATGAGGAGACCCACCAGAACCACCCTGCGCGCTTTGCGTACCAGCGTGATGCTGGCCCGCTCGGGCGACACGTCGGTGCTGCCGGCCGCCCTGCGGCGCCTGGCGCCCAAGGAGGACGGCATGGCCACCGCTGAGTACGCCATCGGGACCTTGGCGGCCGCAGCCTTCGCGGGCCTGCTGCTGGCGCTCATGCGCTCGGGCAGCCTGAGCGGCGCCCTGCAGGCCATCATCGAGTCGGCGCTCTCGGTGTGATGTGCGGCGTCATCGCAGTGGGTGGGCGCGCTCACCCCCGAATGGCCCGGCTGCCCGGCGGTGGCCGACGTCGCCGCCAGGGCCCCGATTCCCGCCGGCCTTCCAGGCGGACGGAACCGCACCCGTCGCCCGGGCGCCTGCCCCGTCGAAATAGTAAGTATGGCGAGGGGACCGATGGTCCGGACGAGTTCGGGCAGGGCGAGCAAGGGATGGTGACGGCGGAGACGGCGCTTTCTCTGCCCGCCGTCGTCCTCGTGCTCCTCATCGTCCTGGCGGCAGTCAGCGCCGGCGTCACCCAGCTGCGGGTGGCCGACGCCGCCCGCACCGCCGCCCGCCAGGCCGCCATCGGCCAGGACGACTACACCGGTGCCGCCCAGCGCGTGGCCGGAGGGGTGAGCCTCGGCGTCGAGCAGGGTGAGCTCACCTGCGTCACCGCCACCCGGCCCGTGCCCGGCCCCCTGGGCGGGTTGGGACTGACGGCGCGCGCCCGCGCCTGCGCCTACACCGAGCCGAGCAGCCCATGAACCGCCCAGTAGACCGGATCCGACAGGCGGGACGGGTGGCCCTCCGCTCAGGCCCCTGGACCCACATGGCGCTCGTGCTCGTGGCACCCATCTGGGAAGCCCAACGGTCGACTCGAAGGGCTGCCGGGAGACCGACTCGGCAACTGGCCCGCGGATGTCGTCCCAGGTGGGACGAGCGTGGCTCGGGGACGGTCTATGCCCTGGGCGTCATCGCGGTGCTCCTGGCGGCCGCGGTCGGTATCGCGGGCCTCATCCAGGCCCAGAGCGCCACCGGCCGGGCCCGGGCCGCTGCGGATCTGTCGGCGATCTCGGGCGCCACGGTCCTGTCCTCGGTGATCGCTCCCGGTGATCCCTGCGCCATGGCGCAGCGCGTCGCCGAGGCCAACGGCGCCGCGGTGAGCGCGTGCTCCGTGGACGGCGAGGACGTCACGGTCAGCGTGACCGTTCCGACGACCATCCTCGGCCTGCCCCGCCAGGCCACCGCCCAGGCCTGTGCCGGCCCCGTCGACGCCCCGCCCGGGCCGTGATGAGTGGCGGAGAGACGTGAAATGACAGGTGAATGGTGCGCGCACGAGAATGGTGGTCTTATAATTTACCAGACTCATCTTGTGTGCTCGCCATTCGCTTCTGCCTGTCGGTCATCGAGATCGTTGCGGTTTCAATGGAGGTCGCATCAAATTAGTCGAAACGCGTTTGCCGAGAAGAGGGGCGATATGTACTTCCTGCGAGAATTCGGTGAATGTCTGTCCGTTATGTGTGAAAGGGTGTTTTATGAGCTTCGATAGTTCTTCGGCTGGAGGTGTTGCTCATGCTCGTCAGGCCGATCGTGCTGGCAGACGCATAAAGGTTTTTATTGTGGTTAAGACGGCCCCGACTCCTTCTAGGAGTTATGTGGATACTGTCTGCGTCGCGGGTGTCGTGATATCTCCTGGGCCGTTGCGCTGGGTGAGACTGTATCCGGTTCCGTTTCGTCACCTGGATTTTGAACGCCAGTTCCATAAGTACTCTATTATCGAGGTTGATGTTGCCGCTCCGAGTCGTGGTGATACTAGGCCGGAAAGCCTGAGAGTCGAGGACTTCAACAAGATCGCTGTGATCGAAGAAACTGACAGCAACTCTGTACGTCGACATGAAATCATGGGAGAAGTAGAGTCGACTACTGCCTGTGCGCTTTATCGTGGAGCGCAGGCCGATCCTGCTGGGGCGACTTCGTTGGGTCTTGTCGTCCCGATCGACCCGCGCATTGAAATTGTTGCGAGTGAAGGTTGGTCTGAGAGTCAGAGACGCACGATAGAGGCTCATCAGGACCAGCTTGCTTTAGACTTAGGTGCCGCGTTGAGGAGAGATGCCCCTCCTCTGGAGTCCCCACCCTTCCGGGTCTGGTATGTATACCGGTGTGAAGCCGATGGCTGCCGCAGGCATCGGCAGGGAATCCTTGACTGGGAGCTGACGGCGCTTCAGCGTCGCGCACAGAAGGAGGGAGGTGACGTCCGGTCGTGGATAAAAGATCGGTTTGAAACCATAATGCTGAGCCCTGATCGCAGTACTCGATTCATTCTTGGAAACCAAGCGGCAGGGCATAAGCGTCATACTTTCTCTGTGCTTAGTGTTTACTATCCGAAGAAAAAGGATGTCAACAGGGCGATGATAGCTTCGTCCGTTCTGTTTTAGCCTGCAACTGCCATGGTTGCGAAGATATTCGTGTCCCGAGTCCTGCTTACCTCGTCGATGATTTGATCTCGATGGCAGCATCGTTGATCATTCTCGAAGCATAGGAGATAAACGACTTCCTCCGCTTTGATCAGACTGGAGAGGTAATGAATTGCCTTCTTGCCCGACTCGGAGTCCAGGACCTCCTTCATGTAGCGCATGTGAGCGCGCCGTGCTGCGGAGGTGTCTGGGGTGGCGTATCCTGCGCGGTTATCTTTCGGGTTTCCCAGCTGTGGAAGATGTTCGTAGATGAATCCTTGAGATTCGATGTGATCGCGCAACCGAGTCTTGGAGAATCCTTTCACCCGAGACACCGGAGTCATGCGAACGTCAATAAGGCGGGTTGCCCTGCTTTCTCGCATGGATTGAATGAGGTCGTCGAGAGTACGCCCTTGGTAGCCCCAGCCCACTAAGCGTCCCAGCATGCCATGCGCCTCCCCGCGTTCGCGTGAATTAATACTCAAATAGTACTTTACACTACAGGGGCTTTGATGGCGGTGTACGATGCTGTTCGTTGTGAATTGTGTGAGATCTCTCCAGGGAATACCTTGTCAGTCCTCGACGGCGACGGTGGCGCCGCCCGCGAACTGGGCCGCGTGGAGGCGGGCGTAGGCGCCGTCGGCCGCGATGAGCTCGCCGTGGCTGCCCTGCTCGACGATGTCGCCGTGCTCCATGACCAGGATGGTGTCGGCGTCGCGGATCGTGGACAGGCGGTGGGCGATGATGAAGCTCGTGCGGCCCTCGCGCAGCGCGTTCATGGCCTGCTGAACCAGCAGCTCGGTGCGGGTGTCCACGCTGCTGGTGGCCTCATCGAGGATGAGCACGGCCGGGTTGGCCACGAAGGCCCGCGCGATCGTGAGCAGCTGGCGCTCGCCGGCGGAGATGTTGGCGGCGTCCTCCTCCAGAACCGTGTCGTACCCCTGCGGCAGGGCCTTGATGATGTGGTCGACGAAGCACGCCCTGGCGGCGGCCTCGACCTCCTCGTCGGTGGCCCCGGGGCGCCCGTAGCGGATGTTCTCGCGGATCGTGCCGGCGAACAGCCACGGGTCCTGCAGGACCATGCCGGTTCGACGGCGCACGTCGTGGCGCGTCATGGTGGTGATGTCGCGCCCGTCGAGCAGGATGCGCCCGCCACCGGGCTCGTAGAAGCGCATGAGTAGGTTGACCAGGGTGGTCTTGCCCGCTCCCGTGGGCCCCACGATCGCGACCGTGTGGCCGGGGTCGACCCGCAGCGACAGGTCGCGGATGAGCTCGACCTCCGGACTGTAGGAGAAGCGCACGTGCTCCATCTCGATGACGCCCGGGCCCGCCGGGCCCTTCGAATCCGCCGGAGTACCGGGGCGTGACCCCATGGCCTGGCCGGCGCCCCCGGCACCCCCGGCGGCGGTGGTCGCGGTGTCCGTGGTGGTCGAGGCGGCCGCGCCTTCCGGGGCGACGTCGTCGGGGCGCTCCTCGTCGGCGTCGAGCAGCGCGAAGATCCGCTCGGCGCTGGCGGTGCCGGACTGCACGGCCGTGGCCATGCCGCCGAGCTGGCCCAGGGGCTGGGAGAACTGCTGGGAGTACTGGATGAAGGCCTGCACGTCGCCCAGGCGCAGGGACCCGGAGGCGACCATGGCGCCGCCGACCACCGCGATGGCCACGTAGTTGAGGTTCCCGATGACCAGCATGATCGGCATCATGATCCCGGAGAGGAACTGCGCGCGCAGCGAGGCCCGGAAGAGCTCCTCGTTCTCGGCGGCGAAGGCCTCGCGCACCGAGTCCGTGCGCCCGTAGACCTGCACCAGGGCGTGCCCGGAGAAGGACTCCTCAACCCGGGTGTTGATCTTGCCGGTGCGCGCCCACTGACTTGTGAAGGCCTTCTGCGAGCGCGGCCCGATCACGGCGAAGACCACGCCCATGAGCGGGAAGATGATGAGCGCCACCAACGCCAGCTTCCAGGAGATGGAGAACATCATCCCCAGCACACCTACGACCGTGAGGATGGAGGTCAGGGCGCTGGACAGGGACTGCTGGAGGGTGTTGGTGATGTTGTCGACGTCGTTGGTCACCCGGCTGAGCAGCTCTCCGCGCTGGACGGTGTCGAAGTAGCTCAGCGGCAGACGGTGGATCTTGTCCTCCACCTGGGCGCGCAGCCGGTAGAGGGCCTTGATCGTGATGCGGTTGATGAGCCAGCCCTCAAGCCAGCTGAGCAGGCCCGAGCCCACGTACAGGGCCAGCACCACCGTCAGGATCCGACCCAGGCGGGTGTAGTCGATGCCCGCGCCCGGCACAACGTCCATGACGGAGAGCATGGTGGCGAAGTCATCCATCCCCCGTGCCCGCAGGGCCTCGATCACCTGGGCCTTGGTGGAGCCTGCCGGCAGCATCGTGGAGACCACTCCCTCGAAGATGACGTTGGTGGCCTGACCCAGCACCTTGGGGGCCGCCACGGCCAGCACGACCGTGCCCACGGCGGCCAGGGCCACGACCACCAGGGAGACCCGGTAGGCGCCCAGCAGCCCGACCATCCGCTTGAAGGAGGGCCAGAAGGCCTTGGCCTTGCCCGGGGGCGGCCCGTCGTGCCAGTCGCCCGAGGCGGCCTGCGCCTCGGCGGCCAGCTTGAGGTCCTCCTCGCTGAGCTCGTCAGGGCCGACGGCTGTGCTCGTGTCGGAACTGGTGTGGTGACGTGCTCTGGTGCTCATGCTGCGGCCTCCGCTCCGAGCTGGGAGGTGACGATCTCGCGGTAGACGGGGCAGGTGGCCAGCAGCTCGGTGTGGGTGCCGCTGCCCACCAGGTGGCCGTCGTCCAGGACGAGGATCTGGTCGGCGTCGGTGATCGTGGAGATGCGCTGGGCGACGATCACCTTCGTGATGCCCTCCGTGGCCGGCCCCATGGCCTCGCGCAGTCGAGCGTCGGTGGACACGTCCAGGGCAGAGAAGGAGTCATCGAAGATAAGAATGTCGGGGCGGCGCACGAGGGCCCGGGCGATGGCCAGGCGCTGACGCTGACCGCCAGAGACGTTCGTGCCGCCTTGGGCGATGGCGGCCTGAAGACCCCCGTCCATCGTAGAGACGAAGTCCTTGGCCTGGGCGACCTCGAGGGCCTCCCACAGCTCGTCGTCGGTGGCCTCCTCACGCCCCAGACGCAGGTTGGAGGCCACGGTCCCGGCGAACAGGAAGGGCTGCTGGGGCACGAGCCCCATCTGCGCCCACAGCGCCTCGGGGTCGGCCTCGCGCACGTCGGTGCCGCCGATGAGCACCTGCCCGCTGCTGGCCTGAAGCAGCCGGGCCAGCAGCCGCACCACCGTGGACTTGCCCGACGCCGTCGAGCCGACGATCGCCGTCGTCGTACCGGGCTGGACGGTGAAGCTCACCTCCGCCAGGACGCGGGCGTCGGCATCGGGGTAGGCGAAGGTGACGTCCCGCATCTCAACCATTCCGGGAGCCGGGAAGGTGTCGACGGCGTCGGGGGCCGAGGTGATGGTTGGCGGCGTCGCCAGCACCTCGCTGATGCGCTCGGCGCACACCGCCGCGCGCGGGATCATGATCGTCATGAAGCTCGCCATGACGATGCCCATGAGGATCTGCATGAGGTAGGACATGAAGGCGATGAGGGTGCCGACCTCCACGTCGCCGTCGCCGACCTGGTGCCCGCCGAACCAGATGACGCCGACGATCGTCACGTCCAGCACCAGCATCACCAGTGGGAACAGCAGCACGAAGAGCTGTCCCACGCGCTCGCCGACCCGGGCGATGTCGGTGTTGGCGTCCTCGAAGCGTTGCCTCTCGGCCTGCTCGCGCACGAAGGCGCGGATCACCCGGATACCGGTGAGCTGCTCGCGCATGACCCGGTTGATGGCGTCGAGCTTGTCCTGGTAGGAGCGGAACAGGGGCAGCATCCGGCTCACGATGAGGCCCACCGCCACCAGCAGGACCGGCACCGACACCCCGATCAGCCAGGACAGGCCGGGCGCGCGCGTCACCGCCATGATGATGCCGCCCACCGCCATGACCGGCGCCGTCACCAGCATGGTGCAGCTCATCATCACCAGCATCTGGACCTGCTGGACGTCGTTGGTGTTGCGGGTGATGAGCGAGCCCGCCCCGAACTTGGTGATCTCCCGCTCGGAGAAGCCGCTGACCCGCTCGAAGACCTCCCCGCGAAGGTCACGGCCCATGCTCATCGCCGCCCGCGCTGCCAGATACGTCGCCGCCACCGTGCACAGGCCCTGGCCGACGCTCACCGCCAGCATGAAGGCGCCCGTGCGCCAGATGTAGCCGGTGTCTCCGGTGGCCACACCCTTATTGATGATGTCGGCGTTGAGGGTGGGGAGGTACAGAGAGGCCATCACCTGGGCGAACTGAAGCACCAGCACGCACAGCAACAGGCCCACGTACGGGCGCAGGTACCGGCGCAGTAGTCGAACGAGCATGTGAAGGAACGTAGCAGCCTCACGCTGCGTGAGGGCGAGTCGACACCACGCGCCGAATACGGTTCGACAATTTTTGCCGGAAGATGATCGTGGGCATCACTGCCTGTTTCTAGAGCCTTCTATGAGTTTTATTCTGCTTGGCGGGAAGGGGCTGCGGTGCAGTGGCCGTGCCGGTTTGAAAGCCTGTTGCTCGTGCGGATGAGTTTCTCAAGATGCTCAGAGGGGCTGCTGGCTTCCGTTGTGGGCGCTGCGTTGAGCAGGAGCCGCAGCAGGACGGCGGCCCCGGCCTTGTCCAGGGGCTCGTTGTTGTTGCCGCACTTGGGCGACTGCACGCAGGAGGGGCAGCCGCTCGCGCAGCCGCAGCCCTCGATGACGGCGAGCGTGGTCGCCAGCCACTCGCGCCCGGCCCGGTAGCCGCGCTCGGCGAAGCCCGCCCCGCCGGCGTGCCCGTCGTGGACGAACACGGTGGGCGCCCCCGTCTGCGGGTGCATAGCCGTCGAGAGCCCGCCGATGTCCCAGCGGTCGCAGGTCGCCAGCAGTGGCAGCATCCCGATGCTCGCGTGCTCGGCCGCGTGCAGGGCGCCGGGCAGGTCGGTGGTACCCAGGCCCGCCGCCTCGCAGACCTCCTGCGGGATCGTCCACCACACGGCGGCGGTGGGCAGCACGTGCTCGTCCATCTCGAGGGCGTGCTGGGAGACGACCTCCCCGCCGGGCAGCGCCATCCGCTGGTAGCCGGTCACCTGACTGGTGACCTCCACCGACCCGAAGGACCAGGTGATCGCCGCAGTGCCGGTAGCCTCCTGGGTCTCCCGCCCCCCGACGAGTCCCGAAGCAGCCGGACCACCGCCGATCGGATCGGATTCGGCGCCAGGGGCTCCGGGCTCTCCCACCGCGTCCGGAGAGGACTCAAGGCCGTCGTCGCCGCGAGTCTCGTCCTCACCCGGCAGGCCCCAGACCTGCTGCTCGCGCTCGGCGATGATGCGCACGCTCGAGCGCGACCGGGCTCGCGTGCGGTAGCCGACCGCCGCCCGCTGCCGCACGAGCGCGACGTCGTCGGCCAGCTCCTCAACCACGTAGACGCGCCCCTGATGGACGTAGACCGCACCCTTGTGGACGGTGGAGTCGGCGGCCGCGCCGTCGACCGTGCCGATGACGACGCCGGTGTCGGCCTCCACCACCGGGACCTCGGGCGGCCCGTCGCCGCGCAGGGAGGTCAGGTCCTGGGGTCGCCCGGGCAGGTTGACGTTCCAGAACCAGCCCGTGGGCCGACGCCGCAGCGCGCCCCGGCCCTCCAGCTCGCGCAGCAGGGCGTCGTCGGCCAGACCGAACAGGGTCAGGTCCGAGGCCCGCAAGGGTGCCTCAGAGGCGGCGGCGCACAGGTGCGGTGCGAGCACGTAGGGGTTGGCCGGGTCGAAGACCGTGGCCTCGGGGGCGGCGAAGACCGCCTCGGGGTGGTGCACCAGGTAGGCGTCCAGGGGGTTGTCGGAGGCGATGAGGACGGCGAGCCCGCGGCTGCCGGCGCGTCCGGCCCGGCCCGCCTGCTGCCCCAGCGAGACGCGTGTGCCCGGCCATCCGGCGATGAGGACCGCGTCCAGGCCGGTGACGTCGATGCCCAGCTCCAGGGCGTTGGTGGTGGCCAGGGCGCGCAGCCGACCCGAGCGCAGGTCGGCCTCCAGGGCGCGGCGCTCC
>CAUVMS010000056.1:0-17032 GCA_963552815.1 uncultured Actinomyces sp. | reverse complement strand
CCCCCAACCCCCGCGCCGGGGTTGGCAGTGGTTTCCCCCCGGGGGCCCACCCCAGCGCGGGCCCCGGCGGCAGGGCCGCCGGTCCCCGGCTCAGTCGGCCATCCGGTGGGCGACGCGCTCAGGAACGCGGTCCGCCTCGGGCTGGCCGATGAGGTCCTCGGGGACCTGGGTGGAGCGGGAGATCGCGGTCATGGCGTCCCGGGAGACGACCTTGACGCGCTCACGCGGCTTGGAGGCGCCGCCAGTGACGACGACCTCGCCGTAGCCCTCGCCGAGCTCGCGCTCGTAGGCGTCCAGCAGCTCCCAGCCCTCCCAGTTGGTGAAGGGGATGCCGCGGGACTCCAGCAGAGCGACGACGGCGTCGTGGCCGACCTGGGCCTCGTCGTCGGTCTCGGCGTGCAGGAGGCCGGCGTTCGCGTCGGCCACGAGGTTCGTGATGGTCTCCTGCGCGTCGGACTTGGTGGAGCCGATCAGCCCCACGGGGCCGCGGCGGATCCAGCCGGTGGCGTACAGGCCGGTCACCGGCTTGCCGTCCTCGCCGAGCACGCGGCCGCCCTCGTTGGGCACGACGTGGCGCTCGGCGTCGAAGGGCAGGCCCTCGATGGCGCTGGAGGCGTATCCGACGGCGCGGTAGATCGCCTGGACGGGCCAGTCGCGGTACTCGCCGGTACCGGTGACGTTGCCGTCGCCGGTCAGGCGGGTGCGCTCGGTGCGCAGGCCCACGACGTGACCGTCGTCGTCGGTGAGGACCTCGTGGGGGGCGGAGAAGAGGTGGATGTGGATGCGGTGGGAGGCGGTGAGGTCCTCCGGATCCTGCATCGCGTAGCCCTCGAGCGCCTTGACGACCTGGCGCTGCTGGTTGGAGGAGGCCAGGGCCGCCTGCGAGCCCTCGTCGTACTCGAAGTCCTCCTCGTCGACGAGGACGTCGACGTCGGCCTGCTTGCCGAGCTCGCGCAGCTCCAGCGGGGTGAACTTCACCTGGGCGGGGCCGCGGCGGCCGAAGACGTGCACGTCGGTGACCGGCGACTGCTGGAGGGTGGCGACGACGTTCGCCGGGATCTCGGTGGTCATGAGGTCGTCGGCGTGCTTGGCCAGGACGCGGGCGATGTCCAGGGCCACGTTGCCGACGCCGATAACTGCGACCTCCTTGGCGCTCAGGTCCCAGGTGCGCGGGTGGTCGGGGTGACCGTCGTACCAGGAGACGAAGTCGGCACCGCCGTAGCACTCGGGGGCGTCGACGCCGGGGATGTCCAGGGGGGCGTCGGTGTCAGCCCCGGTGGAGAAGATGATGGCGTCGTAGTGCTCGTGGAGCTCGGCCACGGAGATGTCGCGGCCGACCTCGACGTTGCCGATGAGGCGGATGTCCCCGCGCTGGAGGATCTTGTAGAGGGCCACGATGATCTGCTTGATGCGCGGGTGGTCGGGGGCGACGCCGTAGCGCACCAGGCCATAGGGAGCGGGGAGCCGCTCGAACAGGTCGATACAGACGTCCAGACCCGACTTCGCGAGGATGTCCGAGGCGTAGATGCCCGCGGGACCGGCTCCGACGACGGCGACATTGAGAGGACGTGTGCTCACTGTTCTTCGTTCCTGACTCAGGGGATATGGACGTGGTGCCCGCACACCCGCAGCCGGGGTTGGGACGACGAGCCGACGTCGAGGCGTCGACAGGGCGTCGGCGGGGCGGTGGGGCGCGAGCGGGGAGCCGCACCTCGGCCTGGGGCACCGCGGCACAGTCTATGGAGGAAGGGCGGCCTCCCCCCAGGGCGCGGGCAACATCGCCGCTTTGAAGCGCGTCACGTCGGAGAGGCACCGGTGGGACAGGGCGGCGTAGCCTCCACCTCGTCACTCCGGCCGCAATCGAGGTCCACTCTCAGGCTGGTCGCGGGAGCGCCGGCAGTGACTTTCTTCGCGAGCGAGGCCTTGACGGTCCATCAGTCGGCATCAGCACTCCCGAGACAAGCGTGGGAGACAGTCCCGAGGTTCGGCCCCGGGCCCTCATCTCCGGCCGAGAGGATCAGCATCCTCGGTTTTCGTTGCTGTTGCGGCGGTTTCTGGGGGTGGTTCGTCGTGCGGGCGGTGAGAGACGAGGGTATACTGTACATATGTTCGAAAGCGGCGTGCTTCCTCACGACCCGGCCGGTGGTGCGGCTGGTGGGGTGAGTGCGCCTGCTGAGGAGCCGGTAGCGCCGTTGCCGGCGGAGGATGCCGCTGACCTGCTGGCATCCCTGGGGGCGGGTGGGGCGCTGGCCGGTGTGGTGGAGGGGTTGTTGGCCCGCCTGTTGGTGCCCGTCCGCAGCGACGGCGAGGACGCCGGCAGCGCTGTCGACGCCGAGGGCTCAGCGGGCAAGGCCGGTGCCGCTGAGAGTGAGGGCCTGTTCTCCGGTGAGCCGGGCGGAGACGCGGCCTTGGTGGCCATGGCGGAGGGGTACAGGGTCGCGAGCGTGGAGGAGGCCGCCTCGTCGGGGTTGATGGCTCTGGGCGCTGCAGGTTTGGGGGAGCTGGCGGCGGCGTGCCACCGGCTAGCGGCCTGGGCGTCTTGGGGTGAGGCTCTGGCGGCAGCGTGCCTGACGGGCTGCGGCGAGCTGTCGACGCATCCGGATCAGTGGGGCCCAGACGGTGCGGTCTCACCGGTGGTGGGGTTCGAGGAGCGGCGGTTCAACACTGCCTGCCTGCTGTCGGCCCGCCTGGGGCTGTCTCGAACTCGGGCCGGGCGGATCGTGGACCACGGTAGCGCGCTGATGGACGTCGGTTTCGGGCCCGCCGAGGCCAAGGAGCGCTGCGGGGTGCTGGATGCCGCGAAGGCGTCTTTGGTGACTCGTCGCCTGGAGGGGGTGCCGGTTCCAGTGGCCCTGGCGGTCCAGGAGCGGGTGCTGCCTCAGGCGCCCCGACGGAGCGTGTCTCAGGTAGGTCGGGACATCGAGCGGGCCCTGATGGAGATCGACCCCGATGGTCACGCCGAACGCGCCCGGCACAATGTGCAGCGTCGGTGCGTGTCGCGTCCTCGGCCCGCCGGCGAGGGCGTGAGTCAGATTCGCCTGCTGCTGCCGACGATGGATGCCCTGCTGCTGGATGCGACCCTGGACGCGGTCGCCGCCAGCGCCAGGGCCGCCGGCGAGCGGCGCACCCTGGCTCAGCTGAGAGCCGACGCCGTCACCGCTATGACTCTGCAGACCCTGCGCGCCAGCCAGCAGGCCGCCTACCAGCCGCCCACCCGCGGTTGTGAGGACGGTGGCGAACGGGCCGGTTCGAGGCGGCTGCTGCCTGACGGGGTGCCCCTGGAGGGTCTTCTGGGCGCTTTGAGTGGGCTGGTGGGCTCGGTCGGTCCCTGGTGGACGCCCTCAGGAACCAGCCACCTGCCCTTACCCGAGAACATCCATATCACTGTCCAGGTCACCGTCCCCCTGTGCAGCCTGGCCGGACTGACCGGTCTGGCAGACCAGGCTCCGCCGGGAGATCCCACCGGTCGCAGCCCAGGCGCCATACCCGGGGGCGGTGACTCCGGGGGCGGTGACTCCGGGGGCGGTGAACGGCACCAGAACCGCGCCACAAACCCTGGGGATGCTGCACGCACTGACGACCCCGATTCCGCGAGCAGAAGCGCGCCCACTACCAGCGGCAGGAGTCTGCCCGCTTGCGGATGCAGTGCCCCTGTTTCCCGGAGCGCTGAGGCCGGGCCCGAAGCCACTGAAGCCGCGCAGGTGGCTGAGGTGACGGTAGGGGCACGCAGCGTGGCGGTGCCGGCCATGACTGCCTGGGCCCTGGCCGCGGGCGGGACCTGGAGGCGCCTGGTCACCGACCCGGTGGGCGGAGTCGTGATCGACGTGGGCCGGACCCGCTACCGGCCCCCGGCGGGCCTGGCGGACCTGGTGCGCGCCCGCGATGGGGGCTGCGTCTTCCCCACATGCCAGGCCCCGGCCTCCCGCTGCGACATCGACCACCTCACCGCCTGGAGTGAGGGCGGGACCACCAGCCTGGACAACCTCGTGGTGCTCTGTCAGGCCCACCACCGGCTCAAGCACACCCCCGGATGGGCCCTGACCCGCGATGAGGCCACCAAGGTGCTGTCCTGGCACACCCCCGACAAGACCGTCTACCAGCGCCACCCAGACGGCACCATCAACCGCCTGCCCCGCAAGGCCGGCCCCCGACAGCACCACGTCCCCGGCGCCGTCGTACCTACGGACCTGAGCAAGCAGATCGGCCCCGAGATCATCGACCGCCTCAACCGGGCTGTTGACAGAGCACTCGACGATCAGGCCCATGACCACACCGGCCTCGGCACCTCCGCCAACGGCAGCGGCGGGGCCCGGTTCGAGACTCGCGGCCCCCGCCCCGGCCAGAGAGCCGGAGACTACGAGCCCGCCCCCTACCCGCAGGCCGCCCACACCCTGGGCCTGGCACCCCTCATCGACGAGGCCCCGCCCTTCTAAGCAACCGGGCCGCTACGCGTTGACGACCGGAATGTCGGTGAGGCGGGCGACAATCCGCTCTCTCGTATAAAGGTACTTGCCTGCGGGAATATCAATCATAATGCTATCCTCGCCGACGTCTGGCCACACGACCGGAAGAGACTCGGAAACCCCAGGCTTGAGATCGTACACAAAGTTATTAGCCAAGGGGAATCGGCGCCCGTCAGAATACGCATAGTCGGCCTCCAGGTGCCTTAATCCACCGCTGAGGATGGTTAAGCTACTCACATGATTAACCCCAGACAGCCCACGCATCTCATTTATTTTTCCCGGCAAAGCGAAGGGGGAGACCGGCAGGTAGACCTTTTCATCGGAGGTGAGCACCACCTTTCCGGTCAGATACTCCCCCACTCGAACCACGTGGTCGATCGACATGTGGACAGTCTTATCGTCGACCTTCACATCGACACCCTCAGGCCCTTTGCCCACTGGGCCAGCCGGGTCAGGTGTGGCAGTTGATGACGGAGCCGCGCTCGTGCTCGGCGACACGCTGGCTTCGGCAGGTTTCGACGGCGTCAGCGTGATCTCTACTCGGCGGTTGGCCTGTCTACGCTCGTCGGAGTCGTTCGGCACTCGCGGCGAGGACTCCCCTTTACCTGAGACCGACTCCTTCCATGTGGACAGGTCCGTCAGCTTCTTGAGCCGGTCCGACACCGCCTTGGCGCGCCGCTCCGACAGATCCTGGTTATGTGCGTCGTCGGCCACGTCATCCGTGTGGCCCGTGATCGTCAACTCCCCACCCGAGGGGTACTTCTTGATCTGCTCCACCACACCGGCCAGCACACTGTCAGCCTGGGCCGAGAGCTGATCGGAGTCAGTCTCGAAGGTGACATCCCCGGCTACCGTCACCGTCGTCGACTTCTCATCCTGCTTCGTATCCGACGATTCATCCATCGACACCGTCGCCCGCTCGAGCTTGAAGGGACCGGGATCGGACTCATCGAGTTTCGCTTTAGCGATCACGTCATCGACATTAAAGTCCACATCCGACGCCTTCGCCACCGGAATACCGACAACGACCCCCATATTGGGAAGCAGCATCTCCACCGACTGGACTCCATCATTCGGGGCGAGGAAGACAGGAAAAACCTCCACCGGCGCGTCTTTCTTGACCGACTCCAAAAGCTCATCCGTGTTCCTCGCCAACTCGGGGTAGACCAGGCTCTGCTCCAGCGACATCATCCGGACATCGGCCGTCGTGGCGACGTTGCCCAATAGGGCGAATGCCTGAGTGAGGTACACATTGTTTTCAGAGTCGGTAGAGATATGAAACCTCGCCACCGAGTACTTGTCCTTCACGGCAACCGGACCGACTTCCACAGTCAGCGGCGCACCACCATACTCCGTGCTGAGCACCACCCCACCGTGGGGACCAGTCGCGGTGGCAACAGCAGCGCGTGGGGACGCAGCCCCCGAGCCCCTCCCCGGGGAGGCGGAACCGCCCTTCTTGGGCACCCCGCAGCCCGTCAGGACGGCCCCCGCGCCGACCAGGGCTGGCAGGGTCAGGACACTGCGGCGAGTCAGTCGGGCACCGAGATCAGCAGACGACGTCGTGGAGGAGAGCATGTCAGGGACCTTTCGACGTATCGGGAGCACGTGACTGACAGGCTATGGGCCACGGCCTGCCGCTCACGATGGGGAGGTACCCGTCTCTCCCCATCGGCTCCCCATTGTTCTATGGGGAGCCGATGGGTAGTCACGCTCCTCGAGCGAGTCTCTCAGGCGGCCCGGTCCACGAGGATGCGGGCGAAGTCCTCCATGGCGGCGCGCACCTGCACCACCCGCTCACCAGCGTCGGTCAACACGGCTGCGGCGGCCTCGCCCTCGACTCCAGCCTTGACCAGGCGCTCCTTGGTCGCATCAAGAACGGCCTCCTCGATGCCCTCCAGCCCCTGAACCGCTTCGGCGGCCCAGGCCATGGCCATCTCACGGGTGCGGGCCAGAACCGGGTGCTCCCGTAGGCGGGCGACGACGTCGGCCAGGAAGGCGTCGTCGGACAGGTCCCCGGTGGACAGGCGCGAGAGGATCGCCTGACCGGCGGCATCGAGCTCGCCGGCCGCCAGGGCCTTGCGCAGGAGCAGGACCGGCATGGTGTCCACGCCTTCGCGCAGGTCGGTGCCCGGGGTCTTACCGGTGGTGGCCGAGTCGCTGGTGAGGTCGATGACGTCGTCGGCCAGTTGGAAGGCCACACCGATCTTCTCCCCGAAGTCCTCGACGATCCGCTCGGCGCGTGCCCCGGCATCGGTGAGCATCGCCCCGTAGCGGGCGGAGACGGCAATGAGGGAACCGGTCTTGTCGGCCAGGACCTGGATGTAGTGGTCGACCGGGTCGGTGCCCGACGGGCGCGGCAGGGTCTCGTGGAGCTGCCCCATGCACAGGCGCTCGAAGGTCTTGGCGTGGGCCAAGACGGCCTCGGGCCCCAGGGCCGCCACGAGCTGGCAGGCGCGGGCCACGAGGACGTCGCCGGTGAGGATGGCTGCGGAGTTGCCCCACACGATCTGGGCGCTCGGGGCGCCGCGGCGCAGCGGAGCCTCGTCCATGACGTCGTCGTGGTAGAGCGTGGCAATGTGGGTCAGCTCCACGGCCACGCCCGCATCGCGGATCTGATCACCCGTGGCCAGGGCCGGGTCGCCGAGCTGGGCGGTCAGCAGGGCCAGGACCGGGCGCAGGCGCTTGCCCCCGGCCTCGGCCAGGTGTGAGGTCGGCGGGTTGATGGTCTCGTCGGCACGGGTGACCACCTCCATGAGGCGATCCTCGATGGCCTGGAGGGCGGGAACGATGCGTGCCTCCAGCTGGGGCGCGCTCAGCGGCAGTGATCCGATCACGGAAGGAGCATAGCCGTACGGTCGAACAGGTCGAAGGCGGCCTGCGGCAAAACCCCGAGCCCGATTGTGGCTATCACCGCAACACTGACCGCCACGAGGATCGGGCCGTTGCTGGGCACAACCACTGATCGCTCGCCGTCGGGCTCATGGAAGAACATGAGGACGATGAGCCTCATGTAGAAGAAGGCGGTCACGGCCGAGCAGACAACGGCGAGGACGACGAAGGGGACCCCGTTGCCGCTCAGCCCGGTGGCGAAGAGCCGGAACTTGGCCATGAACCCGGCCGTCAGGGGCACGCCCGCGAAGGACAGCAGGAAGACGGTCATGGCACCGGCCGCCCAGGGGCTGCGCCGCCCCATGCCCTTGAACGCCTCCAGGTCGCCGTCCTCGCCGCCCACGGAGCCGCCGCGGTTGGAGCGCACCAGGGCGATGATGCCGAAGGCGCCCACGGTCGCGATCCCGTAGGTCAGGGCGTAGAAGCTGAGCGCGGAGATCGCCGCCTTGGAGTAGGCGAGGATCCCGATGAGCATGAAACCGGCGTGGGCGATGGCGGAGTAGGCGAGCATGCGCTTGACGTCGCGTTGGACCACGCCGACGACGGTGCCCAGCAGCATGGTCAGGGCCACCACGGCCCACAGAGCCGGGGCCAGGTCCCAGCCCATGGCGCCGGCAATCATGTAGTAGAAGCGCACGAGGGCCAGGAAGGCCGCGGCCTTGACCCCGGCGGCCATGAAGCCGGTGACCGGGGTGGGGGCGCCCTGGTAGACGTCCGGGCTCCAGGCGTGGAAGGGCACGGCCGCCACCTTGAACAGCAGGCCGACGATGACCAGCATGAGGCCGGCCAGGATGAGCAGGTCCTGCCCCTGCACGGCGCTAACAGCCTCACCAAGAGTCTTGTAGTCAACGGCGCCGGCCACCCCGTAGAGCAGGGCTGCGCCCATGAGGAGGAAGGCTGAGGCGAAGGCTCCCAGCACGAAGTACTTCAGCGCCGCCTCCTGGCTGAGCAGCCGGCGGTGGCGGGCGGTGGCCGCCAGGATGTACAGCGGCAGGGAGATCATCTCCAGGATGACGAACAGCGTGATGAGGTCGCTGCTGGCCCCGAACAGCATCATGCCGCCCAGGGAGAACAGGGTCAGGGGGAAGATCTCGGTGGTGGTCCACCCGGCCAGAAGGGACTCGGTCTCCTCCGCGCTGCCGGGACGGTCGGCGGCCTGGGCCGCGAAGGCCCCGTCGCCGACGGCGGTACGGTCGGCCATGACCAGGACGGCCAGCAGCCCGATGACCAGGAGGATGCCCTGGGCGGCGATGGAGAAGGGGTCCTCGGTCAGGCCTGAGGACATCCGGGCGCCCGGCAGGAAGCCCTCCGCTCCCTGGAAGTCCGCCTCGACGGCGGCACCGGCGGCCTTGACCTCGCCCCAGCGCAGGAAGAGGGAGACCCCGGAGGCCAGGATGGCCAGAAGACTCAGCGTGGCCTGGACGGCCAGGCGGGCGGGGCGGGCGATGAAGGCCTCCACGAGGACGCCCAGGACACCGGCGCTCAGGATGATGAGCACCGGCGTCAGAGCATCCCAGTTGACGATCGGGGCGGTGTCTGAGGGGCTCACTTGGCGTTCCCTTCCGTAGCGGTGGAGGCAGTGGGCGCTTCGGCGGCGCCGTCGGCACCGGAGTCACCGGCAACGACTCCGGAGCCGGCGTCCTGCAGGGACCGGCTCACCGTGAGCGTGACCTGTCTGGCGACGTCGTCGAGCGCGTGGGTGAGCGTGGCCGGGGCCAGGCCGAGCGCGAGCATCGCGGCGATGATGGGGACGACGACGAGCCGCTCTCGCCCGTCGAGGTCGGGGCTGCCCACTCGTTCGGGGGCAGGCGCCCCGGTGAAGACCCGCTGGTAGGGCAGCAGCATGTAGACGGCGGCGATGACGACGCCGACGACGGCCGCGCTGCCCAGGGCCAGTGAGACCGAGAACGTGCCGGTGAGAACCATCCACTCGGGCACGAACCCGCTCAGGCCCGGCAGGGCGATGGAGGCCAGGCCGCACACGAGGAAGGTGCCGGCAACCAGCGGCATGACTCGGGCGATGCCACCGAGCTCGCTGATGGCGACCGTCCCGGTGCGCCGGGCCATGAAACCGGTGACCAGGTAGAGGCCGGCGATGGACAGCCCGTGGGCCACCATGTAGACCATGGCACCGTTGGCGGCCACCTGGTTGCCGACGAAGATCCCCAGGACCATGAAGCCGAAGTGGCTCACGGAGGTGTAGGAGATGAGCCGGTAGAGGTTGTCCTGGGCGATGGCGGCCAGGCCCCCGTAGATGATGGAGACGACCGCCAGGACCAGGATCACCGGGGCGGCCCAGCGCGAGGCCTCCGGGAAGATCGGCAGGACCAGGGTGATCATCCCGAAGGTGCCGATCTTGTCCAGGATGCCGATGAGCAGCACCGAGGTGCCCGGCGTGGCCTGCTCGGCGGTGTCGGGCAGCCAGGTGTGGACCGGCACCAGGGGCGCCTTGATGGCGAAGGCGATGAAGAAGGTCAGGAAGATCCAGTGCCCGGCACCGGTGGACACGTGCAGGTTGGCGGCCACCGAGTCGATGAGGAAGCTGGGGGTGCCGTCCTTGGCGGAGTGCAGGAAGACCGCGATGACGCCGATGAGCATGATGAGCCCGCCGGCCAGGGAGTACAGGAGGAACTTCAGGGCGGCGCGCTGGCGCTTGTCACCGCCGAAGCATCCGATGAGGAAGTACACCGGGATGAGCATCGCCTCGAAGCAGAGGTAGAACAGCAGCAGGTCTCGGGCCGAGAAGATGACGATGACGAAGAACTCCAGGGCCAGGACGAGCCCGGTGAACAGGCCCTGGCGGTCGGCGAGGACCTCGCCCCAGGAGGCCAGCAGCACCAGGGGCGTGATGAAGCCGGCCAGGAGCACCATGGCCAGCCCCAGGCCGTTGACGCCCAGGGCCCAGGAGGCGCCGATGGCGGGGATCCACGAGTGGGTGTCGGCCAGCTGGACGGTGCCGGCCTGGCTCAGGTCGAAGGCGCTCAGCGCCCACAGGCCCAGCACGAGGACGGCCAGGGAGAACACGAGGCCCACGGCGCGGGCGTAAAGCCGCCGCAGCGGCGGGACCAGCCACAGCAGGAGCGCCCCGGCCAGCGGCACGATCGCCATGACGGTCAGGACGGGCAGCGATGCGGGAAGAGTCGGCATGTGTCGTGTCCTCTCAGAACCTGGCGGCCAGGACGGCGATGAGTACGAGGACCGTTCCGGCCAGCATGTAGCCGGCGTAGGAGCGCACGTACCCGGACTCGGTGCGGCGGGTCAGGCGCCCCAGGGCACCGGTCCCCGTGGCGGCGCCCTCGATGGCGCCGTCGACGACGTAGCGCTCGACGGCGTCGGTGGCCAGGACGAGTCCCTGACCGGTGCGCATGGCCAGGGCCTCGTTGACGGCGTCCTGGTACATGTCCTTGCGGGCGGCCTCCACCAGGGGGTTGGCCGGCTGCAGGACGACGGGCACCGGACGGCGCACGTACATCCACCAGGCCACGACGACCCCGACGACGACCAGGGCGAGGGTGGCGCCCATGATGACGGCGACCGGCAGGACCGGCTCGCCGTGCTCGGCGTGGCCGGTGACCGGCTCCAGCCAGGTGACGAACATATTGTCGTAGGTCAGCAGCCCGCCCAGGCCGACGGAGAACACGGACAGGATGACCAGGGGCAGCGTCATGAGCCAGCCGGACTCGTGGGGGTGGACCTCGCCCTCCAGGTCCTTGTCCGTGGTCCAGCGCTGCTTGCCATGGAAGATCATGAAGAACAGGCGGGACATGTAGAAGGCGGTCAGTCCGGCGCCCAGCAGGGCGATGGTTCCCAGGATCCAGGGCTTGGCGCCCTCACCGACGAAGGCGGCCTCAATGAGGCGGTCCTTGGACCAGAAGCCGGAGAAGGGCGGGACTCCCAGGATGGCAAGCCAGCCGATGCCCATGGTGACCCAGGTGATCGTCATGGCGTCGCGCAGGCCGCCGAAGCGGCGCATGTTGACCTGGTCGCTCATGGCGTGCATGACCGAGCCGGCCCCCAGGAAGAGCTGGGCCTTGAAGAACCCGTGGGTGAGCAGGTGGAAGATGGCGAAGGCGTAGCCGATCGGGCCGAGCCCGGCGCCCAGCATCATGTAGCCGATCTGGCTCATGGTGGAGGCGGCCAGGACCTTCTTCATGTCGTCCTTGGCGCTTCCGATGACGGCCCCCAGCAGCAGGGTGATGGCGCCGACGACGGCGACGGCCATCTGGGCGTCCGGGGCTCCCTCGAAGACGGCGGCGGAGCGGACCATGAGGTAGACGCCGGCGGTGACCATGGTGGCGGCGTGGATGAGGGCGGAGACCGGCGTGGGGCCGGCCATGGCGTCGCCCAGCCAGGCCTGGAGCGGGAACTGGGCGGACTTACCACAGGCCGCCAGGAGCAGGAAGAAGCCGGTGGCGGTGAGCCAGCCGGTGGACACCGAGCCGTCGAGGGCGGCGGCGGAGACGGCGTCGAAGGACACCGAGCTGACCTGGCCGACCATCGTCATCATGGCCAGCAGGAGACCGAGGTCGCCCACGCGGTTCATGATGAAGGCCTTCTTGGCGGCGGTGGCGTTCTCGCGGCTGGTGGCCTGCTCACCCTGGGGGGCGTCGGCGTCGGCCGTGTTCCAGAAGCCGATGAGCAGGTAGGAGGCCAGTCCCACGCCCTCCCAGCCGACGAAGAGCACGATGTAGGAGTCACCCAGCACCAGGGTGAGCATCGCGGCGATGAAGAGATTGAGGTAGGCGAAGAAGCGGCGCCGGTCCCGATCGTGGGCCATGTAGGCCACTGAGTACAGGTGGATGAGGAAGCCGACGCAGGTCACCAGGGTCACGAAGGTCAGCGACAGCGGGTCCAGCCGCAGGCCGACGTCGATGCTCAGGTTGCCGGCGGCGAACCAGTGGTAGAGGGGCAGGTCGATGACGCGTTCCTCGGCGGGCAGGCCCAGGACCTGGAGCAGGATGCCCACACCGAGGCAGGCGGTGGCGAAGGCGGCGGCCAGGCCCAGCCAGTGGCCCCAGGTGTTGGAGCGGCGCCCGGCCAGCAGCAGGAAGGCGGCCGAGGCGGCGGGCACGGCGATGAGCAGCCAGGCCCAGGAGGCCAGGCCGGTGGCCTCGGTCAGGGGCGTCACGACGGCGGTGACAGGAGCGGGAAGCATGTCGGTGGTCTCTCCCCTCAGTTCTTGAGCAGGTTCTCGTCGTCGACCGACGTGGACCTGCGGGTGCGGAAGATGGATACGACGATGCTCAGGCCCACCACGACCTCGGCGGCGGCCACCACCATGACGAAGAAGGCGAAGACCTGACCGGTGAGGTTGCCGTGGATCCGGGAGAAGGTCACCAGGACGAGGTTGACGGCGTTGAGCATGAGCTCAACCCCCATGAGCTCGATGATGGCGTTGCGGCGCAGCAGCACCGTGAGCGCCCCCAGGGTGAACAGAACCCCGGCCAGGATGATGTAGACGGCGATGGGGAGACTCACTTCTCCTCCTTCTGCTCAGGGGCGGCTGAGTCGGCTGCATCGTCGGTGCCCAGGACGGGCTGCTGGACGGCGGGCGCAGCGGCGCCGGGCATGCCGGGCATGCCGGAGCGACCGGTGCGCTGGGAACCGACGTCGCCGACGCCACCAACGCTGCCCTGCCGGGAGATGATCGTCCCGGAGCGCTGGGCCAGGCCCATCTCCGGGGAGACGTCGGACAGCTCCAGTCCCTGGCTGCGGGCGCGCAGGACCCGGGGCACGGACTCCTCGACGGTCTCGCCGTCCGCGCCCAGGGCGGGGGCGGCGGCGGAGTTGGTGGAGGCGTAGACGCCGGGCATCGGCTTCTGGCCGGGGTGGACACCCTTGGAGGCGTAGGCCTGCATCTTGTTCGCGGCCACGCGGCGCTGGCTGAACCGGGCCCGGATCCGCTGGCGGTGGGTGAGGGTCAGGGCGCCGACGGCGGCGATGATGAGCAGGATGGCGGTCAGCTCCATGGTGACGACGTGGTCGTTGTAGAGCGTGACGGCCAGCAGATCGGGGGCGGCCTTGGCGCCGTCCTTGAGACCGGCCGGCGTCGGGAAGACGGTGCGCCACACGACGGCGGTCAGGACACCGACCAGGCCGAGTCCCAGCAGGATGAGGAGCGGGCGTCTCATGACCGAGCCGGCGGCGCTGACCGGCTCGTCACCGCCGACACCCACGAGCATGATGACGAACAGCACGAGGGTCATGACAGCGCCGGTGTAGACCACGATCTGGGTGATCCCCATGAAGGGCGACTCGTTGACGATGTAGAGGACGGCCAGCGAGATCATGATGCCGATCATGTTGATAGCGGCCGTCACGGCCCGCTTGGCGGTCAGGACGCCGATGCCGCAGGCCACGGTGACCAGGGCGACGACGCCGAACACGATGGTCTCACCCAGTCCCAGGCGTCCGTCTGAGGGCAGGGCGGCGGAGACTGCGCCGGGCATCAGGAGGGCACTCATCGCACGGCCTCCTTCACGGTCTGCTTGGCGCCCCGGCCGGAGGCGGTGGAGGTGGCCCTGGCGCGGGCGCCGGCCAGGCTGGGGTCGTCGGGCCGGTGGTCGCGCACCCAGTCGATCTGGGCCTGGGTGGAACCGGTGACCTGGCCGCGGTAGTAGTCGCCGTCCTCGGTGCCCTCGACCATGGGGTGGGGGGCGGCGACAGCGCCGTCGGGCACGGGGGCCAGGAGGTCCTCCTTCTCGTAGATGAGGCCCTCGCGGTCGGGTCCGACGAGCTCATCGAAGTCGGTGGACATGGTCAGGGCCCGGGTGGGGCAGGCCTCAATGCACATGCCGCAGAAGATGCAGCGCAGGTAGTTGATCTGGTAGACGCGCCCGTAGCGCTCACCGGGCGAGTACTGGGCGCCGGGCTCGTTGGAGGCCGCCTCGACGTAGATCGCGTCGGCGGGGCAGGCCCAGGCGCACAGCTCGCAGCCGATGCACTTCTCCAGGCCGTCGTCGTAACGGTTGAGCTTGTGGCGGCCGTGGTAGCGGGGCATCACCTGGGGCGGCTCGAAGGGGTACTGCTCGGTGACCACCGGACGGAACATCGAGGAGATGGTGACCCCGTAGCCGGCCACGGGCGCGAAGGCCCGGGCCAGGGTGGAGGGAGCGTCGCGCAGCCAGTTGTCGTGCTGGGAGCCCCGGGAACGGTTGGGGCGATCAGTCATCTTTTCCCTCCTGGGGTGCCTCAGTGGCCTTGTCACTGGCCGAGTCGGCCTTGAGGTCAAGGGTGAAGGTGGGCAGGGCGGTGGCCGCGTCCTTACCAGCCCGGGGCAGAGCGGCCGCCTCGTCGGCGTCGGCTGAGTCGGGCGACTCGGCAGAGTCGGTCGCGTCGTCCTCCTCGCGGTCGTCTCGCTCCAGAAGGCCGACGGCGGTGACCGACCGGCCCTCGGAGTCATCGACGTCGTCGGCCAGAGCGGCGCGGCGGGCGCGCGGCGAGGGCGGCAGGGACTCGCCCGGCAGCGGCGGGACGGGGAAGCCCTCGAGGAAGGCGACGTGGTCGTCGTCGGCGCTCATGATCTCGACGTCGTCCCCGCCGTCGTACTCATCCTCGTCGTCGTAGAGCTCCTCCTCGTCCTCCTTGTCGGGCATGAGGAAGAGGATGAGCATGATGATGCAGAAGACGCCGGCCATGGGCAGCAGCAGGGCCTGCACGGAGGCACCGGAGAAGGTGCGGAAGGCGCGCACCACCGCGACCAGCACGAACCAGACCAGGGAGACGGGGATGAGGACCTTCCACCCCAGCTTCATGAAGTGGTCGTAGCGGATGCGCACCAGGGTGCCCCGGGTCCAGACCATGAAGAACATGACCGCCCAGACCTTGCCGATGAACCACAGCATCGGCCACCAGCCGGAGTTGGCGCCCTCCCAGAACAGGCTGAGGATGGTGGAGCGCCAGCCGCCCAGGAACAGGGTGACGCACACGGCCGAGACGTTGAACATGTTGATGTACTCGGCCAGGAAGTACCAGGCGAACTTCATCGAGGAGTACTCGACCATGTGGCCGGCGACGAGCTCGCCCTCGGCCTCGGGCAGGTCGAAGGGGAGGCGGTTGACCTCACCGATCATGGAGATGACGTAGATGATGAAGCTGGGCAGCATCGCCACCGCCCACCAGATCCGCTGCTGGGAGCTGACGATCCCGGAGGTGGACATGGTCCCCGAGGCCAGGAAGACCGTGAGGATGGACAGGCTCATGCTCAGCTCGTAGGAGATGACCTGCGCGGCGCTGCGCACGGCGCCGAAGAGCGGGTAGGTGGAGTGGGCGGACCAGCCGCCCAGGATGATGCCGTAGACGCCGAAGGCGGTGATGGCCAGGATGTAGAGGACCGCCACCGGGAAGTCGGTCAGCTGCAGAGGCGTGGAGTGGCCGAAGATGCTCACCTGCGGGCCGAAGGGGATGACCGCGTAGACCATGAAGGCGCTGAAGGCGGCGATGAGCGGGGCCAGGAGGTAGATGATCTTCTCGGCCCCCTTGAGCCAGAAGTCCTCCTTCATGATGAGCTTGCCGGCGTCGGCGATCGCCTGGAGCAGGCCGAACGGGCCGTTGACGTTGGGGCCCAGGCGGGTCTGCATGCGGGCCAGGCCGCGTCGCTCCACCCACAGCGCCATGATGACGCTGACGATGAGGAAGGCGACGATGAAGACGGCCTTGATGAGGGTCAGCCACCAGGTCTCGGCGGAGAAGTCGGCGACCACGCCCCCGTTGGAGACGACGTCGTCGGCGGCGGCCTGGGCCATGTAGATCGGGTTCACCTCAATACCTCCGCTGCATGGGTCAGGGTGACCTGGGAGCCGTGACCGGCGCCCAGGGTCTGATGGACGGTGGATCCGGCCGAGCACTCGGGCAGCCACACGGTTCCGTCGCTGACGCCGCCGACGACGGCCGGCAGGGTGATCGATCCGGTGGCGGTCGACACGGTCACCTCCTCGCCGCCGCGCAGTGACAGGCGTTGAGCGAGGTCGGCGCCCACCCGGGCGATGGGGCGCAGGGCGGTGGCGGCCAGGAAGGGCTCGCCGTCCTGGAGGCGCCCGGCGTCGAGCATGGGCTTGTGGGTGGTCAGGCGCGCCTCCACGCCGCCGCCGGCGATCGCCGCCTCGGCTGCGGCCATCGGGGCACGGCCGAAGGCCACCGGCATGCGCCGTCCGCGCCACAGGCCCAGGGCGGCGATCTGCTCGTGCAGCGTGACGAGGTCGTCGACCTGGAGGTCGACGCCCATCTCGTCGGCCAGCATCCCCAGGACCTGGCGGTCGGTGCGGGCCCGCGAGACGTGGGCCTGGCCGAAGGGGCGCACGCGCCCCTCCCAGTTGACGAAGGTGCCGTTCTTCTCCACGGCCGGGGCCACGGGCAGGACGACGTCGGCGTGCTCGCTGACCTCGCTGCGGCGCACCTCGAGCTGGACGGTGAAGCCGCTGGCGGCCAGGGCCGCGCGGGCCAGGCCCGGGTCGGGGAAGTCGCGCAGGTCGATGCCGCCGACGACGGCGCCGCCCAGGGTTCCGTCCAGGAGGGCGGAGAGGATCCCGGTGGTGTCTCGGCCGAGCGACGTGGGCAGGAGGTGCTCGGGTCCCATGTTCCAGGCCCGCTCGACCTGGGCGCGGGCCTCGGGGTCGGCCACGGGGCGGCCGCCGGGCAGGAGGCCGGGCAGCAGGCCCGCCTCGATGCCGCCGCGCTCGCCG
>CAUVMS010000055.1:0-17050 GCA_963552815.1 uncultured Actinomyces sp. | reverse complement strand
GATCGACAACCGCGGCTCGCACGCCTGGCTGGCCCTGTACTGGGCCCGCGAGCTGGCGGCGCAGGAGACCAGCCCGGAGGTGGCCGCCGTCTTCGACCCGATCGCCCAGCAGCTCGAGGCCTTCAACGACACGATCCAGGCCGAGCTGCTGGCCGTCCAGGGCTCCCCGGTGGACATCGGCGGCTACTACCGCCCCGATGAGGCCCTGACCGACGCCGTCATGCGCCCATCGACCACCCTCAACGCGGTCATCGAGGCTCTCGCATGACCGACGCCCCCGGCACTGCCGACGCTGGTGCCGCCCCGGCCCTCTCAGCCGGATCCGCCAGGCCGTGGCGGGCGCCGGTGGCGACGGGGGCGCTGGAGGCGGTCGTGGAGCTGCCGGGGTCGAAGTCGCTGAGCGCGCGGGCCCTGCTGCTGGCCGCCGTCGCTGACACGCCGACCACGCTCACCGGGCTCTTGCGCTCGCGCGACACTGAGCTCATGCTCGCCGCCTTGAGCGTGCTCGGCGCCCGCTTCGAGGACCTGGGCGCCTCCGGCACGCAGCTGCGCGTCACGCCGGCTCCCCTGCCGTTGCACGTGCAGGCCGGCTCCGACGGCGTCGGCCGTATCGACGTCGGCCTGGCCGGGACCGTCATGCGCTTCGTGCCCGCCCTGGCCGCACTGGCCGACGCCCCGGTCGTCTTCGACGGGGACGAGGCCGCCCGGCGCCGTCCCATCGCGCCGCTGCTCGACGCCTTGGCCGCCCTGGGCGCGGAGGTGACCCACCTCGGTGAGCCGGGCTTCCTGCCTGTGCGTATCGGCCCCGGTGACGGCGCCCTCCTGCGAGCCCGGGGCACCCGGGTGGCGGTTGACGGCTCGGCCTCCTCCCAGTTCGTCTCCGCGCTTCTGCTCCTGGGCGCCCTCCTGCCCGGTGGTCTGGAGCTCACCCCCACCGGGCCGGTGCCCTCGCTGACGCATGTGGCCATGACGGTGGCGACACTGCGTGAACGGGGCATCGACGTCGACGATCCCGCCCCCGGGGCCGGCGACGGCGAGCGCACCTGGCGGATCCACCCCGGGCGTCCGCGCGGCGGGGAGATGGCCATCGAGCCGGACCTGTCCAACGCCGGCCCCTTCCTGGCGGCCGCCCTCGTGGCCGGAGGCCGGGTGAGCGTCCCCCACTGGCCGGCGGCCACGACCCAGGCCGGCGACGCCTGGCGCAAGCTTCTCCCCCGCCTGGGCGGCGAGGTGACACTCACCGACGGGCTGCTCACGGCCCAGAGCACCGGGCGACTCACCGGCCTCGAGGCGGACCTGTCCGACGTCGGCGAGCTCGTCCCCACCGTGGCGGCCCTGGCGACCCTCGCCGGGGCGCAGGGCCACGCCAGCACCCTCACCGGAATCGCGCACCTGCGCGGGCACGAGACCGACCGCCTGGCGGCCCTGACCTCCGAGATCCGCCTCCTGGGCGGGGACGCCGAGGAGACCGCCGACGGGCTCATCATCCGCCCCGCCCCACTGCACGGCGCCGCCCTGCACTCCTACGCCGACCACCGGATGGCCACCTTCGCCGCCATCGTCGGCCTGGGCGTGGACGGGGTGAGCCTCGACGACGTCGAGTGCACCTCCAAGACGCTGCCCGGCTTCGCAGGCCTGTGGGCCGCCATGCTCGCCACCGCCGCCGGGGAACATGGCTCTGGGGCGGGCACTGCGCCGGCCATCGAGCCGGGTACTCCGGGAGAGCGCGCCTGATGGCCCGACGCGACATCGGCACCGACGATCCCCGGGTTCGGGTCCGCCCCGGCCGGGGCTCGCGCCCCCGCACCAAGCAGCGCCCCCGCCACGCCGACGCGGTCCTGGGCATGGTCACCCGCATCGACCGCGGCCACTACCGCATCCGCCTCGACGATCCGAGCCTGACCGAGGACTCCAGCGGCGACATCACCGCCATGAAGGCCCGCGAGCTCGGCCGGGGCAAGGTCGTCGTCGGCGACCGGGTCGCCGTCGTCGGGGACACCAGCGGGCGCACCGGGACCCTGGCCCGCATGGTGCGCATCGAGGAGCGCACCACCCTGCTGCGCCGCAGCGCCGAGGACGGCGACGCCGCCGGCACCGAGCGCGCGATCGTCGCCAACGCACGCCAGCTCGTCATCGTCACCGCCGTAGCCGACCCCGAGCCGCGTCCGCGGATGATCGACCGCTACCTCGTGGCCGCCTATGACGCCGGCATGGAGCCGCTCATCGTGCTCACCAAGACAGACCTGGCCGACGCCGCCCCGCTGACGGACCTCTACAGCCCCCTGGGCGTGCGCTGCCTGGCCACGCGCCTGCACCGCCAGCCGGACGATCCAGACGGCTCGGGTGGCTCGCAGCACCAGCCGGACGACGGCGTCGAGGCGGTCCGTCGGGCGCTTACCGGCACCGTCTCGGTGCTCGTCGGTCACTCCGGGGTCGGCAAGTCCACGCTCATCAACGCGGTCGTGCCCGGCGCCGACCGCGCCACCGGGCACGTCAACGAGGTCACCGGCCGTGGCCGCCACACCTCCACCAGTCTCCAGGCCCTCGCCCTGCCCGGCGGCGGCTGGGTCATCGATACTCCCGGTGTGCGCTCCTTCGGGGTCTCCCATGTCAGCAGCGCCGACGTCCTGCGCGGCTTCCCGGATCTGGCGGCCGTGGCCGAGGACTGTCCGCGCGGGTGCACCCACGAGGACGGCGTCGTCGACTGCGCCCTGGATGAGTGGGCGAGCGAGCCGGATTCGCCCGAAGAGCGCGGAGCCCGCGTGGAGTCCTTCCGGCGGCTGCTGGCGCCCTCGCTGGAGGCTGAGGATCCCACCAAGCCCTGAATAACCTCCCGCCGCTGAGCGGCGGTGCCTCACGAGTGCTCCCGGGACGGCTCGGAGCGCCTCAGAACGGACCGGCTCCCGCGCCGCCGTCGGCTTGTTCCGAAGGAAAGACGTCTGCGTGCCGCGGTCAGTGCATGGGCGCGACCCACTCGGATCCCGCCTGCGCGCCGCCGATGCCAGGCCTCCCGCCCGGAGGCCGCGACTCGTCGGCGGCACCCTTCGACGCGCGTCACGGTTTCGTCGACAGCGCGATCCTTAACTCTGAGGGTCGCTTGTCCGAGTACTGGGCCATGACCCGCCCAAAAACGGCGCCAGCACTGAGTTTTTTCACGTTTCATCGCTCCCGCTATTGGACACCGTGTGCTAAAACTCACATCACAGAGCCGTTGCAGGATTCAACTACAGGCTGATTTTGACGGTTCCCACAAGCGAAAGCGCGTTACTCTCAGGACATGCACAATCGTCCGATTCCTTCACTCCCACGTCCCGCCCTGGGCGACCTGTCCGCGCGCGCAAACCTCTCAGCGG
Source organism: uncultured Actinomyces sp. (assembly GCA_963552815.1). Lineage (GTDB taxonomy): Bacteria > Actinomycetota > Actinomycetes > Actinomycetales > Actinomycetaceae > Actinomyces. The sequence continues at coordinate 13,697 of CAUVMS010000055.1, read as the reverse complement.
CGCGCCGGCGCGTCCTGGAGGTCGTGGAGGCTTCAAACGACGCGATGACGGCCGTTCAGGTCGCCAGCGCACTCAACCTGCACCACAACACCGTCCGTGAGCACCTCGACGCCCTGGTCGACGCCGGGTTCGTCACGGTGTCCACCAAGCCGACGGGAAAGCGGGGCCGCCCGGCCCTGCGCTACGCCTCGACGGCGCCTGACCCCCAGCAGATGGTCGACGCCTACCTGCTGCTGCTCGACGCGATCGCCGACACCCTGGGCGAGGGCGAGGAGGCCCGTGCCACAGCCCTGGAGATCGGCCGCCGCTGGGCCGAGCTGACCCCCGGCACCGTCGCCGAGCCCGTGGTCGACGGCGAGGAGGTGGACCGGGTCACCGCCCTCATTCCCTACCTCGCGGTCATGGGCTTCGCCCCGGAGGTCTCCGGTGACACCGTCGTCCTGCGCTCCTGCCCACTGGTCACACGCACCCACCAGCCGCGTGACCTGGTGTGCACCATGCACGAGGGGTTCCTGCGGACCGTCGTCGGCCCCGACCCGGAGGCCTACGAGCGCATCAAGTTCCTGCCCAACGGGCCCGACGGCTGCCAGATCAGCCCCTCTGGGCCGGCCATGCCGGTCCAGGAGAATCAGGAGACGAGAACCGTCCACGCCGACGTCGCCTGAGCCTCAGTAGTCCGCCAACCACCACACCATCTGTCCACCCTCCAACCACGACCAAGATCGCGAGGCTTCGGCCCCGGGCACAGCCGCCCGGGGCCGAAGCAGCGTTCGGAGCCGCACCCGGAGGCCCCGGGCCGGCTCCCCTGATGCGCCATCAGCTCAGGCGGTGATCTCCAGGACGCCGTGAGAGCCCTTCTCCATGTCGGCGAAGGAGTGGGACACGAACACGTAGTGGCCCGGCTCGGAGGCGACGCACTCGACGAAGCCGCCCTGGGCCGGGTGCAGGCCCAGAGCCTGGGACCCGCCGGACCAGGCGGCCCCGATCTGGCTGGGGCCACCGAGGGTCCAGGCACCCTCGAAGAAGACCTGGTCGAACTGCAGGCCGACGACGTGGAACGACGTCGGCTGGGAGGGCCCCGCGGCCATGACCCAGAAGCGCACGCGCTCACCCACCTTGGCCTTGAGCGGCTGCTGGTGGTACTGGAAGGCCACCCCGTTGAAGGTCATGAGGTCGGGGGCATTGGCCGCGATCTTGTCCGTGCTGGGCTCACCGCCCTCAGGACCGAGGTAGACCTCCGAGGCGACGATGACGTACTCGCGGTCCACGGCCGTCAGGCCCGGCGGGTCGATGATGACAGCCCCGTGCATGCCCGCGGCCAGGTGCAGGCTCATGGGCGAGGTGGAGCAGTGGTAGAGCCAGATCCCCGAGCGCTGGGCAGTGAAGGTGTAGACGAGGGACTCGCCGGGGTTGATCGAGCGCATCGCCTCGTCGGGCGGGGTGATCCCGGCGTGGAAGTCGATCGAGTGGCTCATGGTGCCGTCGTTGACCAGGGTGATCTCGAAGGTGTCCCCCACCTTGCCGCGCAGGACGGGGCCGGGGACCTGGCCGTTGAAGGTCATGCGCCGCTGGGTGACGCCGCCGCCGACCGGCATGACCTGCTCCTTGACGGTGAAGGTGTGCCGGTGGGTCATGGGCCCGCCGTCGGGGCTGCTCGGGGCGGCCGGCAGGGCGGCGTCGAAGGCCTTGAAGTCGGCCGGCAGCGGGGCGGAGTAGTCGGGAACCGCGTCCTTGCCCGAGCCGGTCCGCCTGCTCTGGCCGCCGCCGTGCTGGTGGGCGCCTGCAGCCCCTCCGCCTGCGGTGACGTGGAAGACCATGCCCTGGGCCCGGTGGCCGGCGATGGAGCACCAGCCCTCGACCGGCCCGGTGATGACGCCGGCGTCGAGCGTGCCCTTGGCTCTGGCGGCCACGCGGCCGGTGGTCTGGCCGGTGGCCAGGACGAGGTCGTGGACCTGGTCGGCGGTGTTGTCCAGGGTGATGACGAGCCGGTCGCCGGGGGTGACGTCGACCGTGTCCGGCACGAACCGCAGGCCATCGACGGTGATGGTGGCGTTGACGGTGTTACCGGTGGCCTCGACGTCCTGAGTAATACCGCCCTGCCCCCGGTTGCCGACGACGCTGCCGACGACGACGGCCGCGCCCGCGGTGAGCAGCCCCATGAGGATGCCGCGGCGGTCAGTGGAGTGCAGCAGGCCTCCCGACGGCGCCGACCCAGCGGGCGCCGTCGAGCCCGCTGACGTCGCGGGGGCTCCGGAGGAGCCCGTCTCCTGGGCCTGCTTGCGCCGGCTGCGGTCGATGGCCGGTGCGGTGCCGGCTGTGACGGCCCGGCGGTGGGCGGCATCGGCCTTGCCGGGAGCCGGGACGGCGGCCTCGGCGGTCTCCTCCGGGGAGTCCGCGGAGGGGGTGCGCTCGCTGGGTGTCGTCATGGGTGTTCCCCTCGGGGCTGGGCGGGCCGGCGGCCCGCGAGGTCTGTCGGGTGAGCCGCGTCGGAAGCACTGGCTGCTCCGCCTGGGCCGGCAGCGCCGGTCCTCGTGGCTGTGATGCGCGGCGTTCGCTTGCGCCGGGAGAGCTCGCGCAGGCAGAGGACCATGCCCACCAGCAGGTAGGAGGTCACCAGCGCGGCCGAGGCCCCGGCGACGACGCGCACCTGCCAGGGCACGCCCGAGCTGACCGCCAGCAGAAGGCAGGCGTTGGCGGCGGTGACGCGGTAGGCGGCGCAGCGGTCCATGATCGTGTTGGTGGCCCGGGTGGCCGCGGGTCCGCCACCGAGCATCACCGGGGCGAGGTAGCTCAGGGCCGCCACGAGGATCTGGAGGGCGAACCCCGCCGCCAGGGGCAGGCGCAGGGTGTGGATGGCGTCGCGGGCGGAGACGACGTCGTCGGCCAGGGCCATGCGGGCTCCCAGGACGACGACGCAGCCGACGAACCAGGACACGGCGGCCGTGGCGGAGGCCGTGGCGAAGGAGGTCGGTGGGACCCGGCGGGCCGTCCTGTAGGCGGGCACGAGGACTCCGCAGGCACCGCCGAGGTAGACGACGGTGCCCAGGCCGGCCAGGGGCAGCCACAGCCCGGAGGCGGCCACGAGCGCGGTGCCGCCCACAAGGTAGGGCAGACCGCGGGTGGTCCAGCGGGCGGCCTGCGGCTCCATGGGGGTGCGCAGCATCGTGGGCCACAGGACGGTGAGCGTGCCCAGGACCGTGGTGCCCACGAAGCCCAGCAGCATGGTGGTGGTGTGGGCCAGGTAGAGGCCGTCGGCCAGGCCGGAGCGCCCGCGGGCGTTGGCCCAGGAGATGAGGAAGCCCAGGAGCGCGCCGGCGGCCAGCAGGACGAGGGCGACGGCGTAGTGGATGGCCAGGGAGGCCAGGCGCGGGGCGATGGCGCGGCGGTACTGCACGGTGATGGCCACGACGCCGGCGATGGCCTGGGCCATGATGATGCCCGCCCCGATGAGCGCCGGCACCTGGCGGCCCGTAGTGATGCCGGTGAGCACGACGACCGTGCCGAGGCTGTGGGCGTAGAGGCGCGCGTCCAGGAGGGCGGCGCCGCCCAGGGCGGGACGGTGCAGGAGGGTGTCGGCGAAGTGGGCGGACCAGATGGTGATGGCGCTGCCGATCCCGCCCAGGAGCAGGGCGTGCAGAGGCAGCCACGTACCCCAGGAGACCAGGGGGCCCACGATGGTCAGGCCCGCCAGGACCGCGGAGGTGAGCAGCCAGGCCATGACGATGGCGTTGCGGCGCACCTGGGTGGTGCGCCGGGAGGGCTTCTTGGTGGGGCGGCCGCCCGGGCCCGGCGATCGCCTGGGGCCGGGGAGGGAACCGGGCCTGGAGCCGGGAGAACCGATGGACAGACTCATGCGGGGCTCCCGCCTGCCTGCGTCGTCGAGCCGGGCGCCGCGGCAGCGGCCGGACGCGCTGCCGGGGTGGCTCTCGCGGCTTTGCGAATGCTGCCGGAGGTGAGCACGCGCGCCAGGGTCAGGACCATGAAGACGCCGATCGCCGCCACCCCGATGGCGCCGCCGACCTGCCAGATACCGGCGGTCCCGGACAGCAGGCCCGCGACGCGCACCGCCATGCCGGCGTGCAGCAGGACGTAGGGCAGCCACATGAGCCGGTGGTAGGGCAGCGCGCGGTGGACGATCGCCGGGATGATGACCGGGGCGTGGGCCAGGATCATGGAGAAGGCGAAGCCGACCGTGATGGCGTGGATGACGATCTCGTAGGCCGAGCCGCCCAGTCCGTCAAGGCCCCACAGCGACCAGACCGCCCCGGCGAGAGCGAGCCACACGTAGCCGGCGAGCATGGAGGCCGCCATGAAGCGGACCCCGCCGCGGACGCGGATGGTGCGCCGGGCGACGTCGTAGTAGGCCATGATGACGGCCAGCCCCAGCAGGGCCGGGCCGGCCACGAGGTGGGCGCCCTGGCCGACCAGCAGCAGGCAGGCGCCCAGGACCGCCGCACCGGACAGGGCCTCGACGACGGTCTCGACCGTCTCGTCGAGGAAGGCGATGCGAGCCAGCTCCAGGCGCTCACCGACGATGGTGAGTGTGGGGAAGAGCAGCCACAGCGGGATGGCCTCCTCGATACCGCGACCGCCCAGCCACAGGACGTCTCCCAGGAGGAGGGCGGCGGCGCCCATGGCCTCGACGTCGACGGCGGCGCTGGGGGCGCGCCGGTGAACCCGCAGGTAGACGGCGCACAGGATGCAGGCCGCGGCGGTCATGAGGCCCCGGCCGACGACGTCGGGTGCGCCGGCCATGAGGGCTAGGCAGCCCGCGGCGTTGCCCAGTGGAGCGAGGAAGGCCCAGGGGGCCCGGGCGGCGACCGCCCGCTCCAGGGCGATGACGGTGCCCAGGAAGCCGACCAGCATGAGAGGACCGTGGAGCGCCGCCAGCCGGGCGCCGCTGACGGGGGCGGGCAGGTTGAGGCGCAGCAGGGCGGCGTTGAGCCCCATGAGGATGCAGGCAGCCCCCAGGGCCAGGGCCACCAGACGCGGCGCTACCCGCGTGGTTAGCGCCCGGCTGAGGCGGCCGGCCGCGTCGTCGGCGGTGGGCGCCTTGACCTGCGCGTCTGCCGCCGCTGCCGGCTTGTCCGTCTTCACGGCCCAACCGTATCCAACAGCGCCGGAATCCCTCGCACCCACAACAACAAAAAATTCACACACGACACGGCTCCGCGTCATCTATGAGATTTTGGTCGGTTTTGGTGGGGGTCGTGTCGGTGGGAGCGGACCGTCGTTTCTTCCGGCCCTGCGGTGGTAGTAAGGTCGCACCTACCAGTACGAACGCACTGAAGGAGACCCCCTATGAGCGAGAGCCCCGAGCTGCTGCCCGTCACCGAGAAGAAGTCCAGCTGCGGCTGCCACGGGCACAGCGACGAGCGCCTTACCTTGGACGCGCGCGCCATCCCGCACCGTCTGCGCCACGCGGCGGTCATCGGCGCTGCCTCCTCCCTCAACCCGGGCGAGGGCTTCGACCTGGTGGCCCCGCACGTCCCCACCCCGCTGCTGGCCCAGATCGACCAGCTGCCTTTCACCTTCCAGCACACCCTGCTGGAGCAGGCCGAGGGCTTCGCACGCGTCGAGATCCTGCGCACTGCCTGATCCTCGGACGCGGAGCTCGCCTCCCGATCCCGAGCGTCCGGCCGATATGCTCAATCCATGACGCCAGCACCGCTTGACGCCCTCGATTCCGAGGTCGTCGGCGCGGGCAGGTCTCGTACTCGTCTCACGGACCTGCCCATGCCGACGGCCCGGACGGTGCTGCCCAAGTCTCCCGGGACGCTCAGGTCCCCGGCGCCGACGCGCCCGGCGGAGCCGGTTCCGCAGATGGCGGCCCTCACGCCCGACGGCGTCCCGGAACGTCTCACCGACCGGTACGGGCGCACCGTGCGCGACCTGCGTCTGTCCATCACGGACCGCTGCAACCTGCGCTGCACCTACTGCATGCCCGCCCAGGGTCTTGAGTGGTTGCCCACCTCGGACCTGCTGACCACCGCCGAGCTCACCCGGCTGGGGCGCCTTGCCGTCGAGCGCCTGGGGGTGGGGCGCATCCGGCTCACCGGGGGCGAGCCCCTGCTGCGCCGGGACCTGGAGGAGATTGTCGCCTCCCTGGCCACCCTGCGCACGACCGAAGGCCGCAAACCGGACATCGCCCTGACCACCAATGGTCTGGGACTGGACAGGCGGGCCTCCGGCCTGCGCGAGGCCGGCCTGGACCGCGTCAACATCTCCATCGACTCCCTGGACCCCCAGGACTACGCCACCATCACCCGACGCGACCGGCTCGGTGACGTCCTGGCCGGGATCGCCGGCGCCCAGGAGGCGGGTCTGGCCCCCATCAAGGTCAACGCGGTCGCCCTGCCCGGCACCGTGGAGACACGCGCGCCCCAGCTGCTGGCCGAGTGCCTGCGTCGTGGCTGGCAGCTGCGCTTCATCGAGCACATGCCGCTGGGACCGCGTGAGTCGTGGCGCAGCCAGGACGTCGTCGGGGCCCAGCAGGTCCTGGATGCTCTGAGGAAGGCCGGCTTCGCCCTGACCGAGGTGGGCCGCCCCGATCGGCGCCCGGCCGCCCTGTGGAAGGTGGCTGCAGGCACGCACGGGGGCCAGACGTACCCGGCCGGGAGCGTCGGCATCATCGCCTCGGTCACCGCCCCCTTCTGCTCGGACTGCGACCGTACCCGCATCACGGCCGACGGGCGCCTCATGACCTGCCTGTTCTCCGCAACCGAGACCGACCTGCGCGGTCCCATGCGCGCCGGGGCCGACGACGACGAGCTCATCCGCATCTGGGCGGGGGCCACCTGGCTCAAGCCCCGCGCGCACGGCTCGGACGCGCCGCCTGAGGCCGACGACTTCACCCGACCCCAACGCACCATGTCAGCCATCGGCGGCTGACCGCATCCGAGCCACCCCGATCAAGGAGTCCCCGAGATGAGCCCCTCCTCCCCCGAGGCCGCGAGCGCGGCACGCACAGCGACGGACACAACGACGAGCACCGCGACGGTGTCTGGGACGCTGTCGGTGACCCTGCGCTACTTCGCCGCAGCCGCCGAAGCCGCCGGCCGTCCCGAGGAGCGCCTCGACCTGCCCGCCGGCACGACGCTGGCGGGTCTGCGCGAGCAGCTGGCCGGGCGCGGCCTGGAGATGGCGCGGGTCGTGCCGATCTGCAGCTTCCTCGTCAACTCGGTCTCCACCCCGGCCGACTCCCTCACTCCCCTGGCCGACGGCGACGCCGTCGACGTGCTTCCGCCCTTCGCCGGCGGGTGAGGCTCGCGCTCCCACCTCACTACCCGCATCGAGCCGGGCACTTTTCGCGGTGCCCCACAGAAATTCTGTTGGGGGTCGCGAAAAGTGCCCGGCTCGGCGACAAGGGAAGGAAGGACCGACCCGTCAGGCGAGGTTGCTCCACTGGGCCGAGCCGTCGGTGAAGGTCTGGCGCTTCCACACCGGCAGGCGCTTCTTGACCTCCTCGACGATCTCGCTGCAGACGGCGAAGGCCTCGGCGCGGTGGTCGGAGCTGACCGCGACCGCGAGCGCCGCGTCCCCGATCGTCAGGTCCCCGACGCGGTGGACGACGCCCAGGGCCCGCACCCGACCGCGCTCGGCGACGTCGCGAGCGATCTGCTCGACGATCTGCCCGGCCGTGGGGTGGCAGGAGTAGCCGATGCCGGTGACGGCGCGGTCGGCGTCATGGTTGCGGACCACGCCCTCGAAGGTGACGACGGCGCCGGCGGCCGCGTCGTGGACGGCGTCGGCGAGCTCGGTGACGCTGATGGGCGCCTCGGTGACCTCGGCGCGCACCACGCGGGCGCTGCCTGACTTCTCGGGGCTGGTGGTCACAAAGGTCTCCTCGTCCTGGGGCGTCTTGTGGTGCATCGGTCCGGGGCCCCGCTGAGGTCGGGGGTCGTCGGCCGCGAGCATACCCAGATGGGCGGGGCCCGCCGAACGGGCATGATAGGTCCACGACGACGTCGGCCGACCGTCTGAGCGGCGGCCCGGTGGCGGCTCTGCCGCACCCGGGGACGGCTCGTCGAGAAAGGACCGCTATGACGCAGATGATTCCCCTGGAGGACTACGTCACCCAGGTGCTTGAGCCCCTCTCCCCCCTGGAGGGCGGTCGGCTGGCGCTGGGGCAGGCGCACGGCCGGGTGCTGGCCGAGGACGTGACCGCGGCCGTTCCGGTGCCTCCGTGGACGAACTCGGCGATGGACGGTTACGCCGTGCGCGCCGCGGACACGACCGGAGCCTCCCCGCAGTCGCCCGTGGTGCTGCCGGTGACCGGGGATGTCCCGGCCGGAGTCGCCCCGCCGCCCCTGGCTGCGGGAACCGCCCAGCGGATCATGACCGGGGCGATGCTGCCCGAGGGCGCCGATGCGGTGGTCAAGGTGGAGGACACCGACCAGGCGCCCGGCCCCCACCCGCTGCCGGAGCGCGTCGAGCTCCGCGCCGAGGCCCACCCGGGGTTGAATGTGCGCCACGCCGGCGAGGACGTGCGCGCGGGGGATCCGGTCATGGCGGCGGGCACGAGGCTGTCCGCGGCGGCCGTCTCCGCCCTGGCCTCCGTGGGACTCGGCTCCGTGCCGGTGACGGCGCGGGTGCGCGTGGCCGTGGTCTCCACCGGGGCCGAGCTGCGCGATGCCGGAGAAGTGCTCGCCCCCGGCACGATCCCGGACTCCAACGGCCTGCTGCTGGCCGGGCTGGTGGCCGAGCACGGGGCGGACTGTGTGAGCGTGGCTCGCAGTGGCGACAGCGCCGAGGACCTGGCCGCGGTCCTGCGCCGGGCCGCGGCGGGCGCCGACCTCATCGTCACCTCCGGGGGCGTGTCCGCGGGGGCCTTCGACCCGCTGACGATGCTGGCGCAGGCCCAGCGGGGTGAGGAAGCCCCGGTGCGCCTGGACTTCGTCAAGGTGGCCATGCAGCCGGGTAAGCCTCAGGGCCACGGCTGGGTGCGCGCCGACGACGGTCGGCGGGTACCGATCATCTGCCTGCCGGGCAACCCGGTAAGTGTCCTGGTCTCCTTCACGACCATCATGGCACCCGCACTGGCCCGCCTGGCTGGGCACAGCACCAGCCCGGATGCCGGACGAGACGGCGACCCGGCGGGACGGCCCCGGCTGACGGCACGCGCGGCCGTGGCCTGGCGGACCCCGCCGGGCCGGCGTCAGCACGTGCCGGTGCGCTTCACCGAGCCTCCCGCCGGCGCGGCAGGAGCCGACCTCGCAGAGCCCCTCGGGGACCAGGCGGTGCACGACGCGGCCCTGCCCTGGGTGACACCCACTCACCGACTCGGCTCGGGCTCGCACCTGGTGGCCTCGCTGCCCGCCGCGCAGGCGCTGGCGGTCGTGGCCGCCGAGGTCGAGGCGGTCGACGTCGGCGACGCACTGCCCCTCATTCCACTCTCCCACTCGTTCCCCTGCCACCTCCAGGCGCGCGTGGACGCACCTCAGAGCTCACGGACAGACCCTTCAGGGTCAGCCGTCAGGGCCTAAGGTGCATCCGCGACGAGCGACCGCACCCCCGTGAAGGAGCCGCCTCATGGACCCCCGCCCCAAGATCACCCTCACCCACCTCGATGAGGCGGGCGCCGCCTACATGGTGGACGTCACCGCCAAGACCCCGACCGTCCGCGAGGCCCGCGCCAGCGCCTTCGTGGCCTGCTCGGAGGCGATCGTGGCCGCCCTGCGCGAGGGCGCGGTCCCCAAGGGGGATGTCCTCGCCGTGGCCCGCGTGGCCGGGATCGCGGCGACGAAAAAGGTCCCCGAGCTCCTCCCGCTGGCGCACGTCATCGGCGTGCACGGGGCGCGCGTGGACCTGGAGATCGTCGACGGCGGCGTGCGCATCGAGACCACCGTGCGCACGGCCGACCGCACGGGGGTGGAGATGGAGGCCCTCACCGCCGCCACCGTGGCGGGCCTGGCGATCGTCGACATGGTCAAGGGCGTGGACCGGGGTGTCGAGCTGCGCGAGGCCAAGGTGGTGGCCAAGTCCGGCGGCCGCTCCGGTGACTGGGTGCGCGGTGACAGCGCCTGACCCGCCTGCAGACCGCACCGTGAGCGCCGACGCCGCTACAGCCACGCCCGGCGGTACTGACAGATCCGGCTTGGTCGACGTCGTCGTGCTGGCCGGCGGGACCGGCAGGCGGTTGGACGGTGCCACCAAGCCCGACGTCGTCGCCCGCGGAGCGCGTCTGCTCGACCATGTCCTCACCGGTCTGGAACGGCTGCGGGGCCAGGACCTTCCGCTTGGGCACGTGTGCGTCGTCGCCCCCGCGCAGGTGGCGCTGCCCGACGGCGTCCTGCGGGCGCTGGAGGACCCGCCGCTGGGCGGGCCGGTCGCCGGCATCGCGGCCGGACTGGCGCGCCTGAGCCGGTCCGAGCCGATGGCCGGGCTCACCGGCGTTCTCACATGCGACGCACCGTCCTCCTGGCGGGCGCTACCGGTCCTCTTCGAGGCGCTGCACGACGGCGATCCGGGAGCCGACGGCGTCTGCGCCCGCGACGACGACCACGTCCAGTACCTGCTGGGCCTCTACCGCCGAGCGGCGCTGGCCACAGTCGTCGCCCCGGATGGTGCTCCTGTGCGCGACGTGGCCGTGCGCCGGGTCCTCGGGAGGCTGAGAGTCGCCACCCTCACCCTCCCCCACGGGATCGTGAGGGACCTGGACACCTGGGACGAGGTCCGCGCCTGGGACTGCGGCCTCTCCGAGTGACGCACCCGCTCAGACCGAGGCGCTCAGTGGTCGCCGCCGCCGAGCTGCTCCAGGACGTGGGGCACGAGGGGGCCGATGACGGCGACGGTGTCCTTGACCCCGCCGCGCGAGCCGGGGGCGTTGACGACCAGGGCGCCGGCGTCGCCGCGGGAGGTCACCCCCACCAGGCCGCGTGACAAACCTGCCAGCGGGGTCTTGCTCAAGCCGTAGGCACGGATCTGGGCCTCAAGTCCTTCCATGCGAGTGTCAAGCAGCGGGGCCGTGGCCTCCGGCGTGAGGTCACGCGGCGTGACCCCGGTGCCGCCCGTGGTCAGGACGACCCGGGCTCCGGCGGCCACCGCCCGCGAGATCGCCTCGCGCACGGGCTCGACGCCGTCGGGCACGAGGTCCACCTCCTCGACGACGACGTCGTACTCGGCCAGGAGGCGTTGAGCCAGGGGACCGGAGAGGTCCTCGCGCTCTCCGCTGACGCAACGGTCAGAGACGGTGATGACGGCACCCTTGACGGGCTCGGGGAGGGGCACGAGGCCCTTCTGGATGATCGAGGTCTCACTCATGGGGCCACCGTAGTCCGTGCACGCCACGCCCAGCCTTCTGCGTCCTCCGGCCGGCGCTTCGAGGGGCATCATGCCCCGTTATCACCTGGAAACCTCAATTAGGTAACTGATGTTTACTCTAATTTGCCGTCTCCTGCCACCTCCGAGACGTCGATTTCGCTTCGTAATACTCGGACATTCGTCCCTTGCGTGAAGGTCCAGGCTAGGCCGTGCATCATTAGGAGCGGTGCGAGCCCGCACGCTTCCACCGACATTCCCAACACAGTCTCAGGTCCACGGCGCTGTCGCCCAGCAGACCGAGCCCACACCACAGCAGGAGCCCTATGCCCACGCTCGACACCTCCGGTCGCGTCCTTACAGGGTGGAACCCCGAGGAGCCGGAGAACTGGTCCGCGAAGATCGCCTGGACCACTCTGGCCATCACCACCTTCTCCCTCATGCTCGGCTTCACCGTCTGGTTCCTGCCCAGCGCAGTCGCTCCCAGGCTCAACGACGTCGGCTTCCACCTGACCAAGAACCAGATCTACTGGATCACCTCCATGCCGGGCCTGTCCTGCGCCGCGCTGCGCCTGGTCTACATGTTCCTGCCCGCCACCATCGGCGCCCGCAAGATGATCGGCTGGTCCTCCCTGCTGTACATCCTGCCGATGCTCGGCTGGTTCTTCGCGGTGCAGAACCACAACACCTCCTTCGGCGTCCTGCTCGCGCTGTCCTTCGCCTGCGGTATCGGGGCCGCCACCTTCTCCGGCTACATGCCCTCGACCGGCTTCTTCTTCCCCAAGCGCCTGGCCGGCACCGCCCTGGGCCTGCAGGGAGGTCTGGGCAACATGGGCATGAGCGTCATCCAGCTCGCCGCCCCCTTCCTGATGAGCATCAGCCTGTTCGGACTGACCTGGGTCGCCCCCCACCACGAGGGCGCCCCCATGGTCGTCAACGCCACCGTCTTCTTCCTGCCCTGGTCCCTCATCGCGGCCTTCCTGACCTTCCGCTACATCAAGGACGTCCCGATCAAGGCCAACATCAAGGAGCAGATGGACATCTTCGGCAACCTCGACACCTGGCTCATGACGGTCCTGTACATCATGACCTTCGGCGTCTTCTCCGGGTTCGCCGCCCAGACCGCCAACATCATCAACAACAACTACGGAGCCGCCTCCGGCCTGGCCGAGCACTTCGCCAAGACCGACCTGCCCCAGGGCGCCTCCTACGCCTTCATCGGCACCCTCATCGGCTCCTTCCTGCGCTTCGCGTGGGGCCCCCTGTGCGACCGCTTCGGCGGGGCGATCTGGACCTTCGTCTCCGCCATCGGCATGGCCATCACCATGGGGTGGTGCGGCTACCTGGTGGCCGCCGCGGACGACCCGGCCGACTTCACCATCTTCATGGTGGCGCTGCTGGCCATGTTCTTCTTCGCCGGTGTCGGCAACGCCTCGACCTTCAAGCAGATGCCGATGATCATGCCCAAGCGTCAGGCCGGCGGCGCCATCGGCTTCACCGCCGCCGTCGCCTCGCTCGGCCCCTTCCTGGTCGGCATCGCCCTGACCCTCATGCCGACGCACGTCTTCTTCTACAGCTGCGCCGTCTTCTGCGTCGTGTGCGCCGTCATCTGCTGGATCCGCTACGCCAAGCCGGGCGCCAAGCGTCCGGGCTGATCCGCCCATCCGGCTCGGTCGGGCCCGCCCCACCGAGCCAACCGCCCACAACCGACTGACCGGCCCCGACGGCGGTGCTGCTGAGACCTCAGCAGCACCGCCGGGCCAGCCAGAAGTACACAGCGCCCACCCCGGCCTCACCGGCCCCGGGCCACACAGACCAACCCCCGTCCAATCACCAGCAACCCGCCAACCTCACGGACCAAAGGACCATTGATGAGCACCACCGGCTCCCAGCCCACCGGCCCCGGGATCGTCCCCGGATCCGATCAACAGGTCGAGAACGCCCCCGGACTGCTCACGCTGGGCTCGTACCTGCGCCGAGGACAGGCCTCCGCCGACGCCCGCCGCCTGTTCCTGACCGGCGGGCGCGAGTCGGACACCTTCTACCGGCACCGCTGGAGCCACGACAAGATGGTCCACTCCACCCACGGGGTCAACTGCACCGGTTCGTGCGCCTGGGAGGTCTACGTCTCCGACGGCATCATCACCTGGGAGAAGCAGATCACCGACTACCCCACCACGGGGCCGGACATGCCCGAGTACGAGCCCCGCGGCTGCCCGCGCGGCGCGGCCTTCTCCTGGTACACCTACTCCCCCACGCGCATCCGCTACCCCTACGTGCGCTCAGTGCTGCTGGACGCCTTCCGCGCTGCGAAGTCCGCCAACAACGGCGACCCGGTAGCCGCCTGGGAGCAGGTCACCAGTGACCCCACCACCGCCAAGGCCTACAAGTCGGCCCGCGGCAAGGGCGGCATGGTGCGCGTGGGCTGGGACGAGGCC
>CAUVMS010000054.1:0-17084 GCA_963552815.1 uncultured Actinomyces sp. | reverse complement strand
GGCGGCGCTCGGAGTAGACCTTCTCACGCTGCTCGGTCATGACGTCGTCGTACTTGAGGACGTTCTTGCGGATCTCGTAGTTGCGCGACTCCACCTGGCGCTGAGCGCCGGCGATGCCGCGGGTGACCATCTTGGACTCCAGCGGGACGTCGTCGGGGTAGGCGCCCGAGGACATGATGCGCTGGGCGAGCCCGGAGGCGAACATGCGCATGAGGTCGTCCTCCATGGACAGGTAGAAGCGGGACTCGCCCGGGTCCCCCTGACGGCCGGAGCGTCCGCGCAGCTGGTTGTCGATGCGCCGGGACTCGTGGCGCTCGGTGCCCAGCACGTAGAGGCCACCGAGCTCAACGACCTCGTCGTGCTCGGCCCGGCAGGCCTCCTTGGCGGCGGCCAGGGCCTCGGGCCAGGCCCTCTCGTACTCCTCGGCGTTCTCCTCGGGGTCGAGGCCGGCCTCCTTGAGGGCGGTGACGGCGATGTGCTCGGCGTTGCCGCCCAGCATGATGTCGGTTCCGCGCCCGGCCATGTTGGTGGCCACCGTGACGGCGCCCTTGCGGCCGGCCATGGCGACGACGGCGGCCTCACGGGCGTGCTGCTTGGCGTTGAGGACCTCGTGGGGGATGCCGCGCTCGCGCAGCCGCTCGGAGAGGACCTCCGACTTCTCCACGCTGGTGGTACCCACCAGGACCGGCTGGCCGGCCTCGTGGCGCTCGGTGATGTCGTCGACGACGGCGTCGAGCTTGGCCTCGACGGTGGTGTAGACGAGGTCCGGCTGGTCCTCACGGATCATGGGCTTGTTGGTGGGGATCGGGACGACGCCGATCTTGTAGGTGCCGGCGAACTCGGCGGCCTCGGTCTCGGCGGTACCGGTCATGCCCGAGCGGGAGCCCTCGGGGTAGAGGCGGAAGTAGTTCTGGAGGGTGATGGTGGCCAGGGTCTGGTTCTCGGCCTTGATCTCCACCCGCTCCTTGGCCTCGATGGCCTGGTGCATGCCCTCGTTGTAGCGGCGGCCGGGCAGGACGCGGCCGGTGTGCTCGTCGACGATGAGGACCTCGCCGTCGCGCACGATGTAGTCCTTGTCCCGGTGGAAGAGCTCCTTGGCCTTGATGGCGTTGTTGAGGAAGCCGATCAGGGGGGTGTTCTCGGACTCGTAGAGGTTGTCGACGCCGAGGTAGTCCTCGACCCGCTCGATGCCGGGGGACAGCACGCCCACGGTGCGCTTCTTCTCGTCGACCTCGTAGTCCTTGCCCGCGCGCAGGCGCTCGGAGATCGTGGCGAACTCCTTGTACCACTTGTTGACGTCCCCGGTGGCGGGTCCGGAGATGATGAGCGGGGTACGGGCCTCGTCGATGAGGATGGAGTCGACCTCGTCGACGATGACGAAGGCGTGGCCGCGCTGGACCAGGTCCTCGGGGCGCTGGGCCATGTTGTCGCGCAGGTAGTCGAAGCCGAACTCGTTGTTGGTGCCGTAGGTGATGTCGCAGGCGTACTGCTCGCGGCGCTCGGCGGGGGTCTGCCCCACGAGGATGCAGCCGGTGGTCAGTCCCAGGAAGCGGTGGACGCGCCCCATGAGGTCTGACTGGTACTCGGCGAGGTAGTCGTTGACGGTGACGACGTGGACGCCCTTGCCGGTCAGGGCCCGCAGGTAGGACGGCATCGTGGCCACGAGGGTCTTGCCCTCACCGGTCTTCATCTCGGCGATATTGCCGCGGTGGAGGGCGGCGCCGCCCATGATCTGGACGTGGTAGGGGCGCATGCCGAGCACGCGATCGGCGGCCTCCACCACCGTGGCGAAGGCCTCGGGCAGCAGGTCGTCGAGGGGCTCGCCGTCCTGGTAGCGCTCCTTGAGCTCGTCGGTGATGTCGCGCAGCTCGGCGTCGGAGAACTCGCTGAACTCACCGGCAAGGGCCTCGACCTGGTCGGCGATGGCTTCAAGCTTCTTCAGGGTGCGGCCCTCGCCAATGCGAAGGATCCGGTCCACGATCGACACGCTGCATTCTCCCTTGGGACGTCTGTTGCGAAGAGCCGCGATGAGGCGGGTCCGATTCAGCCGAGTCGGCAATCGGCACAGACCTCACGAGCTACCTGCCTCCGTACTCTAGTGGACCTACGTGGACAGCGGTCTTCCCACTACCGAGATTCTTCCCACCGAGGACACGGCCCCACCCCGGGACCATCACAGGACCATCACAGGACCGACACGGGACTGGTCCGGGACTGGTCCGGGACTGGCAGGGGGCCACAGTGCACGGAGACGATCGCCTGCCGCGCCCCTTGTGGACGGCGAGCGCCCGAGCGCGCGACGCGGCCGTGACGCCCTCACAGTGGAGGGCATGCCTGACCTGTTCCAGTGCCGACCTGCCCGCACCACCGACCCCCGCCCGCTGCGCCGACTGTCTCCCGGGCTCTCAGCAGGACTCGCGCTGGGGCTCTCACTCGGTCTGCCTGCCAGCTGCGCGGGCTGCGGACGGTGGGAGACGGCCCTGTGCCCTCAGTGCCGCGAGCTGCTCGAGGGCGAGCCCTTCAGCGTGGAGCACGCCGACGCCGCCGGCGACCTCGACGTCCTGGCAGTGGCGACCTACACCGGTCCGGTACGCGCCATGGTCCTGGGATGGAAGAACGGATCCCGGGAGGACCTGACCGAGGCGATGGCACGGGCCGGCCGGCGTCTGGGGAGCTGCTGGGCGCACGCGCACCCTCCGGCCGAGGTCTGGGCCGGGCCGCCCGAGGACCGTCCCGGGGGTCATCCCGTGTCCGGTCCCGGCCGCTCCACCATCCCGGCGGCCCCGGTTCTGCTCGTCGTTCCAGCGCCTTCCAGGCTGGCCCGTCGGCTGCGCGGCCGGCTGGTGGCGGCGCACCTGGCCGACGCCGTCGCCCAGGGCATCGCCGAGCGGTGGGCTCATCGGGAGCAGACGGGCAGCTCGCCCCCGCCCCTCATCCTGAGCGCGGACCTGCTGCGTCGCCGGGGTGGCGGGGCGCAGCAGGCCGGGCGCTCGTCGCGTCAACGGCGGGGAAATCGTGCCGCGGCCCCTCGTCTTCTGACCCCCGTCGCCGGTCTGTCGGCCCTCCTGGTCGACGACGTCGTCACCACCGGGGCCACCCTGGGGGCCTGCGTCCGGGCGCTGGAGGGGGCCGGGGGCCGGGCGCTGGGCGCCCTGGTCCTGGCCGCGGCCCCGCCTCCGGCGCGCGCATCCGTCATGGTTCCGGCCAGAACCACCAGCCGGAGCCTGCCGCGACGGCCGGCACCGTCCCGACCGGACACCAGCAGGATCCCGCCGATTGTTCCGGTGCCGGAGGAGCCACCACGATCACCATCGAGCCGCCGTTGAAGCCGCCATCAACGAGCGCAGTCTCTCCCTCTTTCCACAGGTTTGTCCGCCTGCGGCGATCAAGAGGCTTCTCAAGGTCACGGCACGCTCGAAAAGGAGGCGTGAACAGCCCCATATGGTGTACCTTGTGTGGCACAACGCACAGGCGATTCCCGCCGTCGACAAGGACAGTCCGCCGGGTTCCCGTCTCGGTGCGTGAGGGCCCCTCGCGAGGTGACAGGAGGTGATGACCCCAGTCCTCACCCGCCGTGAGATGTGGCGGGTAGTTGTCGCACACGGTCCGTCTGGACCGGCCCACGAGCCCAGAAAGAGGTTCCACCATGGATATCACCGTCGTTGGTCGTAATGCCGAGATCAGCTCTCGCCTGCGCGACTACGTCGAGGACAAGGCCGTCAAGGTAGAGCAGTTCGACCCCCGGGTCCAGCGCGTCGAGGTGGAGGTCACCCACGAGCGCAACCCGCGTCAGGCCGACACCGCCGAGAGGGTAGAGATCACCGTCATCTCCAAGGGCCCGATCATCCGGGCGGAGGCATCCTCCTCAGACCGCTTCGCCGCTTTTGATATCGCCATGGGAAAACTGACCGAGCGCCTACGCCGGGCTCGGGACCGTATGAAGGACCATCGCCGTCGCCACACCGTGGCAGCTCCCAACCAGGATCTGCAGGCGGAAGCAGTCCCGGATGAGCCCGCCATCCCCGACACCGATGACGCGCCGATCGAGGACTCCCCCTCCGCTCCCACCGAGCCCGGTGTCGCGGTCGAGGCCCAGCTCGGTGACTCCCCGGTGATCGTGCGCCAGAAGCTGTACGAGGCCAATCCGATGACCGTTGACGAGGCCCTCTACCAGATGGAGCTCGTGGGACACCCCTTCTACCTGTTCATCGAGAAGTCCTCCAAGCAGCCCTGCGCCGTCTACCACCGTCACGGGTGGACCTACGGCGTCATCCGCTTGGACGCGCAGGTCCTCTAGCCTCAGACCCCGCCCCATCCTGATTCCGGGTGCTCCACGGTCCCTGCGGGCCGGGAGCACCCGGACTGTCTCAGGGCAGGTGGTTCAGGGCAGCGGGAAGGAGGGGTCGGTGACCTCCGAGGTGAACACCCTCCAGGTCGCCCCCCGGCGCTGCCAGATCTTGCCGCCGTCGCCGATGAGGAGGAGGGACTCCTCGGAGCGGTCGGAGATGACGGAATGAGCCTCCTTCACGCCCACGAGCGTGTTGACCGCGCCGCCGATCTGGACGAGGCGCACCTCGGGCACGTCGCTCCCCTCGGCGCTGCTGTCGGCTAGGACGCACACGGCGTTGGGGGCGCACCAGGAGATGCCGCTCGTGCCCGCGCCACCGGCGCGAGGCATCTCCAGAGCCGGCCCCAGCCCCTTGGGACGGCCGTCCTGCTCCCGGATGATGACGGCAACGGCGACCCGGCCGTCGGATCTCCGCACGGCGATCCGCTCGGACTCCACGGACAGGTCGAAGGCGGCGATGGTGGTCTCCTGCAGCCAGGATGACTCCAGGGAGGCGCGCTGACCCGAGCCGTTGACGGCGGTCAGCTGTCCCTCGGCCAGCAGCCAGACCCAGCCGTGCCGGTCCCCCAACGGCGCGCCCAGCCCCCCGGCGCCCGCGGAAGGGTCTCCCACGGACAGGATGACGCTGGCGGAGTCCTGCCCCTGAGGCAGCCGCAGCAGGCTGGAGGCCGACAGCGCGTAGACGGTCCCGTCCGCACCGAGGCTCGGGCTGCGGGCATCGCTGGTCCCCAGGACCCGGTCGGTCGCCAGGGTGACGCGGCTCGACCCCGTACCGCGCACGACGGCGCCCTCCGACATCCCCACGATGCCGCCGACCTCCGGAGCCATCGGGGTCAGCTGGGCGGCCGCACCGAGGTCGACGGTGCCCGCAAGCACCCGAACCCGGTCGATGCCGCTGATCTGGAGGAGGCTCTGCTCGATCTGGGCCACCATGAGCCGACGCGCCTCCTCCGAGGCGGGGTCGGAGTCCGCGCTCAGGTGGACAGTGGCAGTCCCCGCCTCAACGACGACGCCCCGGCTCGCGCGCTCGGCGTTGCGCGGGATGAGGCTGAAGACCCCATCGCTCAGCCAGGCGGAGGCCCCTCCGAGCAACCCGGAGACCAGGGAGTCGGCCTGCGAGTTGCGCGGGTACCACCTCAGCTCGGAGACGAACCTGGTCCGGTCCCGCGACAGGAAGGCCAGGGCGCTGACCGCGAAGTTCTGCATGAGCCGGGAGAAGGGCAGCAGGATCCCGTGGGGCAGGCCGACGATGCGCCACTGGCCGGTGGAGTTGGTGGCCAGGGAGAACTCACCGACATAGGTGTCCCCATCCTGGGCCGGAGTGAAGACACCCAGGGAGTCCACGACCCCCACCTGCCCGGAGGTCACCGTGAAGGCGCCGTCGGCCGCCACCGAGACCTGTGGCTCGGTCGAGCCGTTGTAGGCGCTCACCGTCTCCAGGGGCTTCCACTGGGCGGCTGTGCGCTCGGTGAGGAACTGCTTGGCGGTGGCGAAGTCGTCGGAGAACCCGGCGATGGTGGCCCGCAGGAAACCGTTGACGACGTCCTCGGCGGAATCGCCCTCACCCGGTCCGGGGGCGGTCTCGATGAGCGCGTTGGTGTCGGAGGCGGCCACCCCGGAGCGGGTGACCCCACTGGAGGTTGGTAGCGCCGTGCACCCGCCCAGGACTCCTGCGGCGGTGGCCGACAGCAGTCCCAGCGCACCGCGGCGGGTCAGCCGGTGCCCAGCGTGCTGCGGATGTCCACAGCCATTCTCATGGTCGTTCCCCTGACTCCCATAACCGTTCCCAGGGGGGTTCGCGTGGTGGCTCATCGGCGCCGGCCCTCCTCATCGACCTCTTCGGGGGTGCGGGTGGCCGGCTGCTGCCCCGGCAGAACGACGACGACCCGTCCGACGTCCTCGGTGACCGCGTCGTGGCTCTCCCCGGCCAGGGGGATGTCTCCCAGGACGACGCTCTGGCGCGCCCGGCGCGTGGCCGGGGCGGGCCCCAGCGGACCGACCGGGGAGAAGGAGGAGTCCTCGTCGGTCAGGATCCCGGCGCGAGCCACCGCCGGCGCGTCCTGGGGGACGAGATCGAGAGGACCGGGGCCGGCCAGCCGGCCCGGGCCGCCGTCGGCCCCCTGGGTGCGGGGCAGCACCAGGAGGAAGGAGGCGCCGTCGGCCGGCCAGCCCCAGGCGGACAGGCGTCCACCGTGCAGACGGGCGTCCTCCATGGCGATGGACAGTCCCAGGCCGGTGCCTCCCAGACTGCGCTTGCGGGAGGGATCGGCGCGGTAGAAGCGGTCGAAGACCTTGGCGACGACGTCCGGGCTCATCCCGATCCCGTGGTCGCGCACCCGCACGGCCACCGCGTCGGCGTCCACGGCGACGGTGACGTCCAGCGGCTTGCCCTCGCCGTGCTCAAGCGCGTTGACCACGAGGTTGCGGATGATGCGCTCCACCCTGGTGACGTCGACCTCGGCTGTGGCCGGCTCCTCGGGGAGGTGGAGGCGCAGCTCGGTACCGGTGGCGTCGAAGTGGAACTGGGTGGTCTCGATGACGGTGTCGACGACCTGGGCGAGGTCGACCTCCTCCAGGCAGAGCTTGACGTTGCCGGAGTCGATGCGGGAGATGTCCAGCAGGTCGGTGAGCATGGTCTCGAAGCGGTCCACCGAGCTGGACAGCACCTGGATACTGCGCAGGGCGAAGGGGTCGGAGATCTCCTCGCGAGCGTCCTGGATCTGCTCGGTGGCCAGGCGGATGGAGGCCAGCGGGGTGCGCAGCTCGTGGGAGACGTCGGACACGAAGAGGCGCTGCACCTTGGACAGGGACTCCAACCGCTCGATCTGGTCCTCCAGAGAGGTTGCCATGTGGTTGAAGGACCTGGCCAGGGTGGAGATCTCGTCCTCCCCCTCGATGCTCAACCGCTCGGCCAGCAGCCCGGAGGCCAGGCGCTCGGCGGCCCGGGCGGTGTGCCGCACAGGGCTGAGCACCCATCTGGTGAAGGCCCACACCACGACGATGAGGATGGCCAGGAAGCCCAGGCCACCGATGGTGATGTTGCGCGAGGCCAGGGAGACGATGCGCTGCTCGCTGGCCAGGCTGTAGACGAGGTAGAGGTCGTGCTCCCCGGCCAGGGGCAGGCTCACCCGGGTCCCCACAATGAGGCCCGGGTCGGTGCCGCCCTCGGCGTTGGGCACCGCCACCGACTGCCAGTACTGCGAGCGGGCCCCACCCTCATCAAGGGCCCTGGTCATCTCATCGGTGATGAGGGAGCGCAGGCGGGTGTCCGTCTCCAGGTCGTTGACCACCGTTGTGGAGGTCTCCTCCTGGTTGCGCAGCATGAGGACCCCGACGCCGCCGGAGGAGGAGATGGAGTCCTTGGCGACGTTGACCTGCTGCTCCGCGGTGGCGGAGACCTCGTCGACGGTCACGGCGGTGGTCGAGTCGAACTCTGCCTGGGCGACGCTGGCACGCAGCGCGGCATCGGCGAGGATGACGTCACGCTGGTCGGCAAACACCTCCGACCGGATCCGGTCGGTCACGAAGGTCAGCAGCAGGACGATGAGGAGCAGGCCGATGACGGTGGCGGTACACACCATGCGTACCTCGAGGCTGCGGCGCAGCAGCCCCGGCAGGGGCAGACGCCGAACGACCCGTTCCTCCGCAGTGCCCACCGATGGTCCCATCGACGTGCCCACTGAATTACGCATCGGGTTCATTGTAGGGCGCCCGATGCGCCATCGCTCACGCGGATTCGCCGACCCTGTAGCCGACACCGCGCACCGTCACCACGATCGAGGGGCGCTCGGGGTCCTTCTCGATCTTGGCCCGCAGGCGCTGGACGTGGACGTTGACCAGGCGGGTGTCGGCCGGGTGCTGGTAGCCCCACACCTGGCTGAGGAGCTCCTCGCGGGTGAAGACCTTCCAGGGGGAACGGGCCAGGGTCACCAGCAGCTCGAACTCCAGCGGCGTCAGGGCGATGACCGACTCGCCGCGCTTGACCTGGTGACCGGCGACGTCGATATCGAGGTCCCCGGCGCGCACGTGCTCGGCCGCGCCCGGGTTGGTGCGGCGCAGGCGGGTGGAGACGCGGGCCAGCAGCTCCTTGGACTTGAAGGGCTTGGTCACGTAGTCGTCCGCGCCGGCCTCAAGACCGGCGACGACGTCCTGGGTGTCGGTGCGCGCGGTCAGCATAATGATCGGCACGTCGGACTCGGAGCGGATGAGCCGGCAGATCTCGACGCCGTCGAGCCCCGGGAGCATGAGGTCGAGGAGGACAAGGTCGGGGTTGACCTCATGGAAGGCGTCCAGGGCCTTAGCCCCGTCATGACAAAGGGTGGGCGTGTAGCTCTCCGACTCCAGCATGATGCCGATCATCTCGGCCAGGGATGCATCGTCGTCGACGACCAGAATGCGCGTGCTCATAGCCCGTATCTTGGCATGAGCCCCGGGAGCCAAGGGACATCTAGGCCATTGGGACGACGTTCACATTTCCCTCAGGATTCTAGGAGAATCCCTTCAGTTACGGGAAAAAACGACACAGACACACCCTGGAACCGGGAAAATTGCAGCCGAACCGTGATCTTCACCGGACGTCCCTCGGGGCTCACCTGCGGCTCAATCGCCCCTCCTGACACGATTTCCTCCTCCAGGGGGAGAGCGCTGCGGCAGGCAGACGTGACAGCATGGACTTATGAGCACCGACCCCCACTCCGACAACCTCGACCAGAGCAGCAACGCGAGCGGTGAGGCCCCCGCCACGGTGGGCGGCTCAGTCAACGGCGACCAGGACGGATGGCAGGCCCCTGACTCCGGAGCATTCAGCGGGACGCCCCCCTACCCGCCACAGGGATCAACCCACTCCGGCTACGGCGACTACCAGACCCCACCGGTGGGTCAGCCGGGCTCAGCACCCGGATACCCACCGCCATCCGCTGGTGGCCAACCGGGATACGGACCGGGTGGCGGTTACGGCCCCGGCACCTCCGGATCCGGCGGTTACGGCCCCGGCTACACGCAGTACCCCGGCTCTGCCGGATACACGAACTACACCGGCTACTCGTCGGTCGTCGCCCCCAAGCCGGCGATCATCCCACTGCGTCCGCTGTCCATCGGGGAGATCCTCGGCGGGGCCTTCGAGTCGCTGCGCGCCAACCCCAAGGCGATGTTCGTCCCCTCCCTGGTGGTGATGAGCATTATGGGTCTCATCTCCGCAGGCAGCTTCATCTTCTTTTTCTCCCGAATCAACCTGCCGGGCGTCACCACCTCGGGAGAGCTCACTGAGGCCGACGTCGAGGCCAATCTGGACCAGCTCGGGTCATCGATAGCAGGCCTGCTCGTCCAGACCGGCCTGACCAGTGTGCTGACGGTCTTCGCCGCCTCGATCCTCACCGGTCTGCTCATCGTCACCGTCTCGCGCACGATCCTGGGCCGCAAGGCCTCCCTGAGCGACGTGTGGCAGCGCACCAAGCCCCGGGTCGGGGCGCTCATCGGTCAGGTGATCATCATCCAGATCATCCTCAGTGTGGCGACAGTGGTCTTCATCGTGATCGGGGTCGTCGTCTTCTGGCTGCCTGTGAACAGCATGACCACCAGCGGCGGCGATGACAGCGCTGCCGGGCTCATCGTCCTCACCATCATCGGGATCGTCATCGTGACGTTCGTCTTCATGCTGGCGCTCTTCGCCCTGGGCTGCAAGCTGTGCCTGGCACCGGCGGCTCTCATCCTGGAGAACATCGGCGTCTTCGAGGGGATCTCCCGCTCCTGGACCCTGACTCGCGGCTACTTCTGGAGAGTCGTCGGGATTCGGCTGCTCTCGACGATCATCATCGGCGTCGCCAGCTGGGCGGCCTCCTCCGCACTGAACTTCGTGACCCAGGGACTGGCCTTCATGGCACCGAGCGCGATGCTCGTCGTCCTGGCCGGATCGGTTCTCGTCTCCAGCCTCATTCAGGCCGTCACCATGCCCTTCGACTCCGCCGTGGTCGCCCTCATCTACACAGATCTGCGGATGCGCTCCGAGGGCCTGGACGTCGAGCTGCGGCGCGCCGCCGGGGTGTGAGCCGCTCGTGGTGAGTGTCAGCATCATCGGCGCGCTCGGCGCCGAGGCACCGGCCACGCCCGACGCCGATGAGGCCCGTCAGGCCGCCACCAAGGAACTCTCCCGCGGGATCTACCAGGAAAAGCCCGATCTGTGGGACCGGTTCTGGCAATGGATCCTGGACCTCCTGGACAGCCAGAGCCTGGTCCCCGGGGTCCCGCCCTGGGTGTCAACGGCGATCGTCGTCACCATCAGCGCCGTCGTCATCGCCCTGCTGATCCTCCTGACCACCCGACTCACCTCGGCACGCCGGGTCAGGACAGCACCCCTGTCGGTGTTCGCCGACGACCGCGACGCCGCCGCCCTGACCCAGGCCGCGGACGAGGCGGCCGAGCGGTCCGACTTCGCCACCGCCGTCGTCGAGCGCTTCCGGGCCATCATCCGGTCCCTCGACGAGCGCGGCATCATTGACGAGTACCCGGGTATGACGGCGCTGGAGGCCGCCTCACTCTCGCACCAGGCCCTCGGTGAGCATCCGGTCGTGGCCCCGCTCTACGAGGCGGCGCACCTGTTCGACGCCGTGCTCTACGGCCGGGTGGTCTCCACCCGGGTCCAGGACCAGCAGATGCGAGAGCTGGCCGAGCAGGTGGTCCACGTCACTGTCCCCGCCGACCGTCAGGACGCGCTCGTCGGCGCCCCCGGGAGCGTCACGGGGGCGCCCACATGAGCTCGTCGACCCAGACCTCGCCACCGTCCCCTCCCCAGTCGGAGGCCTCCACCGACCAGGTGACCAACCCGCGCTGGTCCCACCGGTGGCGCCACTGGCGTGCGGTGGCCATCCCCCTGGTCCTCGTCCTCATCTCCGCACTGGTCACCCTGTGGGCCAGGCCGACGACCTCCCAGACACCGTTGGCCATCGACAACCCCGGCACGTCGGGAACGATGGCCCTCGCGGAGCTGCTGCGCCATGAGGGGATCTCCGTGAGCAAGGTGGACAACGCCTCCGCCGCGCTGGCGGCGAGCCGTCACGGGGCCACCGTCGCGGTGGTCAACGCCGACCGTCTTAGCCAGGACGAGAGGGAGTCCCTGGCCCGCTCGGCCGGAGACGTCGTCGTCATCGGCGCCCAGGGAGGCAGCAGCGCTCTGGACGGGCTGACGGACATGACCAGCAAGGGCTCAGCGGCCCCGGCCTCCACCATCCTGAAGGCGGAGTGCGCCGACGACGACGCCCGGGCGGCCCAGGCGCTGGCCGGCTCGCAGGCCTCGGTGTCGCTGCAGGATGACGATGACGCCGTCGGCTGCTTCCCGGTCGCCGAGGACCGCTACGCCTACGCCACCGACGTCCTTCCCAGCGGTGCCAGGTTGAGGGTTCTCCCCGACCCGGGGCCCACGACCAACGCGCACCTGGCTCAGGAGGGGCACGCCGCTCTGAGCGTGCGCATGCTGGGCCATCACAACGAGGTCGTGTGGTTGGACGGCAACCACGTCGAGGCCCCCTCCGCGTGGAACTCCCCGTCCACGCCCGCCTGGCTGCCGGTCCTCATCCTTCAGCTCCTCATCATGGGAGGCGTCCTGGCCGTGGTCCAGGGGCGTCGCTTCGGAGGACTCATCACCGAGGACCTGCCCGTCGTCGTGCGCTCCACCGAGACCACGCTGGCGCGAGGCCGTCTCTACCGACAGGGCTCGGACCGCCCTCGTGCGGCCGAGGCGCTGCGCTCAGGCGCGGCGCTGCGCCTGGGCACCGCCCTGGGACTGCCCCCCGGGACGTCGCGCCGCGACCTGGTGGCGGCTGTGGCTCAGGCCTCCGGAATCGATCCGTCCACGGTGGACTCTCTCCTCTACGGTCCGCCACCGACCAGCAACAGGGCCCTGGCGACCCTGGCAGTTCAGCTCGACCAACTCGAGAGCGAGGTTCACTCCCAATGAGCACGGACAGTACCGACTCCTCCAGCAACCTGGGCGGCACGAGCCGTGTAGGCGGCGACGCCCGGCCTTCTCCGCTCCCCCAGAACCCGGGAGCCCCGCGTACCCACCAGAGCGCCGGGGTCGACCCGCGCAGGCGGCTCGTGGCCGTGCGCAGCGAGGTGGGCAAGGCCGTCGTCGGCCAGGACGCCGCGGTGACGGGCCTGGTCATCGCCATGCTCGCGGGCGGGCACGTCCTGCTCGAGGGGGTTCCCGGGGTCGCCAAGACCCTCCTGGTGCGCTGCCTGGCGACCGCGCTGGACGTGGAGACCAAGCGCATCCAGTTCACCCCCGACCTCATGCCCGGCGACGTCACCGGCTCCCTCATCTATGACTCCCGCAGCGCCCGGTTCTCCTTCAGAGCCGGTCCGGTCTTCACCAACCTCCTCCTGGCCGACGAGATCAACCGCACCCCGCCCAAGACGCAGTCGGCGCTGCTTGAGGCCATGGAGGAGCGCCAGGTCTCCGTTGACGGCGAGCCCCGGGCCCTGCCGGATCCGTTCATGGTGATCGCCACCCAGAACCCGGTGGAGTACGAGGGGACCTACCCGCTGCCCGAGGCCCAGCTGGACCGGTTCCTGCTCAAGCTGGTCCTGCCTCTTCCCGAACGGGCTCAGGAGATCGAGGTCCTCTCCCGTCACGCCTCGGGCTTCGACCCGCGCAACCTGCTCTCGGTCGGGCTGCAGGCGGTGGCCAGCGCCGAGGACCTGGCGCTGGCCCGCACCCAGGTGAGTACCGTGGGGGCCACCCCCGAGGTGCTGGCCTACGCGGTCGACCTCGTGCGCGCCACCCGCTCGATGCCGTCGGTGGCCCTGGGGGTTTCTCCGCGTGGTGCCACCGCGCTCCTGGCGGCGTCGCGGGCCTGGGCGTGGCTGTCGGGCCGCTCCTTCGTGACCCCCGATGACATCAAGGCGCTGGCCCTGCCGACCCTGCGTCACCGCATCCAGCTGCGCGCCGAGGCCGAGATGGAGGGTGTCACCCCCCAGTCGGTCGTCGAGTCCGTCCTGAGGAACGTCCCGGTTCCGCGCTGAGGGTCCGGACGACGCACCGCCCCGACCGTTCACCCGACTCACCCGACCATCTCATGACAGGAGAGGCATGTTCCTGACGATGCGCGCCGTGTGGGCGCTGCTTCCGGGGATCGTCCTGGTCCTCCTCGTCCCCAGCCCGGCGACCGCGCTGGGCTGGGCCGGCGTCGTGCTGCTCCTGGTCGTGATCGACGTCGTCTACGCGCCCTCGCCCCGTCTGCTGCGGGCCTCGCGCACCGTGGCGTACAGCCTACGGCTGGGCGAGTCCGTCACCTCGACGCTGACAGTCACCAACACCGGCCGGCGCACGATGCGGGTCCTGCTGCGCGACGCCTGGCCGCCCAGCGCCGGGGCGACCCACGAGCGAGGCGAGATGCGCATCCCCGCGGGGCAGCGGCGTCGGCACCCCACGGTGCTGACCCCCCTGCGCCGAGGGGACCGCGAGGCGGGGCCGTTGACCGTCCGGGTCGTCGGCCCTCTGGGGATCGCGGGGCGTCAGGCCTCCTTGAGGGTACCGGCGGTCGTCAGGGTGCTGCCGGCCTTCCGGTCACGGCGTCACCTGCACTCGCGTCTGGCCCGCCTGCGGGAGATGGACGGGCGCAGCGCGGTCATGGTGCGCGGGGAGGGAACCGAGTTCGACTCCCTGCGCGAGTACGTCGTCGGCGACGACGTGCGCTCCATCGACTGGCGCTCCACCGCCCGCCGCGGCGAGGTCCTGGTGCGCACCTGGCGTCCCGAACGCGACCGGCGTGTCCTCATCATCATTGACTCGGGCCGGCTATCGGCTGCCCGTCTGGGGGACGCGCCCCGGCTCGACGCCCAGATCGAGGCGACCCTGCTGCTGGCAGCCCTGGCCTCCCGCGCCGGCGACCGGGTCGACGTCCTGGCACTGGACGACGCCGTCCGCGCCCAGGTGCGGGGCACTTCCGGGCCGGTGCTCATGAGCGCGCTGGCCGACCATCTGGCCACCGTCGAGCCCCGCCTGACCGAGCTGGACTGGACGATGCTGGCCTCCCGGGTACGCACGGTGCTCTCGCAACGAGCCCTGGTCGTCGTCATCTCCGCCCTCGACGGCAGCGGCGGGGACGCGGCGATGATCCGCACCCTGACGACACTGGCCCGCGACCACACGGTCGTTCTCGCCTCGGCCCTGGACCCGGAGCTGGAGGAGCTGCGGGCCGCGCGAGACGACACCGACTCCGTCTACGTGGCGGCGTCGGCCGAGAAGGACCTGGTGGAGCTGGAGGCGGTCCGTCGCCGCCTGCGCCGCGGCGGGGTGGAGGTCGTCGAGGCACCCGACCAGGGACTCGCCCCGGCGCTGGCCGACTGCTACCTGAGCCTCAAGGCGGCGGGGCGACTGTGACACGCACCAGCAACGGCGTCCGGCCCCGGGTCGGCGGGCACACGACGCCGCACCGGTCAGCCGACCTCGGGCCGGATGTAGCCGGCCTCGTCCTCCTCAAGGTCCCCGGTGAGCCCGCCGATGACGGCGGAGCGCCCCAGGATCAGCGTGTAGGCCCACAGCAGCGCCAGCGCGCTGGCGCCGATGGTGATCTTGACCGGCCAGGGAATGGGGGCCGGAGTCACGAAGGCCTCGATGAAGCCGGCGACGGCCAGGGCCACGGTCAGGCCCACGGTCACCGTGATGAGGGATCTCCCCTCCGCGGCCAGGGCGGTGGAGCGGCTGCGGGGGCCGGGAACCAGCATGGTCCAGAACAGCTTGAGCCCCGCAGCGCCCGCGATGAAGACACAGGTCAGCTCCAGCAGCCCATGAGGGGAGATGAGCGACAGGAACACGCCGAGCATGTTGTGGTCGGCCATGATGGCCCCGGCCTGTCCCACGACGACGGCGTTCTGGTACAGCATGTAGAGCGGCAGGAGCCCCGTGATCCCGCTGGCCACGCAGACCGCGGCGATCCGGGCGTTGTTGGTCCACACCTGGGCGGCGAAGTCCTGGGCGGAGTAGGTGGAGTAGTAGGACTCGAAGGACTCGTGGGCGTACCTGTCCAGCTGCTCGGGGGTTCCCAGGGCGGCCATGGCCTCGGGGCTGCGCACGGTCCACACGCCAACCGCCACGGCCAGGGCGATCTCGACGATCATGACCCCGCAGGTCCACCAACGGATCCGGTAGAGGGCCGCCGGCACGGCTTGGAGCACGAACCGGCGCACCGCGTGAGTGCGCACCTCCCGCGTCCCGGTCAGGCGGCCGCGGGCAGTCGCCACCCGGGAGGACAGCTCGGCGATGAGCTGCGGATCCGGTGCCGCCGAACGCACCCGGGACAGGTGGCGGGCACAGGTGCGGTAGAGGGCCACGAGCTCATCGGTCTCAGCACCGCTGAGGTGGCGGCGTGCCACGAGCACGTCAAGACGTTCCCACTGATCACGGTGCGCAACAGCGAAGGCATCAAGATCCACGCAAGGAGTCTGTCATGGTGACCGAGTCGTCCACATCCTCCGAGCGGATGATCGAGCGCGAGCTCATGGTCACCGGTGAGGCCGTCGCCCTGGAGGTCGTCCCCGCAACGGTCGTCAATCGCATCACCTCGGGGATCATCGACTACTCCGTGTACCTCCTGGGTGGGGCTCTGTCCATGTTCGGGGTGATCGTCCTGGCGACCGCTGACGGGCCAGTACTGGGCGAGAACCTCGCCTTCCTCAGGGCGATAGTCGCCCTGGTCGCCCTGGCCTGGATGGTGGTCATCCCCCTTCTCATTGAGCTCCTCAGCGGGGGCCGGAGCCTGGGGCGCATGGTGACCGGGACCCGGGTGGTTCGCGACGACGGCGGAACCGTCAGGTTGCGTCACTGCCTGGTGCGGACCCTGCTCGCCGTGGTCGAGATCTGGATGACCTGGGCCATGCCGGCTGTGTGCACCAGCGTCGTCTCCAAGCGGGGGAAGCGGCTCGGGGACCTGCTGGCGGGCACCTACGCGGTTCGTGACCGTCACCGTACCGCCACGGCTCCTCCCCTGCTCATGCCGCCTGAGCTGGCCCAGTGGGCGGCGGGCACGGACCTGCGTGGTCTGCCCGGAGAGCTGAGCCTGACGGCGCGGACCTTCCTGCAACGGGCCTCCTCCTTGGCTCCCGCCGCCCGTTCCCGTCTGGGGCTTGAGCTGGCGTCCCAGGTCCAGGGATACGTCTCTCCCCCGCCGCCGCCGGGCACGCACCCCGAGCGGTTCCTCGCCGCGGTGCTCACCGAGCGGCGCAACCGTGAGCTGGTGCTGGAGACCCGGGACCGGCGTCTGGAGGAGGAGGTGCGCAGCGACATGGCGCGCCCGCCCTACGGGATCGGCCGGGAGACGCGACGTCACTGACCGCCCCGGGGACGCCTCTCGTGTCGGTGCGGTCCCGGTTCAGGCCTGGGACCCGGAGGCCGTCACGGACGTGCGCAGCGCCTCGTGGACCAGGAGGATGGGTACGCCGTCGCGCACCGGGTAGGCCAGGCCGACGCTCTGGGAGATGAGGGCGAGGCGGCCGGAGTCGTCGACGCCGTCGATGAGCTCCTCCCCGCTCAGAGGGCAGCGCAGGGCGGCCCGCAGTGCTCCGGTGAGGACCGGTGCCTCCGACTCGGGGCGGGAGTCGCCCGCGCGCGGGCTCATGCGTCGTCCTTCTGTCCGCGCAGTACCCGCAGGTGGCCGCGCCGCAGGATCTCGTCCTCGGCGACCTCCGGCGGGGGCGGCAGCGGGGCGGTCAGGGAGGCGGGCATGATCCCGCCGGGGCGGGGGCG
>CAUVMS010000053.1:0-17773 GCA_963552815.1 uncultured Actinomyces sp. | reverse complement strand
TGCCCACCCCCAGCCAGCAGGCCCAGGCCGCCAAGGACAAGACCCTCACCTCTCCGGCCGCCGTCGAGCTGGCCCGCCGCGCGCTGGAGGAGGTCACCGACTCCATCACCGTCGGCGAGTACCTGGCCGCCACCCCCAACGCCGAGCGCCTCGTCACTCACCTGTTCGACTGCACCCTGAGCGGCTACCGCGGCTGGCACTGGGCCGTCACCCTCAGCCGCGTCCCGCGCAGCCGCACCGCCACCGTCTGCGAGATGGCGCTCCTCCCCGGCGAGGACGCCCTCCTCGCCCCCTCCTGGATCCCCTGGGCCGAGCGTCTCGAACCCGGCGACATTACCCGCTCCGACCGCCTCCCCCGCAAGGAGACCGACGAGCGCCTCGAACCCGGGTGGGAGGCCACTGGCGAGGACGCCGACGCCGTCGCCCTGGACCAGCTCGACCTGGGCCGCCCTCGGGTCCTGAGCGCCCAGGGCGTCTCCAGCGCCGCCGCGCGCTGGTACGGCGGCGACCACGGTCCCGACGCCGAGGGCGTCCGCAAGGCCCACGCCACCTGCTCCACCTGCGGCTTCTTCCTGCCCATGGCCGGCGCCCTGCGCGCCATCTTCGGGGTCTGCGCAAACGAGTGGGCCGCCGACGACGGCAGCGTCGTCTCCCTGGACCACGGCTGCGGCGCTCACTCCGAGACCGATCTGCCCGACCAGGGCCCGGAGTGGCCCATCAACCCCTCACGGGTCGACGACCACCTCATGGTGCCGCTGAGCACCAACGGGCTCGACCTGCGTGACGGCCGGAGCATCGCCGAGCTCACCGCCCAGCAGTCGGATGACGACGTCGACCATGGTGAACACGGAGATGAAGGCGCCGCCGACGGCGCTCCCGCCGGGAGCGGGGCAGGCGCGCCCGGTCCGGACGCCGGTGTGGAGCCGCCGACCCGGGACCGGGACACTGAGGCCGCAGCCAAGGCCGCGAAGGCCTCCGCCGACCTTGACGCCGACATCGACGCCGGCGTCACCACCGAGTCTGCTGCCACTGCCGACGGCGCTGCCGGTGCCGACGGCACGGATGACACGGGCAGCGCTGCTGGTGTGGACACATCCGCTCTCGCGGTCGAGGAGCCGCAGGCAGAGGCGCCCGGAAGGAAGACCGGTAAGACTGCGGAGAAGCCCGCCGCGAAGCGTTCCCGCCGCGCGGCCGCCCCGACCAAGCGTCGTCGCACCTCCGACTCCCCGGAGGAAACCTCTGAGGACCGCCGTCGCCGCCTGCCGGAGCTTGACCTCGGAGACCTTGAGAAGACGGCGACCGCTGCGGCATCGGCCCCCTCGGCGTCCGCCCCCGTGAGTGCCGCCAGCCCCGGAGCCCCGGGAGAAGCCGCCTCAGAACCGACGCCATCGGCCGCCGCCAGCGCAGGATCCGGTGGCACGCCCAGTGAGCGCGCCTCCTCTGCCCGCGCCGCCGTGGCCGGCCTGTCCCTCGACCTCGGGATCGATACTCCCCAGAGCGACGCGTCTGCCGAAGAGGCCGAGGATGCCGACGCCGATACCAGCGCTTATCACGCGCCGCGCACCCTTGCCGAGCTCGAGGCCATCCTGCCTAAACGCTCCTGACGGGCCCACAGGATCCGGACCTCCCCAGGGGGACTCAGTGAGTTCTTGGCCCCGCCCCGGCGGGACCGACGGCGAGCCGCATCCCCCGGGGATCGGAGACGAAGCCGACCTGACGCAGCAGATCGCTCACGGTGCGGTCCAGCGCGCTGATGCCGTTGAGTGACTCCACCACGGTGCGGTGCCGTCTCGGCGGCGCCCCTTCGCGCTCCAGTGCGCGCTGGCGCGCGGTCGCCAGGGCGCTCAGGGCACACGTCAGCACCTCCGGCTCGGCCGTGTAGGAGATGAGCGCCTTGAGGTTCTCCGGGGCGTAGAGCACCGGTGAACCACCGATGAGGACGACGCTCGCCCCCCGACGTCGCAGTGGCGCGCCGCGCATCTCCTTACCCTCCTGGCGAGACTTGCCGACGCCGGTGGGCAGCGCGGGGTCGGGCCACGCCACCCCGTGGCCAACCAGACAGGCCGGGTCCTTAAGATCGAGGACCACGCCGGTGCTACTCGCCCCGGCCGGGTCTTGGCTCAGGAACCGCAGCCGGTCAATGCTCTCCCGCTCTGCGAACTGGGCGGGACCGAGACCCTCGACGAAGCCGCCGCGCAGGACGGCCCCGGTGTCCTCCATGCGCCGCAGCACGGGCATGAGCGACGCGAGCCCTCCCGCACTGCCGAAGGCCAGGGCGATGTCGCGAGTGACCACCCCGTAGCGGTCCAGCAGCGACTCCACCTCGGCGATCGCCCGTTCCTCCTCGGAGACCGGAGCGGCTGCGAGCCGCAGCCACGAGCTGGAGGAGAGCACGGAGGACAGCCACCCGGACGCGTCCCGCCCGCCGGCTCGCGGCATCTCGACCATGAGGCGCCGGCTGCGCCGGCTACGGACCCGGCGCGCGGGGGCCCTGCGAGCCTTGGGCGCGGGCTTCAGTGACCGGCGCACTGGCTCGAAGGAGCGGCCCGTGGCGGCCCCCTCGCACACCAGCCGCCAGAGCTCCGTTGCGTCCTGTCCGGCGTCTTCCCCAGTGACGCTCTCCCCGTTCTCCTCCGCGCCGCTGTTCTGCGGGGCCTGAAACCCGGCCCATGTAAGCGTCTCGCCGACCACCGGGGCGAGAGCCGAGTCCGTGGGGAAGAAGGCGATCTCGCCGGGCGCTATGACATCATCGGCCCTCGCCGGGGCAGCCGAGCCCCGCTCACCCGAGCCTGTCCGGCCCGATCCCGACCGACCTGGGGAGGACTCTTGGCCAGGTCGCGCCTGCCAGACGACCTCCCCGGAGGCGATGAGCTCATCGAGCATCGCAGGCCGGTAGTCGGCCACCCGCGCGGGCAGCACCACCGACTCCCACAGGTCGGCCGGCAGCCACACCCCCTCCAGCGCAGCCAGGGCCTCCGCCAGGGCGTCGACGCCGCTGCCCACCTCCCCCATCCCGGCCCGCTCCAGCACCAGGCGCTGAAGGACCGTGGGTGCAACCGGCGCGACGGCGGCCCGAGCCCGGGCCAGGCAACGGCTGCGCACCCGGGCCAGAACACCGGCCTCCATCCAGCCCGCCTCGCCGAGACCCACGAGGGATCCGTCCCTGACGAGCTCGCCCAGGGCGGCCTCCGCCACCGACGCGCCCACCCCGAAAACCTCCGCGACCCGCCCGGGCGTGATGACCGCATGCACCCTGGCGTACCGCAGGACGAGGTTGGCCAGGGGAGAGCGGGCCACCGCCGTCCGCACCGCCGCGCCGTCGCCGCCGTGGAGGGCCGTCCGCTCCGCGGCCCAGTCGGGGATCGCCGTCCCCAGTGCCAGGTGCAGGTCACTGGCGTCCTCGATCCGCGCCCACTGCTCGCGCCCGCCGAAGCTCACCCTCAGGGCCCGGCCGGCGCTGGCGAGCTCATGGAGGGCCGCCTGGACGGCCATGGGCAGATCCTGGGTGCTCCCGGAGTCCTCGCGGCCGGCCCCGTCGGCGTTGCTGACCTCCTCGCCACGGATCTTCCCGACGTCGGCGCACCGCTCGACCAGCTCCGTGACGGTCATCGGACCGAGCTCGCGCAGCAGGTCGGCGAGTCCCTCGGCGTCGGCACGCACCCGCCGGTGGGGCGCCAGGTGCTGCAGCTCGGCCTCGACCTCGGCCATGACCTCGCCGTCGAGCAGGTCCGCGATACCCCCGTCCCCCAGCAGCGCGTCGAGCACCCGGGGATCCAGGGACAGTAGTCGCGCCCGGTGCTCGGCATGCGGCAGGTCCTCCTGGTACAGCAGCGTGCTGGTGTAGCCGAACAGGAGCGGATGGGCGAAGGGTGAGGGCTCAGTGGTGTCAGCCTCGACGACGCGCACCCGACTGGAGCCCAGGCGCTCCATGAGGCCGGTGAGGGCGGGCAGGTCGTAGTACTCCTGGAGACACTCGCGCGCCGCCTCCACACTCACGGGGAAGTCCTGGAACTGGCGGGCGGCCTCGAGCAGCTGCCCCGCCTTGACCCGTTGCAGCCACAAGGGTGTGCGGTGCCCCGGCCGCGTGGTGGGCATGAGCAGGGCGCGCGCGGCGCACTCGCGGAACCGGGCGGCGAACAGCGCCGTCTCCTCGATCCGGCCTCGTACCAGGGCAGAAATCTCAGCGGGATCGAAGACGACGAGCTCGGCGCCCGGGACACGCCCCTCCAGCGGCGGAATCTGCAGGACGATGCCGTCGTCGGCCGCCATCACCTGCGGCTTGATGCCCAGCACCCGGTGCACCCGCTCCCGGATCGCCATCGCCCAGGGCTCGTGGACGCGCCGCCCCAGCATGCTGTGGAGGATGAGCCGCCAGCTGCCGGACTCGTCCCGGTTGCGTTCCAGGACCAGGGTCTCGTCGGTGGGCAGGACCCCGGTGGCGCAGCGCTGCTCGCGCAGGAGAGCCACGAGGTTGTCCCGCGCGTAGCCGTCCAGGCCCGCCTCCGTGAGCCGACGCCGGAGCGCCTGCTCCGCCTCCGACTTTACGGGGCCCGACACGGAGTCTGGCTCAGTGCCCGGCTCAGTGTCCGACACGGTGCCCGGCTCCGTGCCCGTCTCCGCGCTCGTCTCCACGTCCGGCCCGTTACTCGCCCCAGTACCTTCCCGTGGTTCCAGTCCGGCCTGCGCCTCCCGCAGGAAGACTCCTTTGGCGAGCCCGGTGGCGGCCGGCCGCCCCAGGCCCTCACCTCTCCAGAACGGCAGGCGGGCACTGCGTCCCTCGGCCGGGTCGACGACGACTCGGTCGCCCGTGATCTGCCGGATCCGCCAGCTCGATGTCCCCAGCGTGATGACGTCACCCGGGCTGGACTCGTTGACCATCTCCTCGTCGAGCTCGCCCACCCGACGCCTCCCGGCCTCCTCAGCCCCCTCGGGCAGAACCACCGGGAACATGCCCCGGTCCGGGATCGTGCCCGACGACGTCACGGCCAGCCGCTGCGCGTTCGGCCGGGCGCTGAGCCGGCCGGTGGCGCGGTCCCACACGATCCTCGGCGAGAAGTCGGCCAGGTCCGCCGAGGAGAAACCCCCGGACAGCAGCGTCAGAACCGACTCGAAGGCCCGACGCGGCAGTAAGGCGTAGGGCGCCGCCCGCGTGACGGTGGCGAACCAGGCGTCTGCCGTCAGATCCTCCGTGCTCACCGCGGCGACCGTCTGCTGGGCCAGGACGTCCAGCGCATTGGGCACCAGGGCCGTACGCTCGATCGTCCCGGCCCGCATCCCCTCGGCGGCGACGACGGCGTCCACCAGGTGGGTCCGCTCCACCGGGTAGATGACGCCGCGGGGCCGCCCGCCCACCCGGTGATCGGCCCGGCCCACCCGCTGCAGGCCCGCCGCGACCGACGGCGGCGGCGCCACCTGGAGCACAAGGTCGATGGAGCCGATATCGATTCCGAGCTCCAGGGAGGCCGTGGCCACGACGCACTGCAGCTCACCCGAGGCCAGCCGGCGCTCCACGTCCAGGCGCTGCTCCTTGGAGACCGACCCGTGGTGCGCCCGAGCGATGACCGGCGCACCCTCCGGCGTCGGCTCCGTGTGCGCGCCGGTGCCCATCTCCCAGGACTCGCGGTGAACCGGAGCCTGGGCCTCGGCCGGGGATGCAGCCTGCACTCCGGTCTGCGCCGCAGATCCCGACCCGCCGCGGGCCGCATAGGCCTCGTTGAGCCGGGCGGTCAGCCGCTCGCAGGCTCCACGGGAGTTGACGAACACCAGGGTGGTGCGATGGGCGAGGACCTGGTCCAGGATCGCGGTTTCCAGGTGGGGCCAGATGGAGGCCGACACCCGAGCGGGCCCCGCCGATCCCACGGTTCCTCCAGCGCTCCCTGCACCGGCCTGTGCTGCTTGTCCCGTCCGTCCCGCCGCCACGGCGCGGCGCAGCGCCCTGTCCGAGCGCCACGCGTCCCCCGCCCCGGCCCGCCCGAGCCCCGAGGGCCGCCCCACGCCGTCGGGTGAGGACGGCCCCAGTGCCCGCTGCATCCGAGTGTGCCGGTCCGCGATCGCCGGGATACGGGCCATGTCCTCCACCGGAACGCTCACCGTCACCTCCGGCGTCGCCCGGCCGTCGTCGACGACGATCGTCACCGGGTGCGGCCCGCCGAGGAACCTCGCCACCTCCTCAGGGGGCGCGACCGTCGCGGACAGGCCCACGCGCTGCGCCGGGCGCTTCAGGAGGTCGTCGAGACGCTCCAGGGAGAGCGCCAGGTGCGTGCCGCGCTTGGACCCGGCGAAGGAGTGAATCTCATCGACGATGACGGTCTCCACCGCGCGCAGCGTCTCGCGCGCGGCGCTGGTGAGCATGAGGTACAGCGACTCCGGCGTCGTGATGAGGATCTCCGGAGGGTGGTTGCGCAGTCGACGACGCTCCCTCGCGGGCGTGTCCCCCGAACGCACCCCCACCGAGATCGGGCGGGTGGGGCCGACGGCGGCGATCCCCGCCAGCGGCCTGCGCAGGTTGCGCTCAACGTCGACCCCCAGCGCCTTGAGTGGCGAGATGTAGACAACCCGCACGCCGCCGGCCGGCTTCGGGCGCTCGCGGGCCTTCTCCTTGCCGGTGTCGAGCCGACCCAGGCGGTCGATGGCCGAGAGGAAGGCCGAAAGCGTCTTGCCCGAGCCGGTGGGGGCGATGACCAGCGCGTTCTCGCCCCGGCCGATCATGGCCCAGGCCCGCTCCTGCACGGTGGTGGGCCCGGAGGGGAAGGTGTTGAGGAACCAGGTCCGGGTGGCCTGCGAGAAGCTCTCCCACCCCGGCCCGTGCGCGCCCGCCGCATCGGCCCCGCCGCTGTCCGACGTCGTACCCGGCGCCATACCCGGTCACCCCCTGACTCTCCCCTCGGCCTCTGCGACCATCTTTCCACGAGGGTGTGACAGCGAAGCCGGGGCCTTACCGGTGAAGAAAGTTGCTGGAATCGGCCGGTTTCGCTCAGCGCGTGATGATCTGGAAGAATGCCGCCGTGAGCACACGTACTCCCACGAAGTCCTCGTCTTCGTCCTCATCCTCTCCCAGCAAC
Organism: uncultured Actinomyces sp.; assembly: GCA_963552815.1. GTDB lineage: Bacteria > Actinomycetota > Actinomycetes > Actinomycetales > Actinomycetaceae > Actinomyces. The sequence goes on along the minus strand of CAUVMS010000053.1, from coordinate 10,712 downwards.
ACATCCTGGCTGGACCGGTACTTCCACATCACCGAACGCGGTTCGACCATCTCCCGTGAGGTCCGTGGCGGCATCGTCACCTTCTTCTCGATGAGCTACATCCTCGTCCTCAACCCCGCCATCCTGTCCAAGGCGAGTCCTCCGGGAACCGAGGCCCAGCTCGCCGCCGGCACCGCCTTCGTCGCCGCGGTCATGACGATCCTCATGGGAGTCGTCGCCAACTACCCGATGGCACTGGCGGCGGGGTTGGGCATCAACGCGATGGTTGCCTACACCCTCGTGGGTACCCAGGGCATGACCTACGCCGACGCCATGGGCCTCGTCGTCATCGAGGGTGTCATCATTCTCGTCCTGGTGCTTACCGGCTTCCGCGAGGCCGTCTTCAAGGCGGTCCCCGACCAGCTCAAGACCGCGATCTCGGTGGGTATCGGGCTGTTCATCGCGCTCATCGGCCTGGTGGACGCCAAGATGGTGCGCCGCGGCGGCACCCCCCTGGAGCTGGGCCTGGGCGGTTCCCTGCAGGGCTGGCCGGTCATCGTCTTCCTCTTCGGCCTCTTCCTCACGGTGGTGCTCTACGTGCGCCGGGTCCGCGGCGCCATCCTCATCGGCATCGCCTCGGCCACGGTCCTGGCCATCGTCATCGACGCCTTCGCCCACCTGGGCCCCTTCAACGACGACCCGGAGAAGGGCCCCCTCAACCTCACCGGCTGGTCCCTGTCCGAGCCGAACCTGACCGGTGTCCCGGTGGACCTGCCGAGTCTGTCGACGCTGGGACAATTCAGCCTGCTGGGCAGCGTCCAGAAGGTCGGGATCGTCTCGGTGATCCTCCTGGTCTTCTCCCTGATGCTGGCCGACTTCTTCGACACGATGGGCACCATGGTCGCCATTGGCGCCGAGGGCGACCTGCTCGACGAGCACGGCAACCCGCCCAAGACCCGCGAGATCCTCGTCGTCGACTCCCTGGCCGCCATCGCCGGCGGTATGGGCGGGGTCTCCTCGAACACCTCCTACGTGGAGTCCGCCGCAGGTGTGGGGGAGGGGGCCCGCACGGGCCTGGCCTCGGTGGTCACCGGCTGCATGTTCGCTCTGTCCATGTTCTTCGCCCCGCTGGTCAAGATGGTCCCCTACGAGGCGGCCACCCCGGCGCTCGTGGTGGTCGGCTTCCTCATGATGATGCAGGTGACGGAGATTGAATGGAAGTCCCCGGAGATCGCCCTGCCGGCCTTCCTGACCATCATCATGATGCCCTTCTCCTACTCGATCACCAACGGCATCGGGGCCGGCTTCGTCGCCTACCTGGTCGTCGAGGTGGCCCAGGGGCGGGCCCGCAGGATCCACCCGCTCATGTGGGCGGCCTGCGCGATGTTCGTCATCTACTTCACTCTCGCTCCGATCAAGGCGATCCTCGGCGTCTCCTGACAGGGGCCGACGGCGTCCTCCGATCGTCGTCGGACCGTTCTCGATTCCACGGTCGCCGGGCGGGCCCGCGGGCTATGAGTCGGTCAGGGCCGTCTCCTCCTGCCGGGCCAGCACCATCACCAGATCCGTGCGCGCCCGGGCGACTCGTGAACGGATGGTTCCGACGGCGCAGCCGCAGATCTCGGCGGCTTCTGCGTAGCTGAAGCCCAGAAGCTGAGTGAGCACCAGTGCCTCGCGCCGGTCCATGCTCAGGGTGCCGAGCAAGTCCTCCAGGTGGAGGTTTTCTGCAGGATCTGGACACACCATGTTGCGCTGCTCGACCTTCCTCCAGTCCGCCAGGACCGTACGCGGACGGGCGGCCTCATAGCGGAGGCGGTCAATCACCACTCGTCTGGCGATCGTCAGCAGCCAGGTGCGGGCGCTCGACTGAGCCCTGAAGCTCGCCAGCGCATCGAGTACCCGCAGGTACGTCTCCTGCGTGAGGTCGTCGGCGGCTTCACTGCCCGATAGTCGCGCCACGAACTGCCACACCTCGGTCTGGGTCGCGCGGATGAACTCCGACAGCGCAGCCCGGTCACCCTGGCCCGCTGCGAGCGCGAGCGCTGTGACATCGTCAACGGTACTCACCCGGTCATCGTATGACTGTATGTACTATTTCAGAATGCGGCTATCGAACTCGGAGACGGAGGACTCCTGGAGGGCTGCGCTGTCCGCTCTTCTTGACGGGGAGGACCCGTCTGTGCCGGTGCCCAGCGTCGTCGCGCACCTCGATGACTGCCCGTCCTGCGCCGCTTGGCTGGCCAGTGCCAGTGGCCTCAATGCAAGGTTGCGTACTCTTGGCGATCTTCACCCCCAGCTCGGTGAACGGGTGGTCAACGCGGTCGACGTCGAGCTGTGCGGATGCCATGTGGGAGAGCCCTGCCTGTGCAGCGACTGTCAGTGCGGACCGCACTGCACCTGTTGCGATTGACCGGTGGCCGACGAGAAGGTCGTCGGCCACCGGTCAGAATCAGAACGCGAGCGCTGCGAAGAACGGCAGGATCGGGGTTAGCAGCCCGGTACTCATCCAGAACATGCCGAAGTTCATCGCGAAGTCGCACAGCGAGGCCAGGCGGTGCCTGGTGGTTCCGGCGGCGTCGTCCCTACGTGCCTTGTGGCAGCCGTCCGTATCTCCCGCCCGCCGGGCCGAGCCTCTCGGGTCATCGGGTGTCCCCGGCCGCAGTGCCCGCCATAGGGCGAGGATGCTGGCGATCGCCAGGTACGTCATGAACGGAAGCCCTACAAGCGCGAAGATCCACAGAATGCTGCCGGGCTGCTTTGCCTGCTCCATCCAGTGGTGCATCTGTGGACCGGTGCCCAGCCGCCCCCTTGCCGATGCCTTGACGGCCATTGCAGCCAGGTGCCAGGTCATGGCGGCGAACATGGCGGTGTGACCGGCATGATGCAGGCCGTGGCCGCGATGTGCCCCGCCGTGACGTCGGGACTGACCCAAGGTGCCGAAGGTCAACCAGGCGAACCAGAGGGTGGCCGCGGCGAACACCGCGACGATCATCGGGACGGCGACAACGCCTGTCAGCGCCATCCAGACCCCTTTGGGCACCATCGCAAGCATGACCACCGCCATGACCAGGTGCAGTACGTCGCAGACCCGCTGCCGAGCACCCCGTGAGCCGGTGAGCTCATAGAGGCACCAGATGGTGCACCACGACAGCAGTACCAGCAGCCCGATGAACTTCACCGGCGTCTCGTCAAAGGTGAACATGTCAGCCTTTCCCATGATGTTCTCTTGTGACTCGTTCGGGGCGAGTCGTACCCAGGTAGTCGTCCGCCGGAGCCGAAAAGTTCCCGGAGCCGGCATGGGACTACTCTTTTCAGACGGGGTGTCCGTCGCCTGCGCAGTACCTTCCGGCGCCACCCCTGACGCTCGTCAGCACCTCCTCCACGCCTTCAACGCCCAGGACATGACCCGCACGAATTCAGTACGCAAGCCCAGCAGCGGCATCTTCGCCTCCCTGAGGTTCCACAACTACCGGATCTGGTTCCTGTCCGCCCTCGTGGCCAACACCGGGACCTGGATGCAGCGCGTGGCCCAGGACTGGCTGGTACTGCGCATCCTCACCAACGACTCCGCCTCCGCCACCGGCCTGACCACGGCCCTGCAGTTCCTCCCCATGCTCCTGCTGTCCGCCCACGCCGGTCTCGTCGCCGACCGGGTCGACCAGCGCAAGTTCCTCATCCTCACCCAGAGCGCCATGGGACTGGTCTCCGCCGTCGTCGCCATCGACGTCCTGGCCGGAACCGCCCGCCTCTGGCACGTCTACCTGGCCGCCTTCCTCGGAGGCCTGGCCGCCGCCTACGACGCCCCGGCCCGCCAGACCTTCGTGGCCCGGATGGTGCCCGCCGAGCACCTGTCCAACGCCGTCGGCCTCAACTCCGCCTCCTTCAACGCCGCCCGGCTCCTGGGGCCGGCGCTCGCCGGCGTCGTCATCACCTGGGTGGGTGCTGGCTGGGTCTTCGCCGTCAACGCCGCCACCTTCCTCTTCCCGGCAGCGGCCCTGGCCACCATGCGTGTCGGCGAGCTGGTGGACATGCCCCGCGCCCAGCGCGCCTCGGGGCAGCTTCGCGAGGGACTGGCCTACCTGCGCAGCCGCATCGACCTCATCGTCATCATTGCCGTGGTCGCGGTCGTCTCCATGCTCACCCTCAACTTCCAGGTCACCATGGCCGCGACCGTGCGCAGCGTCTTCCACCTGGAGTCCGAGGCCTACGGCACCGTCTCCTCGGTCTTCGCCGTCGGGTCCCTGTCCGGTGCCCTGTGGGCGGCCCGACGCCGCAACCCCCGTCTGCGCACCGTCGTCATAGCGGCCTTCGCGCTAGGGGTCTGCTCCCTCCTGCTGGCCGTCATGCCCACCTACCTGACCTTCACGGTCATGACGATCCCGGTGGGCCTGTGCGTGCTCACGCTCCTGACCAGCGCCAACCAGACCGTGCAGATGATCACTGAGCCGACCATGCGCGGCCGGATCCTGAGCATCTACATGATGTTCTTCCTGGGCTCGACGCCGGTGGGTGCCCCGCTCATCGGTTGGGTCTCCGACGCCTGGGGGCCACGCATCGCCATCGCGGTCGGCGGCCTGAGCGCTGTCCTCGCCGCCCTGGTCGCCGCCGCCTGGAACTACAGGCACTGGAACCTGTCCCTGCACTACTCCTCGACCCGCCCCTACCTCAGAGCCTCGGCGACGTCGTCACCGCAGGCTCCGGAGGCGCCGGGCCGAACCGGCAGCACCGCGGACGAGCCGAGCCCGGGCGAGCATCGCCCAGGTGATCCGGATGGACCCGAGGAAGCCGACGACGCCGACTGACTGCCGACCGGCTGGGCCGGAGGAGTAATACGCACGCTACCCGTCGCGCATCTCCATGGCACTGGGGAGGACTCCCCAGCCAGGAATCGGCATGCTTTCAGGCAAGGTTGGCAGACATCACAGAACGCCGATTATCCTTGCAAAGAGCGCAGTCCGGCGGGTGGGCCCCTCTGACCGGGGCCCGGGCCGCCGCGGTAACCCACCTCAAGCAGGAGCCCACCTCATGAGCGAGCTGATCGACACCACCGAGATGTACCTCAAGACCGTCTACGAGCTTGAGGAGGACGGCGTTCCCCCGCTGCGCGCACGCATTGTCGAGCGTCTCGACCACTCGGGGCCCACGGTCTCGCAGACGGTGGCGCGCATGGAGCGCGACGGCCTCATCAAGGTCGCTGACGACCGCTCCCTCCAGCTCACCGACGAGGGCCGCAGACGGGCCACCGAGGTGATCCGTAAGCATCGACTTGCCGAAAGGCTGCTGCTGGACGTCATCGGCATGGACCGCCGGCTCGTCCACGAGGAGGCCTGCCGCTGGGAGCACGTCATGAGCGAGCAGGTCGAGGAGCGCCTCGCCGCCATCCTCGACGACATCTCCACCGACCCCTTCGGTAATCCCATTCCGCCGCAGACCGCCGAGCACCCCCGCCCCGCCGCCGATGAGGTCAGCACGGACCGTCTTGCCGGCCGTGAGACCACCACAGCCGTCATCAGTCGTATCGGAGAACCGGTCCAGGCGGATGCCGAGCTCATCGCCATCCTCGAGGACGCGGCGATCACGGCCGGAGCGCAGGTGGAGCTGCGCACGAGCGCCGGTGGGGTGCGTCTTGTCGGAGCCTCCGGCGATCCCGTCGTCCTGCCCGACGACGTCGCCCGGCACCTCTTCGTGCATCGCTGATCGACGCCGAACTACATCCCTGTCAGACTCCCTGGAAGATTCTGAAAATAACCTGTGCAGGCAAGGGTCTGCGGTCAGCCCCTCGCGTTCCACGGACTGGAACACGAGGGGCCTTCTTGTGATCTAGCTCACTCTCGGGAGGGGTCCCTCACTGTGGTACTCACGGAGTCGGAGTAAAGAGGCGATCATAACAACTTCGATAAGTCGTTGCTGTTTTTGCGTGAAATGGCGCCATTTTCCTCGTTAGTTCCACCTGTTGTCGCGGACCGAGGTCCCTGGAGCTAAGTGGAGGAAACTGAAAATCGGCCCATCGTGTCTCGGCTCACATCAGTGTGTGACACCTAGCCGTGACGAAGCGGCGATCTGTCATGTAGCGTTCAGGTCGTTGCCGCAGACAACCGTCTCGGTGACGTCTCGGATCGGGGCTTAGTCCTGCCACTCGGTCTGAGGCAAGTGGAACCAACAACTCAAGTGGCAGGAACGGGGGAACCAACTACCGGTCGCCCAGGCAGACCGCCTGAGCAACCTTGGGGTGAAGCCCGCATCTGCGGGCCGGGCGTCTCCAGTCCGAACCCGACAGCTCACCTCGTCGGCTCAACAGGAGAAAGCATTCATGTCCTCACGCACCATCGCACGTCACCGCAAAGCCACCCGCGCTCTTACCCCACTGGATGACTTTGCTCCCACCGCGCGTCGAGGCCTGGCGGTCGCCGCATCGTCCGGTCTTGCCCTGACCATGATCGCCTCGGGTGCCAGCGCTGCTGGCCGGGCCGAGGTCACGTCCTCCGGGACCATCGAGGCTTCCGGTGTGACCCCCGGGGTTGGTGTCCTCTCCGCCAACGCCCGCGAGGCGCTGGCCGCACGGCAGCAGGTCACCATCGCTCAGGCTACCTGGGTCACCGAGGCCGCCCCGCAGGTCGAGGCCGTGGCCCCTGCCGCTCCCGAGGTTCCCGCCGCCCCTGAGGCGCCCGCTGCTGAGGCTCAGGCTCAGACCGAGCAGAGCGCCGCCGACAGCGCGGCCCCCGCCGCGGATCAGGGTACCGACGCCGCCGCCGCGGACACCCAGGTGACTCCGGCCTCCGCGCCGACTGTCAGCTCCAACTCCTCCGTCGTGGCCATCGCCATGCAGTACGTGGGTGCCCCCTACGTGTGGGGCGCCTCCGGCCCTAGCGCCTTCGACTGCTCCGGCTTCACCTCCTACGTGTACGCCCAGGTCGGCATCAGCCTGCCCCGTACCTCCGGCGCCCAGGCGGCGTCCGGCACCCCGGTGTCCGCCGCTGAGGCCCAGCCCGGCGACCTGGTCACCTGGCCCGGCCACGTCGGCATCTACGCCGGTGACGGCAAGGTCATCGACGCCGGTAACGAGTCCACCGGTGTGGTCTACCGCGACCTGTGGGGCTCCCCGAGCTTCGTCCGCGTCGGCTGATCCCAGACGCTGCAATCCTCTCGTGAGGGGTGGGTGCCGTGAGGCGCCCACCCCTCACGGCGTTCCGGACCGGCCGAGGTGGACTCCTGGATCGGGTCCTCGTGAGGAAAATGGACGCAATCTTGTCATGTGGTGGTCCCCACACCCCTTTTCAAGGCAGAATGTTCCTAGGGTCGTAGACCGTATCTCGAGAAAGGGCAGATCCCATGACCGATGGCAACGTCGTCCTCGTCGGAGTCGATGGTTCACCCGAGTCCCTGGCAGCAGTGGACTGGGCTGTTGCGCGCGCCGCGTGTCAGGGCTGGCGCGTCCATATCCTGTGCGCCTACTCCCTGCCCTCCTTCACCACGGCCTCTCTCGACGGCGGCTACGCGGCACTCGACGACTCAGCCGTCAGAGCCGGCGCCCAGGCCGTCATCGACGAAGCCGTCGAACGCGTCAAGAAGTCCGGGGTTGCCGTCACCTCCTCCCTGGAAACCGGAGACCCGGCCGGCGTCCTCGTCGACCTCTCCGAGGAAGCGGCACTGGCCGTCGTCGGCACCCGTGGAGGCGGCGGCTTCGCGGACCGCCTCCTGGGAACCGTCTCCTCCGCCCTACCCGCACACAGCCACTGCCCGGCCGTCGTCGTGCCCCAGCGCACCGAGGGGGCCGAGTTCACACCGGTGCGCCGCATCGTCGTCGGCGTGGACGGGTCCTCCTCGGCCCGCAAGGCCCTCAACTGGGCCGTGGCCGAGGCGGAGGCGTGGGGTGCCGAGCTCACCGCCATCGCCGCCGTGCCGATGGCCTCCGGCGCGGGTGCGCTCGCCTGGCTGCCAGCCGCCGTCGACCGTGAGCAGGTCCTGGCCGACGTCCGCTCCGGCCTGGACCGCGCCATCAACGAGGCCCTCGAGGGGCACGAGAACGTCACCGTGCGCCGGCATGCCCTGGACGGAAACCCGGCCGAGCTCCTGTCTGAGTTCTCCACCGCCGTAGACCTCATCGTCGTCGGTTCACGCGGACGCGGAGGCTTCTCCGGTCTTCTGCTGGGCTCCACCAGCCAGGCCGTCCTGTCTCACGCATCGTGCCCTGTGCTGGTCGTGCCATCGCGCCACCTCAAGGAGAAGCGCGCCTCGCGCACCTCAACGCCCTGGGGTCGAGCCTGAGGCCGTTTCATAGGGCGGCCCGAGCCCATTCTGCCGTGAGCTGAGGCGGATGCCCGGAGCGCGTCCAGCTGCACGGGGGTACTGCCGTGTCGACCGATCTCACAACGGTCGGCACGGCAGTACCGTTGGTGCGGGCCTGATGCGGCGCTGGCACGGTGCTGGCACGGTGCTGGGCGGCGCCACCCCGGGCGTGTTGTGTCATGGCTTCTGAGGGGCTCGAGCCACAGGCGGCGTCGACACAGTCCAATGAGGCCAGAGCAGCTCTGGCCGTTGCGCTGATGCGTTGGTGACTGCGGTTCGCGTCGAGGACGTACTTTCCGTTCGGGGACTGCGTTTTCCCGCAGAGTACTGGGTTCTGCCCGTAGTCGTTTGCGAGACAACGCAGTCCTGGAGGCAAAAGTACGTCCTCACTGGTATGCCGGCTCCCCCAGCCGGCCCGCGGAGAACTCGTGCCTAAGCCGGCACTGAACCAGAGCACCAGCAGGACCCTGCACAGGCACCAGGAGAGGGCAGCCGGGTCCAGGATGCTCGGATCCGCCACAAGGACCCCGAACTCGACCACGCGAGCGACCCGGTGCCCACACAGCGGACAACAACAACCTCACCGACGACACACCCGACGGGAATCCTTGAAACTCTGCGATTCCTTCTCGACCTACGACGTCCGGGCGGTATTGATGGCCGCTGCGTGGACACCTACCACCCGCAAGAGCGCCCTCAACCTCGCCGTCACCCTCAGGGCGACCGGACCCACCCCGGGGTTCCCGCTGAAACGAGTGTCTCAGATGTCATGACACTCACATGTCTCAGAGGTGAGGAGGCACGACAACGGCGCCACCCTGGTGCCCACTGGTCATGCGCAGGCCGTTCCGCTGGTAGTCTTCCGCCTAGGCCCTCGTAGCTCAGGGGATAGAGCACCGCTCTCCTAAAGCGGGTGTCGTTGGTTCGAATCCAATCGAGGGCGCCGACACCGACACCGACCGTCTCCTGCCGTCGTCGGACATCTCCGGCGGAATCCGGCCGGCCTCGGTAGACGATGGTCGACGGCGGGCGCACTGCCGGCCAGTGCCGGCCCACGGGCTGGCCACGCCCCGGTGCGTCTCCACGCCCGAGGGCCGATGGGCCTATATCTTGAGCGTATGACGCCTTCGTTCTTCTCCTTCGGCCGCAAGCGGCGCGATGCTGCCCTCAGGGAGGACGAGCGTAAGAGTTCCGGAACCTCAGGCGGATCGGATCAAACCGCCAGCCGCCGGCGTTTCGCCGCTGACCTGGGAGCCCTGGCCGCGGCGCCGGCCACGCCAGAGCCGGCAACACCAGAGTCGCCCCACGAGCCGTCTGCCCAGTCCGCCCCCGTGCGCCCCGCGCCCGCACCGCCCCTCAGTGAGGCCGACGTCGAGCGGCGCGAGCGCATCGACACTGCCCTGTCGTCCTGGCGCAGCCAGCTGGTGGATCTGGGGGGCGTCGCGAGCCTGGACGACATCACCCTGCTCGACGGCGTCGTCGACCTCACCGCCGCGCACCCCTCCGGCTTGGCTCAGCTCTACGCCGGGCGCCCCACCCACCTGTCCAGCATCGTGCGCGAGCGCAGCGCCCTGGGTGAGGCCCGCCAGTCCCTGCGGGAGGTCTCCGCCCGCACCGACGTCCTCGCCCGTCAGTTCGGCGTCGCCCCGGTCTACCTGGCCATCGGGGTGGCCACCTGGAACGAGACGATCCCTGAGGACGGGGAGGACGACGGCAGCGTCCACCTGACCGATGGCTCCTCGCCGGAGGCGGACCTGACCGCCCAGATCCCGCACGTCGAGCGCATCGCCGCCGAGCACGCCGCCCGCAACGCCATGGCCGCCGCCGGCCTGACCGTCCCCGAGGTCCCCTCGGGCCCGCGCGTGCGCACCGTCAACGCCCCCGTCCTGCTGCGCCCCGTGCGCCTGACCAGCGCCACCGCAGACGCCACCCTCACCCTCGACCCCACGATCGAGGTCAACCCGGTCCTCACCCGCGCCCTGCGCCGCTACCAGTGCACCACCGACATCGGCGATATCGCCCGCGCCGCCCTGTCCTCCGCAGGATTCACGCCGCGCTCGGCCCTGGCCCGCATCGGCGCCCTGGGACGCCAGTACCTGCCCGGCTTCGAGATTCACGAGCGACTCGTCGTCGGCGCCTTCGTCCACCCCGGACAGGCCCTGGTGGAGGACTTCGACGCCGTCCTGGAGCGCTCGCGCACCTCCGCCCTGGTCGCGGCCATTGCCGGTGACGGGGACGCCCGCGACGCCCTGCGCATTGAGCTGCCCCCACCTGTGCCCACCGACCGGGTCCCCGGCGCCGAGCGCGGCGTGGGGGACCTGGAGCCCGCCCAGCTCGACGTCATTGAGGCGGTGGGGTCCGGAGCGAGCTTCCTCATCGACGCGCCCCCCGGCTCCGACGTCGCCGGCACCCTGGCCGCCGTCTTCGCTGACGCCGCCGCCTCCGGT
>CAUVMS010000052.1:0-17993 GCA_963552815.1 uncultured Actinomyces sp. | reverse complement strand
TGGGCTTCAAGGTCTTCCGCTTCTCCATCGCCTGGAGCCGCATCTTCCCGCTCGGTGACGAGACCGAGCCCAACGAGGAGGGGCTGGCCTTCTACGACCGGGTTCTCGACGAGCTCGAGAAGCACGGGATCGAGCCCCTGGTCACCATCAGCCACTACGAGACCCCGCTGCACCTGGCCCGCACCTATGACGGCTGGACCGACCGCCGCCTCATCGGCTTCTTCGAGCGCTACGCCCGCACCCTGTTCGAGCGCTACGGCGAGCGGGTGAGGTACTGGCTCACCTTCAACGAGATCAACTCGGTGCTCCACGAGCCCTTCCTGTCCGGAGGTATCGCCACCCCCAAGGCCGAGCTCAGCGAGCAGGACCTCTACCAGGCCATCCACCACGAGCTCGTCGCCTCCGCGGCCGCCACGAAGATCGCCCACGAGATCAACCCCGACATCCAGGTCGGCTGCATGATCCTGGCCGTACCCACCTACCCGCTCACCCCCGACCCCCGTGACGTGTGGGCCGCCAAGCAGGCCGAGCGCGCCAACTACGCCTTCGGGGACCTCCACGTGCGCGGCGAGTATCCCGGCTACCTGCTGCGTACCCTGCGAGACAAGGGCATCGAGCTGGAGATCACCGAGGAGGACCGCGCACTGCTGCGGGAGCACACCGTCGACTTCGTGTCCTTCTCCTACTACATGTCCGTGTGCGAGACCGTCACGCAGTCGGCCGAGGCCGGCCAGGGCAATCTCATGGGCGGCGTCCCCAACCCCACCCTTGAGGCCTCCGAGTGGGGATGGCAGATCGACCCGGCGGGCCTGCGCACCATCCTGAACGACTACTGGGACCGCTGGGGCAAGCCCCTGTTCATCGTCGAGAACGGTCTGGGTGCCAAGGATATCCTTGTCGACGGGCCCAACGGCCCCAACGGCCCCAACGGCCCCACGGTCGAGGACGACTACCGTATCGCCTACATGAACGACCACCTGGTCCAGGTCGCCGAGGCCATCGCCGACGGCGTCCAGGTCCTGGGCTACACCTCCTGGGGCTGCATCGACCTGGTCTCGGCCTCCACCGCCCAGATGTCCAAGCGCTACGGCTTCATCTACGTGGACCGCGACGATGAGGGCAACGGCACCCTGGCCCGCCACCGCAAGAAGTCCTTCGGCTGGTACCGCGACGTCATCGCCTCCAACGGGGCCGCGCTCGTGCCCCCGGCACAGAACTGACGCCCGGCGATCCCCGCCCGGGCGATCCGACTCAGACGCTGGGACGGATCGCCCGGGCCGCGGCCCGAGCCCGGTCACCGGCGATCGAGGCGTCGTCGGCATAGGCCACGACGACACCCAGGCGCCGACCCGGGTGTGCCTCGGGCTTGCCGAACAGCCGCAGGTCCACGCCGTCCTGCATGAGCGCCTCGTCAACGCCCGCGAAGCTCACGCCCTCACCGGGTGCCGAGTCGCCGGAGGCCTTGATGGTCACCGAGGCGCCAGGGGAGTGCAGCGAGGTGTCCACCGGCAGGCCCAGCAGGGCCCGGGCGTGGAGCTCGAACTCGCTCAGGCGCTGACTGGCCAGGGTCACCAGCCCCGTGTCGTGAGGGCGCGGGGAGACCTCGGAGAACAGGACCTGCTCGCCGCGGATGAACAGCTCCACGCCGAACAGGCCCCAGCCGCCCAGCGCGGCCGTGATTGACCGGGCCACCTGCTGGGCCCGCTCCAGGGCCGCCGGACTCAGGTGCTGCGGCTGCCAGGACTCCACGTAGTCGCCATCCACCTGACGGTGACCGATCGGCTCGCAGAAGCTCGTGACCGTCTCCCCGGTACGCGGATGGCGCCATCGCACCGTGAGCAAGGTGATCTCGGTGTCGAACTGAACCAATCCCTCCACAATGACCCGCCCCCGGTCCACGCGCCCGTCGGCGGCCGCGTAGTGCCAGGCCGCCTCCAGGTCCTCCGGGCCGCGTACCACGGACTGACCGTGGCCCGACGACGACATGACCGGCTTGACCACGCAGGGGAAGCCCACCTGCTGGGCGCCGGCCGCCAGCTCCTCCAGGGAGGAGGCGAAAGCATAGGGACTGGTGGGCAGGCCCAGATCTTCGGCCGCCAGGCGACGGATGCCCTCGCGGTTCATCGTCAGCTGCGCCGCGCGGGCCGTCGGCACCACCCGGACCTCACCGGCCTGCTCCAGGGCCACCAGCGCGTCGGTGGCCAGCGCCTCGATCTCCGGGACCACGATGGTGGCGCCGCTGGAGCGGATGGCCGCGGTGAGCGCCTCAGGGTCACTCATGTCCACCGTCAGGGCGTTGTGGGCCACCTGCTGGGCCGGAGCCCCGTCGTAGCGGTCGATGGCCGTGACCTCCACGCCCAGGCGACTCAGCGCAATCGTCACCTCCTTGCCGATCTCCCCGGCACCCAGCAGCGCCACCTTCGTGGCGCTGCGGGTCCAGGCCGTGCCCAGGACCGGGGCATCGGGCCGCGGAGCGGGAGTCTGCTGGAACATACTGGGGCAGGGACGGGCACTCTGGTCCGAGCTGGGCGAGGAGCTCATGGGGCCTCCTGAGGTGCGGATGCCGTGAACCGGCGACAACGAGTACGGGCAACGGTGAAACGCTACCGGTAATTCGGCGTCGGCGATGGGTGGGCGCACCCGGACGTGCGATGCTTGGACCATGCATGACGAGCGCCGCCCCCAGCCCTCCTCCGGCAAGCGCACGCGCCTCCAGGACACCGTCCCCATCGAGATCCCCGCCCTCGATGAGGCCACTCCGCCGGTGCCGCCCGCCGAGCGGCCCGAGATGATCATTGTCACGGGAATGTCCGGGGCAGGGCGCTCGCGCGCGGCCAACGCCCTGGAGGACCTCGACTGGTACGTCGTGGACAACCTGCCGCCCCAGCTGCTGCCCGCCCTGTCCGGCATGATGACCACGGTCGGCGCCGGTGTGCACCGGCTGGCTGCGGTCGTCGACGTGCGCAGCCGCGAGTTCTTCTCCCACTTCATGGACTACCTGCGCAAGGTCCGCGACAAGGGCACCGACGTGCGTCTCATCTTCCTGGACGCCTCCGACGCCGTCCTGGTCCGGCGCTTCGAGTCCTCGCGCCGCCCCCACCCGTTGCAGGGCAACGGCTCCGTGCTGGACGGTATCGAGCACGAACGCACCCTCCTGGGGGGCTTGAGGGGCGTCGCCGACATCGTCATCGACACCTCCAGCTACTCCGTCCACGACCTGGCCCGGCGGGTGCGCGAGCTCGTGGCCCACGAGTCGGACCTGGCCCTTCGGATCAACGTCATGTCCTTCGGCTTCAAGTACGGCATCCCGCTGGACGCCGACCACGTCATGGACGTGCGCTTCATCCCCAACCCCTACTGGGTCTCCGAGCTGCGCCACCTCACCGGCCGGGACGCCGCGGTGGCCGACTACGTCTTCGCCCAGAAGGGCGCGGCCGCCTTCGTTGACGGTTACGCGGACCTGCTCATTCCCGCACTTCCACAGTACGTTGACGAGCTCAAGCCTCACGTTACCCTGGCTGTGGGCTGCACCGGCGGCAAGCACCGTTCCGTGGCCTCGGCGGAGAGACTCGGGGCCAGACTGCGGCGAGCGGGCTTCAAGGTCGTCGTCCAGCATCGTGACCTGGGACGGGAGTAGAACAGTGGGAACGACGATCGACGTGGCGGGCTGGCCCCGTCGCGGTGAGGAGGGGCCCGCCGTCGTTGCCCTGGGAGGGGGCCACGGCCTGTCCGCCACGCTCCGGGCCCTGAGGCACATCAGTCACCGGCTCACCGCCGTCGTCACCGTCGCCGACGACGGAGGCTCCTCCGGGCGACTGCGCCGGGAGTTCGACTGCCTGCCGCCGGGAGACCTGCGGATGGCGCTGGCGTCCCTGTGCGATGACTCCGAATGGGGCCTGACCTGGCGTGACGTGCTCCAGCACCGCTTCGAGGGGCAGGGCGAGCTCGACAACCACGCCTTGGGAAACCTTCTCATCCTGGCCCTGTGGCAGCTGCTCGGAGACGACGTCGCCGGACTCGACTGGGTGGGGCGCCTGCTGACGATCCACGGGCGAGTCGTGCCGATGTCCTCCTCACCCCTGGTCATCGAGGCGGATATCGTCTCAGGAGGAAGCAGCCGCAGAGTCAGCGGACAGGTGGCCGTAGCCTCTGCACGGGGGCGCCTGGAGAACGTGGGCGTCGTTCCGGAGGACGCCGATGCCCACCCCGAGGCGCTACGAGCCATCGACGAGGCGGACTGGGTGGTCCTGGGGCCGGGCTCCTGGTACACCTCGGTGCTTCCGCACCTCATCCTTCCCTCCATGCGTCAGGCTCTGGTGAGTACCTCCGCCCGCAAGGTCGTGGTTCTCAACCTCTCCGCCCAGCGGGGTGAGACCGACGGCATGACCAGCGCCGACCACCTGCGGGTCCTGAGTCAGTACGCGCCCGACCTGCGCCTGGACGTCGTCCTGGCCGATCCCTCGACCGTTGAGGACGTCGACGACCTGGAGTCGGTGGCCTCAGCCATGGGGGCCGTCGTCGTCCTGCGGCAGGTGCGCACCGGTGAGGCCCTGTGCCACCATGACCCACTGCGCCTGGCAGCCGCCTTCCGAGACGCCTTCGAGGGCGTGCTGGGGGACGTGACCGACAAGATCCAGCCCTGATGCAGCCGGCAGTTCGGCCGGACCACGGCTAAGCCCGGTGGATCGTGATAATGGACTCATTGAAGAATCCCGCAGCTCGCCATCGTCCATAATTCCTTGCGTCCCCGCCCAGCGCGCCACAGGGTGGCACTGCTAAGAATTTTCCTAGGCGCGCCTTCGGGCGCCGCACCATATTGCTATGTTGTCTCATCTGCCCCGGTCGCTGTCCGACTCACGCCCTTTTGAGCGGAGCGCCGGTTCTACCTGGGTAATGCCAGCAGTATCCATATCTCCGTCCGTTTCCATCCACACCGACTACGACACCCGAGCAGGAGGAGCCCACCCATGTCGCTGACGGTCACCGTCAAGGATGAGCTCGCGCTCGTTGTCACCGAGAACGCTGCCCAACGGCGGGCGGAGGTCTCCGCAATGCTGCGCTTTGCCGGGGGACTGCACATCGTCTCCGGGCGCATCGTCGTCGAGGCCGAGCTCGACCACGGCGGGGCGGTACGCCGACTGCACCAGCACCTCAAGGAGCTCTACGGGATGGAGCCCGAGGTCATGGTGGTCCAGGGCGGTTCCCTGCATCGGGGATCGCGCTACGTGCTGCGCGTGACCAAGCGCGGCAAGGACCTCGCTCGCCTCTCCGGACTGGTGGACGACCGGGGCCGGCCCGTGCGCGGGATGCCTGTCGGGGTCGTCCAGGGAGGACGCAACGCTGCCGCTGCCGCCTGGCGTGGAGCCTTCCTCGCCCGTGGATCCCTGACTGAGCCGGGGCGCTCGTCGTCCCTGGAGGTCACCTGCCCCGGATCCGAGGCGGCGCTTGCCCTTGTGGGGGCGGCGAGACGGTTCGACATTTCAGCCAAGGCCCGGGAGGTACGCGGGGCCGATCGCGTCGTCGTACGTGACGGAGAGGCCATCGGTGTGCTCCTGGAGAGGATGGGGGCGCCCGAGGCCTTCAAGGTGTGGGCCGAACGACGTTCCCGGCGCGAGTCGAGGGGCACGGCCAACCGCCTGGCCAACTTCGACGACGCGAACCTGCGCCGCTCTGCCCGCGCTGCCGTGGCCTCGGGGGCTCGGGTCGAGCGGGCCTTCGAGATCCTGGGGGACGACGTCCCTGCCCACCTGCTCCAGGCCGGTCGCCTGCGCATCGCCCACAAGCAGGCCTCCCTGGAAGAGCTCGGGCAGCTCTCCGACCCGCAGCTGACCAAGGACGCCGTCGCCGGTCGTATCCGTCGGCTGCTGGCCATGGCGGACAAGCAGGCGCACGAGCTGGGGATCCCTGACACCGAGTCGGTTCTCACCCAGGAGATGCTCGAACCCTGAGCTCAGATGGGACCTCGGTCCCGGCCCGGGGGACAAACGATGGTCATAGACGCCGTGAAGGCTGGTTCCTGGGTCACAGTGTTCGCCCGTGGCGTGGTCGGCGACTCCCAGCGGCTGCCCAGTGTGACTAGACTCAGTCGTGCCGGAGCTGAATCGGATCTCATGCTGAAGATGTTCCGGAGCACACGCTGTGTGTGAGAAAAGCCCAGCAACCGTGCGCCGCAACCGGCGCACTAGGAGGACACAAAGTGACCACCCGCGTTGGAATTAACGGCTTCGGCCGGATCGGCCGCAACTTCTTCCGCGCCGCCCTCGAGCAGGGCGCCGACATCGAGGTTGTCGCCGTCAACGACCTGACGGACAACAAGACCCTGGCCCACCTGCTCAAGTACGACTCGATCCTCGGTCGGTTCAACGGCGAGGTCTCCTACGACGAGGATGGCATCACCGTCAACGGCAAGCACATCAAGGTGCTCGCGCAGCGTGACCCCGCCGACCTGCCCTGGGGCGACCTGGGCGTTGATGTCGTCGTGGAGTCCACCGGCTTCTTCACCGACGGCGAGAAGGCCAAGGCCCACCTCGACGGTGGCGCGAAGAAGGTCGTCATCTCCGCTCCCGCCAAGAACGTCGACGGCACCTTCGTCATGGGTGTCAACGAGGGCGACTACGACAACGCCACGATGAACATCGTGTCCAACGCCTCGTGCACCACCAACTGCCTCGCCCCCCTGGCCAAGGTTCTCCACGAGAACTTCGGCATCGAGCGCGGCATCATGACCACCATCCACTCCTACACGGGTGACCAGCGCGTCCTCGACGCCCCGCACAGCGACCTGCGCCGTGCTCGCGCCGCCGCGCTGAACATGATCCCCACCAAGACCGGTGCCGCTCAGGCCGTGGCCCTCGTCCTGCCCGCTCTCAAGGGCAAGTTCGACGGACTGGCCGTGCGCGTCCCCACCCCGACCGGTTCGCTGACCGACCTGACCTTCATCGCCGAGAAGGAGGTCTCCGTCGACGCCGTCAAGGCCGCCGTCAAGGCCGCCGCCGAGGGTGAGCTCAAGGGCGTTCTCGAGTACACCGAGGACCCGATCGTCTCCACCGACATCGTGAGCAACCCGCACACCTCGATCTTCGACGCCACCGAGACCAAGGTCATCGGCAACCTCGTCAAGGTCCTCTCCTGGTACGACAACGAGTGGGGCTACTCCAACGCCCTGGTCCGCCTGACCGCCCTGGTCGGCTCCAAGCTCGCCTGAGACCAGACCGAGAGCATGACTCTCTAGAAGACGGCGCCCGCGCCACGCTATGCGTGCGCGGGCGCCGTCCGTCAGATCCCACACCATCACCCACAACCGATGAGAGGCTTCATGAAGACCATCGAGTCCCTGGGCGACCTCAAGGGCAAGCGAGTCCTGGTCCGCTCCGACTTCAACGTGCCGCTGGACGCCGACAAGAACATTACTGACGACGGCCGCATTCAGGCCGCTCTGCCCACCTTGCGCACCCTGCTCGACGCCGGTGCCAAGGTGATCATCACCGCCCACCTGGGTCGCCCCAAGGGGCAGGTCAACCCCGACTTCTCCCTGGCCCCGGTCGCCAAGCGTCTCGCCGAGGTCACCGGTGCCAAGGTGACCCTCGCCGAGGACACCGTCGGCGAGTCCGCCAAGGCCGCTGTCGCCGCCATCGGCGACGGTGAGATCGTCCTGCTGGAGAACGTGCGCTTCAACGCCGCCGAGACCTCCAAGGACGACGCCGAGCGTGAGGCCTTCGCCGCCGAGCTCGCCGCTCTGGCCGATGTCTTCGTCTCCGACGGCTTCGGCGTCGTGCACCGTAAGCAGGCCTCCGTCTACGACGTCGCCAAGCTCCTTCCCTCGGCCGCAGGCCTCCTGGTCCTCAAGGAGATCGAGTCCCTGGGCCGCGCCGTCAATAACCCCGAGCGCCCCTACACCGTGGTGCTCGGCGGCTCCAAGGTCTCCGACAAGCTCGGCGTCATCTCCAACCTGCTGGGCAAAGCCGACCGTCTCCTCATCGGTGGCGGCATGGCCTACACCTTCCTGGCCGCACAGGGCTACGAAGTGGGTACCTCCCTGCTGGAGAAGGACCAGATCGACACCGTCAAGGGCTACCTGGAGACCGCCAAGGCCAACGGCGTCGAGCTCCTTCTGCCCATCGACACCGTCGTGGCTCCCACCTTCGCTGCGGACGCCCCGGCCACCGTCGTGCCCTCCAACGAGCTGCCCGCCGACCAGATGGGTCTGGACATCGGCCCTGAGACGCGGGCGCTCTTCGCCGACGCCATCACCACCTCCAAGACCGTCGTGTGGAACGGCCCCATGGGCGTCTTCGAGTTCCCTGCCTTCGCCGAGGGCACCAAGGCCGTGGCCAAGGCGATCTCCGAGTCCGACGCCTTCTCCGTCATCGGTGGTGGCGACTCCGCCGCGGCCGTGCGCACGCTCGGCTTCGACGAGGACACGTTCTCCCACATCTCCACCGGCGGCGGCGCCTCCCTCGAGCTCCTCGAGGGCAAGACCCTGCCGGGCATCGCAGTGCTCGAAAACTGAAGGAAGGCAACGTAGATGAGCAACCGCACCCCGCTCATGGCGGGCAACTGGAAGATGAACCTCGACCACCTCGAGGCCAACCACCTCGTCCAGGGCCTGGCCATGGAGCTCAAGGACCATGACCACGACTACACCAAGTGCGAGGTCCTCGTGATCCCGCCCTTCACGGCCATCCGCACCGTGCAGACCGTCGTCGACGCCGACTCCCTGAGCATCAAGTACGGCGCCCAGGACGTCTCCACCCATGACAACGGCGCCTACACCGGTGAGATCTCCACGCAGATGCTCACCAAGCTCGGCTGCAGCTACGTGGTCATGGGCCACTCCGAGCGTCGCGAGTACCACGGCGAGTCCGACGCCCTCGTGGGTGCCAAGGCCCGCAAGGTGCTCGACGCCGGCATGACCCCCATCCTGTGCTGCGGCGAGGCCCTTGAGATCCGCAAGGCCGGAACCCACGTCGAGTTCGTCCTGGGACAGATCCGCGCCGCCCTGGAGGGGTGGAGCGGCGAGGACGTCGCCAAGATCGTCATCGCCTACGAGCCCATCTGGGCCATCGGCACCGGCGAGACCGCCACCGCCGAGGACGCCCAGGAGGTGTGCGGGGCAATCCGTGAGGCCCTGCGCGCCGACTACGGCGACGCCACCGCCGACGCCACTCGCATCCTTTACGGCGGCTCGGCCAAGCCCGGCAACATCAAGGAGCTCATGGCCCAGCCCGACGTCGACGGCGCCCTGGTGGGTGGAGCCTCCCTTAAGGCCGACTCCTTCGCCGCCATGGCCGGCTTCTACGCCTGATCAGCGCTGAGCCGGTGAGGAACCGGACTCATCGGTTCCTCACCGGCTTCCAACGCTCCTCGTCCGGGTCCCGGACACCTCACACCACGAGGTGTCCGGGACCCGGTGCGTTGCGGGTAGACTGCCAGACAGACAGGTGGGGGTGCAGACCCCGTCAACAACCGTGCCGGACCCTAACCGGAGCGTGCCGCCCCCACAGCAAGACGAAATCAACGACGAAGGGAGCGCGGCGTGGACGTGGTGCGTATCGTCCTTCAGGTGCTGCTCGTCATCTCGAGCTTCTTCCTCATCATGTCGATCCTCCTGCACAAGGGCAAGGGAGGCGGTCTGTCGGACATGTTCGGCGGCGGTATCTCCTCCTCGGCGGGGTCCTCCGGCGTGGCCGAGCGCAACCTCGACCGCATCACCGTGGCCGTGGCCGTCATTTGGACGATCACGATCGTCGGGCTCGGTCTGGTCGCCAAGCTCGCTTGAGTGCCGGCTGGTTGCGACGAGTACCTCGAAGACGACGGCTCCGGCCGTTGGAACCGCCCATGATCCGCGCGGTGACGCCCTGGCTCTGGCGCTGCGCGGCTACCTCGCCCATCTGCGTGTCGAGCGCGGACTGAGCCCTCACACCCTGAGCGCCTACGAGCGCGACCTCAGCCGCTACCTGCGTTACCTGAGAAACGGCGGTATCACGGCCCCGCAGGAGGTGAGCCGCAACGATGTGGCAGGCTTCCTCGAGGTACTGCGCACCGGAGCCGACGGCGCACGCCCGCTGGCCTCGTCGTCCGCCTCCAGGAGCGTGACGGCCGTACGCGGCTGGCACAAGTTCCTGCTGGCCGAGGGCACCACCTCGCAGGACCCCTCGGCCACAGTGCGTCCGCCCCAGCCTGGCAGGCGGCTGCCCAAGGCGCTGAGCATCGAAGAGGTCCGCTGCCTGCTGGAGGCCGCAGGGGTCGACGACTCCCCAGTGAGCCTGCGCGACCGGGCACTGCTCGAGGTCCTCTACGCCACCGGCGCCCGCATCTCCGAGGCGGTCGGGCTCGTCGTCGACGACCTCGATGCCGACTCCCGGCTGCTGCGACTGTTCGGCAAGGGCCGCAAGGAACGTGTGGTCCCCATGGGGGCCTACGCCTGGGAGGCGCTGGAGGCCTACCTGGTGCGAGGCCGGCCGGTCCTGGCGGAGAAGGGCAGGGGAGTGCCGCAGGTCTTCCTCAACACCCTGGGACGGCCCCTGAGCCGGCAGAGCGCCTGGGCCGTCCTTCAGCAGGCCGCCGAACGGGCCGGACTCGCCGGGACCGGCACCTCCGGCGAGCGCCGCATCTCGCCCCACACCCTGCGCCACTCCTTCGCCACCCACCTGCTGGCCGGAGGCGCGGATGTGCGCGTCGTCCAGGAGATGCTCGGGCACGCCTCCGTCACCACGACGCAGATCTACACGAAGGTCACCGTCGACCACCTGCGGGAGGTCTACGCCACCAGTCATCCGCGCGCGCTGGCCTAAGCACCGGAACGCGCGCCTCGACGACCGTGGGCCGCCCTGGGATGAGCGAAGCCTGGGGGAGTGCCGGGGTCGGCCTGAAAGCGGGATGTTCTCGGGCGTGTCCCGTCTGAACTGGGCGAGGTCGGTCGGCTTTCGACTAGGCTGGAGAACGTGAATGACTCCAACCAGCCAGGCCTGATCGACGACCCCGGCACCGAAGAGAGCGAGGAGAAGGACTTCCCCGTTCCCGCGCCGCTGGAGTCGCACGGACCCGCTCGGGTCATCTCCATGTGCAACCAGAAGGGCGGCGTCGGTAAGACGACGACGACGATCAACCTCGGTGCGGCGCTGGCCGAGCTGGGGCGCAAGGTCCTCATCGTCGACTTCGACCCGCAGGGGGCCGCCTCCGCGGGCCTGGGGGTCAACGCCCACGAGCTCGACTCCACGATCTACGACCTGCTCGTCGCCAGCCGCCCAGACATCCGCACCATCATTCACGAGACGACAGCACCGGGCCTGGACATCGTTCCGGCGAACATCGACCTGTCAGCCGCCGAGGTCCAGCTCGTCAACGAGGTGGCCCGTGAGCAGGCCCTCAAGCGGGTGCTGCGCCCCGTCCTGGATGACTACGACGTCATCCTCGTGGACTGCCAGCCCTCGCTCGGGCTGCTCACCATCAACGCCCTGACCGCCTCCCACGGCGTCATCATCCCGCTGGAGACCGAGTTCTTCGCACTGCGAGGGGTGGCGCTTCTGGTCGAGACCGTCGAGCGGGTCAAGGACCGTCTCAACGCCACCCTGGAGATCGACGGCATCCTGGCCACCATGGTGGACTCCCGCACCCTGCACTCGCGCGAGGTGCTCGAGCGCCTGGAGCAGGCCTTCGGCGAGCAGCTGTTCGACACGCGCATCCGACGCACGATCAAGTTCCCGGATGCCTCCGTGGCCTCCGAGCCGATCACCAGCTATGCGCCCTCCCACCCCGGAGCGGAGGCCTACCGCAGGCTGGCCCGCGAGGTCATCGCCCGCGGCGATGTCGCCTGAGCCGGAGGTCCAGGAGGCCGATTCGGGGCCAGGCACACAGGATCCGCCTCGTCTGCCCGGCTTCAGCGTCACCCTGCCCCAGTTCGAGGGGCCTTTCGACCTGCTCCTGAGCCTCATCGCCCGTAAGCGGCTCGACGTCACCGAGCTTGCGCTGGCGGAGGTGACGGACGACTTCATCGCCCACATGCGCTCCGACTGGGACCTGGGACGCGCTTCAGAGTTCATCGTGGTGGCCTCCACCCTCCTGGCCCTCAAGGCCCACCGGCTTCTGCCCCACGACGAGGACGACGAGGAGCCCGACCTCGAGCTGCTCGAGGCCAGAGACCTGCTCTTCGCCAGACTCCTGCAGTACCGGGCCTTCAAGGAGGCGGCCGCCGCCTTCCGCCACCAGGCGGAGACCTCCGCACGCAGCCACCCCCGGATCGTGGCGCTGGAGCCGCACCTGGCGGCGCTCCTGCCCAGACTCGTGGCCACCATCACCCCTGAGGAGCTCACTCGCCTGGCGGTCGGAGCCTTCACCCGCCCCGCGGATCCGGGTGTCCAGACCGTCCACCTTCACGAGCGAGTGCCGGTCGGCGAGCAGCTGAGTCTCATAGCGTCGCGGCTGCGCCGCCACGGGACCCTGACCTTCGCCCAGATCATCGAGGACGCCGAGCGCACGGCAGTCGTCGTCGCCCGGTTCCTGGCTCTGCTCATCCTCCATCGGCAGGGCAGCGCCGAGCTGGACCAGAGCGAGGCCATGGGCGAGATCACCGTGACCTGGTGCGCCGGACAGGATGATCTGACCAGCATGATGGCCTCTGAAGACCTGACCGAGCTCGAGGAGGAATTCGCATGAACGACGTCGCCGAGCCTCGGCTGCGCAGCGCCGCCGAGGCGATCCTCATCGTTGCCGACGAACCGGTGACCACCTCCGCGATCGCTGAGGCCCTCGGCCTCGATGAGCGAGCCACCGAGGAGCTGCTCAACGACCTGGCCGCCGAGTACCGGGGAGAGGCTCCCGGCAGCCGTCCCCACGGGTTCCTCCTGCGGCGGGCGGCCGGCGGGTGGCGCTTCGCCTCCGTGCCCGAGCACGCCGACCTCGTCGAGCAGTTCGTCATCGGCGGGGCCACGGCGCGCCTGAGCCAGGCCGCTCTGGAGACCCTCGCTGTCGTCGCCTACCGGCAACCGGTCACCCGCGGACGCGTCGCGGTGATCCGCGGCGTCAACGTCGACGGCGTCATGCGTACCCTGCACGCCCGCGGCCTCATCGAGGAGGCCGGGGCTGAGACCTCCGGTGCGATCCTGTACCGGACCACGGGAGAGTTCCTGGAGTACCTGGGAATCGACTCCCTGGACGAGCTGCCGCCCCTGGCCCCATACCTGCCCCGCAGCGAGGCGCTGGGAGAGATCGTCGAGCAGGCCGAGGAGATGGCCGTAAGGAGGAACCCATGACCCCGAGGAACCGCCACAGCAGAACCGGCCCGGTTCCCTACAGCGACTTCGGCGGCGAGGAGTTCTACGACGAGGACGACCTCGAGGAGCTGGACGAGGATACCGACGCCGCCGACCTGGCCGCCTTCGACGCCGAGGCCATCGACGAGGACGAGGAGTCCCGTCTGCTCGCGATGCGTGAGCGCGCCTCCAAAGGCGGCCAGGACGACCCGCACGTCGCCTCCGGCCAGCGCCTGCAGAAGGTCCTCGCCCATGCCGGAGTCGCCTCACGCCGGGCGTGCGAACAGCTCATCGCCGACGGTCGCGTCAGCGTCGACGGCGTCACCGTCACCGAGCCGGGTGTCAGGGTGGATCCGCTGACTCAGGAGATCCGCGTCGACGACAGCCGGATCCTCACCAACCCCGAGCTCATCACCCTCATGCTCCACAAGCCGGCCGGCGTCGTCACCACCATGGAGGATCCCGAGGGCCGCCCCACCGTGGCCCGGTACGGGCGCGACCACCTGGCCCAGCACCCCGAGCTGCCCGACTCGCTGCGCCTGGTGCACGTCGGCCGCCTGGACACCGAGACCGAGGGGCTGCTCCTGCTGTCCAACGACGGCGAGCTCTCCCATCGGCTCATGCACCCCAGCTTCGAGATCACCAAGACCTACGTCGCCATCGTCGAGGGGCAGGTCGAGCCCTGGGTGCCGCGCAAGCTGCGTCGCGGCATCGAGCTCGAGGACGGTGAGGCCCGCGCGGACCGGGTCACCGTCAAGGACTCCGGTCCACGGGGCTCCATCATCGAGATCACCCTCCACTCGGGCAAGAACCGCATCGTGCGGCGCATGCTGGACGCCGTCGGCCACCCGGTGACGCGTCTGGCGCGCACCCGGCTGGGACCGCTGCGGCTGGGAAACCTGCGCCCCGGTGAGACCCGGACCCTCAGCGGCGAGGAGATCGCGGCACTCCAGCAGGAGGTCGGGCTGTGACCGAGTCTCACTCTCGGGCGTCGGTGTCCACACGTGGACCGGTCCTCATCATCGGCACCGGGCTCCTGGGAACCTCCCTGGCCCTGGCGCTGCGGGCAGCCGACGTCGAGATCCAGCTCTCCGACACCTCGCCCACGTCCCTGGCCCTGGCCCGCGACATGGGGGCGGGAACACCTCACGGCGAGGACAGCCCCGAGCCGCAGATCATCGTCGTCGCCACACCCCCCGACGTGACCGCCGACGTCGTCGTCGCACAGCTGGCGGCCCATCCTCAAGCGGTGGTCACCGACGTCGCCTCCGTCAAGGAGCGGATCGTCGCGGAGGTTCAGGCCCGGGCGGGAGCGCAGGTGCGCAGGTACGTCGGCTCCCACCCGATGGCGGGCCGCGAGCGCTCGGGTGCCGGTGCCGCCGACTCCGACCTCTTCGCCGGACGTCCCTGGGTGGTCGTCGGCCAGGACTCGGATCCCGAGGCGGAGCTGGTCATCAGGAACCTGGCGGTCGACGTGGGCGCCACCCCGGTGCGCATGGGAGCGTCGGAGCACGACGCCGCCGTCGCCGCCGTGTCCCACATGCCCCAGCTCGTCGCCTCCCTGGTGGCCGCCCGCCTGGAGGAGCTGGGGGAGAGCGCCCTGGCACTGTCGGGGCAAGGGCTTCGCGACGTCACCCGGATCGCGGCCTCGGATCCGCGCCTATGGTCGGCGATCATCGTGGGCAACGCCAGGCCCGTGGCCGACCTGCTGCGCCAGATCAGTGACGACCTGGGCGCACTGATCGAAGGCATCGAGGCAGCCGCCTGCAAGCCGGACAGTCCCGAGTACACGGCTCCAGGAACTGCCCATGCCATCGCCCCGGGCGCCGTGGGAGCCATCACCGACGTCATGGCCAGGGGAAACGCCGGACGGGCCCGCATCCCAGGAAAACACGGCGGGGCGCCGCGCCGCTACGCCGAGGTCCAGGTCCTCGTGCCCGACGCCGCCGGCGAGCTCGGTCGGCTCTTCTCCGACGTCGGTGCTGCCGGTATCAACATCGAGGACTTCTCCCTGGAGCACTCGGCCGGACAGAGTGCCGGCATTGCGCTCATCTCCGTCCTGCCGGCGGCCGCCCAACGGCTGGAAGAGGCGCTGGATGCCCGGGGCTGGCGCGTCGTCGCGGGCTGAAACCAGTTCAATTCGTTTGTGGAAAGTCCCTGTGTCAGTACTCATGAGGGCCTGATCCGCGGTATCGCGCCGGAGTGTGGGACGCTTGGCGCAGCTGTTGACCGGAATCAGACCCTGCTGGAGGACACCATGGGAATCGTCGTTGCGATCGACGGACCGAGCGGATCGGGCAAGTCCACCGTCTCGCGGCGGGTGGCCGCCACGCTCGGACTGGCCTACCTCGACACCGGCGCCATGTACCGGGCCGCGGCCTGGTGGTGCGAGCATGAGGACGTCGACCTAGCCGATGAGGCCGCCGTGGCCGAGGCCGTTGCCGCCATGCCCCTGCACATGGGTCTGGATCCCGACCACCCCACCTTCACCGTGGACGGCGCTGACGTGTCGACCGCGATCCGCGACCCGCACATCGCCACCGTCGTCTCGAAGGTCGCCACCAACCTCGAGGTGCGTGCCGAGCTGGCACGCCGCCAGCGCGAGATCATCCGTTTCGAGGCCACCGGTCACGTCGGGTCCTTCTCTAAGGGAGCCGGCATCGTGGCCGAAGGGCGCGACATCACCACCGTCATCGCCCCCGACGCCGACGCCCGCCTGCTCCTGACTGCCTCAGAGGAGGCCCGCCTGGCGCGCCGCGCCGGGGACCTGGAGGCCGCCGGCAAGCAGGTCGATGCCGCCGCCCTGCGCGACCAGGTCGTGCGCCGCGACCGCGACGACTCCACGGTCTCCCAGTTCCTCACCGCGCCCGAGGGCGTCACCCTGGTGGACACCTCGGAGCTGACCCTGGAGCAGTCCGTCGAACGGGTCCTGGACCTGGTGGAGGAGGCCGCCGACTCCGCCGCTCGGCGTGACGCGGAGGAGGACCTGAGAGTGCGGGCCATGCGTGAGGGTCTGGGTGACTATGAGCTCGATGAGGAGGACCTCGCCCTCCTGGAGGCCGACGGTGAGCTTCCAACCGGTGACCGCACTGAGGCCGGGCTGCCGGTCCTAGCCGTCGTCGGCCGGCCCAACGTGGGTAAGTCGACCCTGGTCAACCGGGTTCTGGGCCGCCGCGAGGCCGTCGTCCAGGACACCCCCGGCGTCACCCGCGACCGGGTCTCCTACCCGGCTGAGTGGGCCGGGCGCCGCTTCACCATCGTCGACACCGGCGGCTGGGAGGTGGACGTGGCCGGTCTCGACGCCGCCGTGGCCACGCAGGCCGAGGTCGCCGTCGAGATGGCTGACGCCGTCCTGCTTGTTGTCGACGCCCAGGTCGGCATCACCGAGACCGACGCCCGCGTGGTACGGATGCTGCGCCGCAGCGGCAAGCCCGTGGTCCTGGCCGCCAACAAGGTCGACTCCCCGGCGCAGGAGGGGGACGCCGCCGCCCTGTGGAACCTGGGCCTGGGCGAGCCCTTCCCGGTCTCCGCCCTGCACGGCCGGGGCAGCGGTGAGGTCCTCGACGCCGTCATGGAGATCCTCCCGGAGGTGTCCTCCGTGGCGACCGCCGCGCCCGAGGGAGACCTGCACCGGGTCGCCCTCGTGGGGAGGCCCAATGTCGGCAAGTCCTCGCTGCTGAACTCCATCGCGGGCAGGGAGCGCGTCGTCGTCAACGAGACCGCCGGCACCACCCGGGACCCGGTCGACGAGATCATTGAGCTTGACGGGCGCCAGTGGGTCTTCGTCGATACCGCCGGGATCCGCCGGCGCGTCAAACAGTCGCGGGGCGCCGACTACTACGCGGTCCTGCGCACGCAGGGCGCCATCGACAAGGCCGAGGTCGCCGTCGTCCTCCTGGACGCCTCCGAGCCGATCAGCGAGCAGGACGTGCGCGTCGTCCAGCAGGTCGTCGACGCCGGCCGCGCCCTGGTGCTGGTCAACAACAAGTGGGACCTGGTGGATGAGGAGCGTCAGAAGATGCTCCTGTGGGAGGTTGAGCACGACTTGGCCCACGTCTCCTGGGCTCCCCACATCAACCTGGCCGCCCGGACGGGCTGGCACACCAACCGGCTCGTGCGCGCCCTTGACGCCGCCCTGGAGGGCTGGACCACGCGCGTGCCCACAGGGCGCCTCAACGGGTTCCTGGGCCAGCTGCAGTCGGCCACCCCGCACCCGGTGCGCGGCGGCAAGCAGCCCCGTATCCTCTTCGCCACCCAGGTGCAGGTGGCCCCGCCCCGGATCGTCATCTTCACCACCGGCTTCCTGGACGCCGGCTATCGGCGCTTCATCGAGCGCCGCCTGCGTGAGGAGTTCGGCTTCACTGGCACCCCCATCCAGATCGGGGTGCGCGTGCGCGAGAAGCGCCAGCGGCGCTGAGCCCTGAACGGGCTCAGCTGCCGGCCGCGGCCTGCTCCTTGGCCCATGCGGCTACGCGCGCGGCGCTCTCCTCCTCGGACAGGTCCTCGACCCGGGTCATGACTGCCCACCGCACGCCGAAGGGGTCGCGGATGGAGGCGAACCTGTCCCCGGACACGAAGGTGTCAGGCGGTTCCAGTAAGGTCGCGCCGCCCGATCAATAGACCATGGAGTGGAAGCTCCACCATGCCGTCAGGGTGTTGAGCGTCAGAAGCGCGCTCAGCGCCAGCAGTGCGCCGGTGACTTGCACCCAGCACGTCGTGCGGTGCCGCCGCATCTGGACGAGG
>CAUVMS010000051.1:0-18070 GCA_963552815.1 uncultured Actinomyces sp. | reverse complement strand
GCCCCCATCGTTTAGTGGCCTAGGACACCGCCCTCTCACGGCGGCGGCGCCGGTTCGAATCCGGCTGGGGGTACCGGGCAGGGGTCCGCGACATCGATGGATGGCGCGGACCCCTTGCGTTGGCGGCGACCTCTTCTCAACCCGTGCGCTTCTGGGCCCTGTCTGGGGAGTCAGGCGGGGCACGACGGGATCGAGTGGCATCCAACCGGAACAGACCAGATCAATCGATAGTCGGGGCATCCTCGGTAGGATGCCCGCGTGACGAACTTTCCTGCGCTGAAGACCCCCGGCCCCCTCACCGACGGCGCGATGCGCATCACCCCACTGGGAGGCCTGGGAGAGGTCGGCCGCAACATGACCGTCTTCGAGCTCGACGGAAAACTGCTCATCGTCGACTGCGGCGTGCTCTTCCCTGAGGAGGACCAGCCCGGCGTCGACCTCATCCTCCCCGACTTCTCCTCCCTCGAGGACCGTATCGACGACGTCGTCGCCCTGGTGCTGACTCACGGGCACGAGGACCATATCGGAGGCGTGCCCTACCTGCTGCGCCTGCGTGAGGACATCCCCCTGGTGGGCAGCGAGCTCACCCTGGCCTTCGTGGAGGCCAAGCTCAAGGAGCACCGCATGCACCCGGTGCTGCGTCAGGTCGTCGAGTACGAGGAGGTCTCCTACGGCCCCTTCGACCTGGAGTTCGTGGCCGTCAACCACTCCATCCCCGACGCCATGGCGGTCATGATCCGCACCGACGCCGGCAACGTGCTCGTCACCGGAGACTTCAAGATGGACTCCCTGCCCATCGACGGGCGCATCACCGACCTGCGCTCCTTCGCGCGCTTCGGTGAGGAAGGGGTGGACCTGTTCTGCGTAGACTCCACCAACGCCGAGGTTCCCGGCATGGTCGGCCACGAGAGCGAGATCGGCCAGGTCCTGGACAACGTCTTCGCCGACTCCGAGGGACAGATCATCGTGGCCTCCTTCGCCAGCCACGTCCACCGGGTCCAGCAGGTCCTCGACGCCGCCGCCCTGCACGGCAGACGCGTGGCGCTCGTGGGGCGCTCCATGGTGCGCAACATGGGGATCGCCGCCGAGCGCGGCTACCTCAAGGTCCCAAGCGGCGTCCTCATGGACGCCCGCGACATCACCTCGTTGCCCCCGCAGGAGCAGGTCCTCATGGTCACCGGCTCGCAGGGCGAGCCGATGGCGGCACTGTCCCGCATGGCGCACTCCGAGCACCGCAGCGTCACCATCGAGCCCGGAGACACCGTTATCTTCGCCTCCTCCCTTATCCCGGGCAACGAGAACTCCGTCTTCCGGGTCATCAACCAGCTCATGCGGCTGGGGGCCCGGGTGATCCACCAGGGCAACGCAAAGGTTCACGTCTCCGGGCACGCCTCCTCCGAGGAGCTGCTCCACGTCTACAACATCGTCCAGCCCCGCAACGTCATGCCCGTCCACGGCGAGATCCGCCACCTGGTGGCCAACGGCGGGCTCGCCGTCAAGACCGGGGTGGCCCCCGAGCGGGTCATGCTGTGTGAGGACGGGGTCGCCGTCGATCTGGACAAGGGGATCGCCCGTATCGCCGGCCAGATCCCCTGCGGCTACATCTACGTCGATGGCTCCTCCGTGGGGGAGATTGATGAGGCCGAGCTCAAGGACCGGCGCATCCTGGCCGAGGAGGGCTTCGTCTCCGTCTACGCGGTGGTGGAGACCACGACCGGCACGATCCTGGCCGGTCCGCACATCCAGGCCCGGGGCATGGCCGAGGACGACTCTGTCTTCGAGGAGATACTGCCCGATGTCACCGAGGCGCTGTCCGCCGCGCTGGAGACGGGGAAGGCCGACGCCTACTCCCTCCAGCAGGTCATGCGCCGCACCCTGGGGCGGTGGATCGGGCGCCGCCTCAAGCGCCGCCCCATGATCGTCCCGGTTGTCATCGAGGCCTAGGAGGTCGCTTACTGCATGACTCTATTCCGGCCCGCATGCTTCGTATCCACCGGGTCCATCCTCATTGACATCCCCCTTCACGTTAATCGGGTTCCGTTGCCTGGAGGGGCGATTACCGGGGCGTCGTCGGGCCCGGTCGTGGGAGGCGGGTACACGGTGGTCTCGGCTGCTGCCCGACAGGGCGTCCCCGCCGCTTTGGCGGCGACCCTGGGAACCGGTCCCAACTCCGCACGGGTGCGCGAGTCGATGCGCCTGGACCAGGTCGAGCTGCTCGTTGAGGAGCTCGTCGGCGATATCGGCACCTGCACCACGCTCATCGAGCCGTCAGGCCGTCGAACCTTCATCACCACTGCGGGCGTCGAGGGCGAGCCTCAGCGCGAGGACCTCGAGAGCCTCGACCTTCGGGAGGGGGACTGGGTCTATGCCACCGGCTACGACCTGGCCCATTACACGAGCAGGGGCATCCTGGTCGACTGGCTCCTGTCGATGCCCGACGGCGTCGGACTGGTCATTGACCTGGGCCCGGCCCAGCCCGACATCCCCGACCAGGTACTGCTGCCGCTGTTGTCCCGTGCGACGATGCTGACTGGCAATGACCTGGAGATGAGCCGGCTCGAGGAACGGTTGGGGGGGCCGGACGCGGTGCGTCGGATCTGCTCACAGGCACTGATCGTCCGGCGTATCGGAGTCCACGGATGCGTCCTCCACCCGGCCGGTGGCGAACCGATCGAGGTTCCCGGTTTCATGCGCGCTGTCGTTGACACGACGGGCGCGGGAGACACTCACACCGGTGTCCTCGTCGCCGGACTCCTCGACGGGCTCGACGTCGTTGAGGCCGCCCGACGCGCCAACGCGGCTGCCGCCCACGCCGTGGCCCGCAGCGGGCCGGCTCAGGCTCCGCGCCGTGAGGAGATCGACGCCATCCTCCTTGAAAGCGCCGAGGGCGGTACTGAAGACGATGAGGGACCCGACGGCAGCGCTCGCTGACGGTGACCGTAGGCTGAATGGTTCCAGATGGAGCCCTCAGTGAGAAGGTGACGTTTTCCCACCCGCCCAAGGCGGCGTGGCAGGGCCGCCGACGCCGAGAATCCGATAGTTTCTAGGACATCATGGCCAATCGTCGCACTACGAGAACTGCTACGCCTCCGTCCGGATCCGGCAGGGGGCGCTCTCGAGGAGCATCCCCTCAGGGGGCCGCTCCTCTCACCGCCTCCGGAACCCAGCCCTCCGGCGGACGCTACCGCCGCACGGGATGGGCCTTCCTCATCCTGGCCCTCGCGGCGGTCCTGGCTCTGCGGGAGTGGTTCGGGATCTCCGGAACCGCCGGAAACTTTCTTCACCACATCGCCGCAGGCCCTGTCGGTGTGCTCGGTATCTTCGTGCCCCTGCTTCTGGGGGCGCTGGGCGTCGCCATGCTGAGGGCCCACAGTCTGGGCGCGGTTCACGCCCGGATCTCGGTGGGCTGCTTCGGTCTGCTCACCGCACTGACCGGAATGATCCAGGTGGGCAGTGGCAACCCGGTCCTGAAGGATAACGTCGGCGGCCTGGAGAGCGCCGGCGGGCTGTTGGGATGGCTGGTGGGCTACCCACTGGCGGCGCTGTTCTCCTCGGTGGGTGCCTTCATCCTGTTCTTCCTCCTGGCTGCGTTCTCCGCCTTGGTCCTGTCCGGCAAGACCGTCGCCGAGATCCGAGAGGCGTTGGCACAGCGCCGGGCCCTGGGCACCGACGGCTCCAGTGATCCGTCCGGCGCCGACGGTTCCGGTGACTCCCTGGCCCGGCGCCTGCTGGGACGGGTCCGCGGGGGTCCCGGTGCGGCAGGCGATGACTCTGCGCAGACCGCGCTCCTGGACTCCTACGACGGAGACGAGCCCTTCCGCTCCGCGCTGGAGGTGGAGGAGACGGCCCCGCGTAAGCGTGGCAGCGGCCGGCGCAAGCGCTCCGCCGACAGGGAGGCCCAGCAGACCTCGATCACCGAGCTCTTCGAACCCGGCAATGATCAGAGTGGCCCGGCTGACGACGCAGCCTTCGTCGTCCCGGAGGTGGGCAGCGAGGACGATGCAGTCACGTCGTCGGCCCCCTCTGCCGCCTCTCCCTCCAAGGACAGAGCGGCCGGAGCCGCCGGAGGCCCCAGAGGGGGCGGAGCGCCCGCAGGCGCGCAGCGCAGGCCCTCACCCGCGAAGCGCCCGACCTCGCCGGCACCGTCCGAGTTTGACGCCATCACCGAGGAGACCCCGGAGGTCGCGCTCGAGGAGCCCGACCTCGCCGACCAGATCGCCATGAGCGCCATGAGCGCCATGAGCGACATGGCCCTGCCCGACGGCTCCACCTACACCCTGCCCGAGGACGCCCTGCTCGGGCCCGGCCCTGGGCACGCCACCCGCACCCCCGCGAACGACGCGATCGTCGAGGCGTTGCAGAACGTCTTCGTCGAGTTCAACGTCGACGCCACCGTCACCGGCTACACGCGCGGTCCCCAGGTCACCCGCTACGAGGTCCACCGCGGTCGGGGTGTCAACGTCTCCCGCATCACGGGGCTGGAGAAGAACATCGCCTACGCGGTGGCCTCGGACGAGATCCGCCTGCTCACCCCGATCCCCGGCAAGAGCGCCATCGGCATCGAGATCCCCAACACTGACCGTGAGATGGTCAAGCTCGGCGACGTCCTACGCTCCCAGGCCGCTCGCAAGCAGGCCCACCCGCTGGTCGTGGGGCTGGGCAAGAACGTCGAGGGCGACTACGTCGTCACCAACCTGGCCAAGACCCCGCACCTGCTGGTGGCCGGCCAGACCGGCTCGGGTAAGTCCTCCTTCGTCAACTCCATGATCACCTCGATCATGATGCGTGCCACCCCCGAGGAGGTACGCATGGTGCTGGTCGACCCCAAGCGCGTGGAGCTGACCATCTACGAGGGCATCCCGCACCTCATCACCCCGATCATCACCTCCCCGAAGAAGGCCGCCGAGGCCCTGGAGTGGGTGGTCCGCGAGATGGACACCCGCTACGACGACCTGGCCTCCTTCGGTTTCAAGCACATCGACGACTTCAACAAGGCGGTGCGCGCCGGGGAGGTCCAGCCCCTGCCCGGCTCCCAGCGCGAGCTGAGGCCCTACCCCTACCTCCTCGTTGTCGTCGACGAGCTCGCCGACCTCATGATGACGGCCCCCAAGGACGTCGAGGCCTCCATCCAGCGCATCACGCAGCTGGCCCGAGCCGCCGGGATCCACCTGGTCCTGGCCACCCAACGTCCTGTCGCCCAGGTGGTCACTGGTCTCATCAAGTCCAACGTGCCCTCGCGCCTGGCCTTCGCCACCGCCTCCCAGCTCGACTCCCGCGTCATCCTCGACCAGAACGGGGCCGAGACCCTCACCGGCCAGGGTGACGCCCTCTACCTCGGCCCCGGGGCCTCCACACCAGTGCGTATCCAGGGCTCCTGGGTCACCGAGTCCGAGATCCGCTCCGTCGTCGAGCACGTCAAGGCCCAGCTGACCCCCGAGTACCGCGAGGACGTCGTCGTCCCGGAGGTCAAGAAGCAGATCGATGAGGAGATCGGCGACGACATGGACCTGCTCCTGCAGGCCGCCGAGCTCATCATCTCCAGCCAGTTCGGCTCCACCTCGATGCTCCAGCGCAAGCTGCGTGTCGGATTCGCCAAGGCCGGACGCCTCATGGACCTGCTCGAGTCACGTGAGGTGGTCGGCCCCTCGGAGGGGTCCAAGGCCCGTGACGTCCTCGTCCAGCCCGAGCAGCTGGAGGAGACCCTGGCCTGGATCAAGGGGGAGGGGAGTGCGCCGGGAAGCGCCGATACCCCCGCAGCCTCTGAGGACTCCCAGGCCGACGGTCCCTCCACCGACGGTCCGCCCGCCTCCGTGGCAGGCGAGCCCCGCACAGTGGCTCTGCCGTCGAACCGTTACAGCACGGACCCGCTGGAGGCCGACCCGAACCTGCCGGAGTCGGAGTCGTGGGACGATGCCTCCGCCGAGGAGGACTCGGAGGACGCATGGTCGCTCACCGGCCGCGGCTCATCGTGGTGACGCGGTTCCTCCGCGCCGGCACCTCTCTATAGCCCGTCGTCAGGTCTTGCTTCCTTGTCCTCCGCGACCCCCGCGGCTCGGCGGAGCCCCGGCTCCGGCTCCGCCGTTTGTGAGGCCGACGGCGTAGGACGGGGTGACTATGACGGCCGATCCGACGAGGTGGACGACTCTTGGTCCGGCTCCTGACTCGGCCGGGACCCGGATCTGGTGGAGGGCGAGGGCGATGCCGCGTCCGACGGGGCCGGGTGGGCGCCCGCTCGTTTGATCACCTCGTCACGACTGACGACTGTTGGAGCCTGCCCGGTAGGTTTCGGAGGATTCGTGGCCATTGTCGAGGCGTCCTTGACGTCCGAGGTAAGCAGGCTCCAACGTCGGTTGATCTCCTGCTCGCTCAGGCCCAGGTCGGCGGGCCGCTCTCCGTGGTGGAGCGCCGCCAGGTCCCTGATCTTGTAGCCACTCTCCTGATCCACCGTGAACGGGTGCCAGTTCAGCTTGTCCACGCTTACCGAGCCGTCGGCGTGGGAGGTGACGTCGGCCCAGACCAGCTGACCGACGTCGGACAGCGGGGCGCAGTTGGCCTCGTCCTGGCTGGAGATGTAGTTGCCAGCCGAGTACGACACCCACATCCCCTTGCCCTTGACGCCCCCGGAGAGCTTCTCGGCGGGCTGGGGCACGTGGGGGTGGGCGCCGAAGAGGATGTCGACCTGTCCGCTGTTGGCGAGGTCCTGGGCGTAGGAGACCTGCTCGTCGCTGGGCGTGGTCTCGTATTCCTGGCCGAGCTGCGAGTGGACGACGACCAGGTCGGCTCCCGCCGCCCGAGCCGACTTCGCGGTCTTCGTGATGGCATTGACGTTGTTGAGCGACACCGAGTGCCCGGTGGGGTCCTCCAAGCCGTTGAGCCCCATAGTCGTGGAGATCTGGGCCACGGTCACCGTGCGGCCGCCGCGCTCGAGCTCGTAGAGGGCGAAGGGTACGGAGGCGTCCTTGGCACTGCGGTGGGTGCCGGCGTGCCCCAGGCCGTGCGTGTCCAAGGCGTCTAACGTGGCGATGACTCCTGCCTCACCCCGGTCCGCGGAGTGGTTGGAGGCGGTCGCGCAGCCGTCCCACCCGGATCTCGCCAGGGCACCGACGACCTCGGAGGGGGCGCCGAAGGTGGGGAAGCCCGAGTAGACCCCGTCCGGAGCGACAGGAACCTCCATCCCGCACAGCGCCAGATCCAGTCCCTCGACCCAGGGCGTCTCGGCGGCGATGTTGCCGGTGATGTCCCCAGAGCCCCCCGGAGTGGAGCTCAGAACCGGCATGTGCATGAGGACGTCCCCGGCGTAACCCACGGTGAAGTGCACGTCCTGCCCGCTTTGGCTCTGCTGCTCGCGGGTACTGCCCGCCTCGGCAGTGCCGGTCCCGCTCGACTGGGACGGACCGGTGCCCGCCCCGCAACCCGCGACTGCGATCACCGCGGCAAGGGTGGTGGCCAGGAGCAGTCCCGGACCTCGCGACCGGTGAGGAACGCGCGCGATGCTCACGCGCTGTCGATCGCCTGACCGCCGTTCGCCTGAGCGTCCGCCGGCTCGGCGCTTGCGCCCGCCGTTGTCGATATTTTCCAGAAGAAGTGGAGAAAAAATGGAGGAAAACATATTTATGAACGTAAGAACTGAACCTTAATGAAGTGTGTGTGACCTGTGGTCTCTTGGTGGATGCCGGACAGGATGGCCGGAGTTCCAGGGAAAGCAGTCGATGGGGATAGATCCCCCGCGGTGTGTGGCGTGCGGTGGATGGAGTCGGGCGCCGGAGGTGACGCGCGCACGCGATGTTTTTCGAACACGTTTCGAGGTTTCTCCGGCGGTGTGAGGGCATGCACTATTAGGCTGGTCTCGATGAACGCCTCGACCGCCCCGGACGGCGCCGCACAGCCAGAGCGCGCGCCGCTGCTCAACATCGCCAATGCCTTGACGGTGCTGCGACTGCTGCTCGTCCCCGTCTTCATCTGGCTCTCGCTGCTGCCGGGGGACCGGGCCAGGCTCGTGGCCGTCGTGGTGTTCGTCGTAGCTGCCTTCACGGACCGTCTCGACGGTCAGCTGGCGCGCTCGTGGGGGCTGGTGACCTCCTTCGGCAAGATCGCCGACCCGATTGCGGACAAGGCGTTGACCCTGTCCGCCTTCGTCCTGCTCAGTATCAATGGCAGGCTGTGGTGGTGGGTCACGATCCTGATCGTCGTGCGCGAGCTGGGTATCACGGTCATGCGCTTCTTCATGCTGCGCCGTGCGGTCATGGCGGCCTCACGGGGAGGCAAGATCAAGACAGCTCTCCAGATAGTGGGGCTGGTGGGGCTGCTGACGCCGTGGTCCTTCCTCTTCCTGCCCGCTGGCGTGGCCGGCCTTCTGGTCAAGGTGGCCTATGTCGTCGTGGCTGCGGCGCTGGTCGTCACCGTGGTCACGGGGCTGGACTACGTGCGAGAGGCTGTGCGCCTGAGCCGTCGGAGCGTACGTGCCGGCCGGTGAGCACTCTGAGGCGCAGGTGCAGGTGTCGGCGCCGGTCGGGGGTGAAGGGGGCGATGAGGGGCGTTGTGCCCGCGCTGCGGCAGAGCTCTTGCGGGCAGCGGAGCATCGCGGAGTGACGGTGGCGATCGCCGAGTCGCTGACGGGCGGGCAGGTGTCCTCAACCCTGGTCGGGGTCCCTGGGGCTTCGCGCGTGCTGACCGGTGCCGTGGTCGCCTACGCCACTCGTGTCAAGGCGCAGGTGCTTGGCGTGGATGCCACTCACCTGGAGCGGACCGGGCCGGTGGACCGTGACGTCTCTCTTCAGATGGCGCGCGGCGTTCGTCGGCTCCTCGGTGCCGATCTGGGGATGGCCACCACCGGGGTGGCGGGGCCGGGGCCGGCCGACGGTCATCCGGCGGGAACGGTCCATATCGCCGTCGTCGCCCCCTGGGGTGAGGTGCACTGTGAGCTGCACCTGAGCGGGGGCCGCGCACAGATCCGACGTCGCACCGTGCTGAGCGTGATCGAGCTGGCCGTTGCGCTTCTGGGCGAGGATGATCGCGGTGGCGCGGATCTGAACACTCCTCATCACTTACAGACCGCAGACTAAGGCGCGTTTCAGGTTTCTCTCAGGAATGCCGGTAGAGTTGGGGGCAACGCCAGCGGAGCCGGAGAACTGGCCTCGCGCGGTGGGAATGAATCCACGACGTGAATGGTTGTGCTAGATGATGAACAACACGACTCACCCCCGCACCACTCGCCCGATCAATAACCGGATGCCGATGCGCCAGGGACCCGGGGCAGGGTACGGTGTGTCCGTGGACACCCCGAAGCATGAGAATGTCGTCCTGCGTCGCGAGATCGGAGAGGTTCTGCGCGGCGTTCGACAACACCAGGGGCGCACGCTGCGCGAGGTCTCCTCGCAGGCCCGCGTCTCCCTGGGATACCTCTCCGAGGTTGAGCGCGGCCAGAAGGAGGCATCCTCCGAGCTGCTGGCCTCCATCTGCCAGGCGCTTGACGCCCCTCTGTCCATGGTGCTGCGCGAGGTCTCGGATCGCATCGCCCTGACCGAAGGTGTCATGATTCCGGACACAGTTCCTGACGAGCTTGTGCGTCAGCAGGGCATCGCCCTGAGGTGATCATCCGCTGGCGCCCTCGGCGCGGTGCTCTCGAGGTACCCGCTGACGGCGGCCGATGAGTTGACTGGCCCCGGCGGTGGGTTCACGATGAGTGGGCCCACTGCCGGGGCGTCTGTTGAGGAAGGGAGGGGTGGTGAAGCACTCAGAGTTCTGGAGTGCCGTCGAGGCGGTCTTCGGCTCGGCCTACGGACGGTCGTTGACTCAGGACCTGGTCCTGCCCGAGCTGGGGGTGACCTGCGTGCAGGCGCTCGACGACGGAGTGGCGCCGGAGCGAGTGTGGGCCCTCCTGTGCGATGAGACCGAGCGCTCGGAGACTGATCGCTGGATCTTCCGGGCCGCTCCCCGCCGCTGAGGAGGGGAGATGAGGTCGGGGCTGGAGTGATCGACACGCGCGCGACAATGGCGTCGCGATCGAACAGGTGTTCGGGTACTGTTCTCCACGAACGACGACGACGCACCCTGGGTCCACAGGGCCGAAAAGGTGCGGAGATAGATGTCAGTGGTCAGGCATACCGTCGTTGGTGAGCCCCGGAGAGGGGACCTCGCCGAAGTTGACCAGCCATGTCCACCGCGGCTGCGAGCCGCCCCGAGAACCGAGGTAGAACAATGCCTGCTGCCAGCCAGACCCAGGACCGATCCAAGGCCCTGGCCACCGCCCTCGCCCAGATCGACAAGAACTTCGGTAAGGGCTCCGTCATGCGCCTGGGGGACGACACCCGTCCGCCGGTCTCCGTCATCCCTACGGGGTCGGTTGCTCTTGACGTGGCCCTGGGGGTCGGAGGGCTCCCACGAGGCCGCATCATCGAGGTCTACGGACCGGAGTCCTCCGGAAAGACCACCGTCGCTCTGCATGCCGTGGCCAGTGCGCAACGGGCCGGCGGCAACGCGGCCTTCATCGACGCCGAGCACGCCCTCGACCCGGTCTACGCCAAGGCTCTGGGCGTTGACATCGACAACCTCCTGGTCTCCCAGCCGGATACCGGTGAGCAGGCCCTGGAGATCACCGACATGCTCGTGCGCTCGGGAGGCCTGGACATCATCGTCATCGACTCCGTGGCGGCCCTGGTTCCCAAGGCTGAGATCGAGGGAGAGATGGGGGACTCCCACGTCGGTCTCCAGGCGCGTCTCATGAGCCAGGCGCTGCGCAAGATCACTGGGGCCCTGTCCTCCACCGGAACCACCGCCATCTTCATCAACCAGCTGCGCGAGAAGATCGGCGTGTTCTTCGGCAACCCGGAGACCACCACCGGCGGGAAGGCCCTGAAGTTCTACGCCTCGGTGCGTCTGGACGTGCGCCGCATCGGAGGGCTCAAGGACGGCGATCAGCCCGTGGGTAACCGTACCCGGGTCAAGGTCGTCAAGAACAAGATGGCGCCGCCCTTCAAGCAGGCCGAGTTCGACATCCTCTACGGCCAGGGCATCTCCCGCGAGGGCAGCCTGCTCGACCTGGGGGTGGACAACGGCGTGGTGCGCAAGTCGGGGGCCTGGTTCACCTACGGGGAGGACCAGCTCGGTCAGGGCAAGGAGAACGCGCGCAACTTCCTCAAGGACAACCCGCAGCTGGCCGCTGAGATCGAGGAGAAGATCCTTGCGGCCCTGGGGATCGGCGAGCCCGGCCGCAAAGCCCGGGAGGCTGAGGAGCTCGCTGCGGCCGAGGCCGCCGTGGCCGCGGCCGCCGTCCCGGTGGACAGTGGTGACACCGCCGCCACGAGCGCGGTCAAGAACGCCCGGGGACGCGGTAAGAAGACCACTGGCTCCACCAGGGCCTCCAAGACCACCAAGGCCGCTAAGGAGGCCACGACCGACGAGCCGGACACCATCTTCGGTGAGGACGCCGGCGGGTTCTGATGCCTTGGATCACTCCTGACGCCCACGCTCAGGCCATTGAGGCGGCGCGGGAGATCGTCCTGCGCCGCCTCGACCGCAGTGCCGCTCCTCGCGCGGCCCTGGTGGAGCTGCTCGAGCGCAAGGAGGTGGACCCCCGCATTTCCGCCGAGGTCCTCGACCGTCTGGAGGCGGCCGGGGTCATTGATGACGCCGCCTATGCGGCCCGCCTGGCGCGCACCCGCTTTGCGGAGAAGGGAGCGGCCAGGCGGGCCATTGCCGAGGAGCTGCAGCGCAAGGGGCTGGGCGAGCGGGACGTCACCGCGGCCCTCGATCAGATCAGCTCCGACGACGAGGACGCGGCGGCGCTGAACCTGGCCCGCAAGAAGCTGATCTCCACGCGCCACCTGCCCTGGGAGGTGCGTCGGCGCCGTACCGCGGCCATGCTGGGCCGCAAGGGCTACAGCCGGGACGTGACCATGCGGGCCATTGAGGACGCCCTCGCCGAGGAGTAGCCCTGAGGGACGCTCATGGCTCAGGAGCCCGAGGGCTTGAGATCCTTCTCGCTGAATGCGGTCACGGTCGAGACGCCGTCGGCGGAGGTGGAGTACACGAGGTGGCCGCCATAGGCGCTAGGGGTCGGTTTCTCCGGCAGGTCGACTTTCGTGGTGCCGTCGGCGCTGAGGTAGCGGAAGGAGAAGGTCTTTCCCTCATCTGCGGTGGAACGGACGATGATGCTGCCGTTGCTCAGGGTGGTGCTAATGGTGTCGGAAGGGTTCCCAATGGTGTCGGAGAGACACTCGGTGGTCCCGTCCTGAGCGATGCGCAGCTGCCCGATGTAGTCGTACGTGTCGCCACTGCCGACCGCGAGATTGCTCTTCGGTGGAATGGCGCATCCCTTGAGATCGAGTACCTGAGCCCCGCTGTCGGTCACGGACTGCAAGCGGCTGTCCGACTGATCCAGAACCAGAATTCTTGTCGGCGTGGCCCAGATCCGGGCGTCGGCACTGAGGTCGGAGATGGGCTTGGTGGTGTTGAGCTGGACAAGATCGGCCGGGTCTGCGGGCTGAGTACCTCTGATACGCACCTGTCCCTTCCATGAGTAGAACTCGCCCCGACTCCCATTCGCAAGTCCCAAATCCTGTGGGGAGTGACTAACGAGGGAGTGTGATGAATCCACGATTTTTACTGCGCTCATCCCGCCGTCGGAGGCCACCTGAAGTCCTCCGACCAGTTGCTTGTGCGACGTGTAGGTGTTGCCCTCCTCGGCGAAGGGATCAGAGCCCTGCTGCCCAGTGCTGGTGTCGAACCAGTGAAGCTTGCCGCTGACCGGGTGGAGGCGGAGTGTGGAGTCCTCGGGGTCGATCTGGTCGGTGGTGAACCAGTAGGAGACGACGCCCAGTGCGTCGTCATAGCTCATCACGGGAGTCAGTGAGGCGGGATCGGCGCCGCCGGGGACCGGCACGCTTGCCTTCCAGGTCTCCTTGCCGTCCCAGGTCACGTGATGGACCGAGAGGTCAGCGGCCGGGTCCGTGATCGGGTCGACGTAGGTCAGCCCCTTGTCGTCATAGTTGCTCAGTCGAGGTTCGGTCTTGATGCTCATCGTGGCCTTGGACAGGCCGAGCTTGTCGATGCCCTTGATGTCCGATGGCGGGTCGACGGTGCCGACAGGGCCCGTGGGCGACGCGCTCGCAGAAGTGCTGGAGCCGGCATCCGATTTCCCCGATGTGCCTGAGCACCCCGCCACGGCAAGACACAGTGATGCCGATGCGGCGAGGGCACAGACGACAATCTGACGGTTCATAACAACCTCCATGGTTGGTCAATGGGTAACCGACAGATTAGTCGAATAAGGTTCAGTGTGCTGAAGGTATGACTCTTTGTCATGAAGACCTGCTGTTCTACTGGCCGGTGTTACTGCGACACGTGAGGAAAGTTGGGAGCCGATTCAGACTAGGCTTGTTCCATGACCCAGGTGAGTCCGAACACTGACGGCGCCCACGCCCCGGTTGACCTCGATGCCTTGGCTGCCTCAGCGGGAATCGCCGCCGAGCACGTCATCCCCTACGGCCGCGACGTGGCCAAGATCGACCTGCGCGCTTTAGACCCGGGCGACCAGGCCAACGACGGCGCTAGCGGTGCCCACTACGTCGTCGTCACCGCGATCACGCCGACTCCTTTCGGAGAGGGCAAGACCACCACCGCGATCGGGCTGGCCCAGGGGCTGGTGCGTCTGGGCGAGCGGGCCGTCCTCACCCTGCGCCAGTCGGCCATGGGCCCCACCTTCGGCATCAAGGGCGGGGCCGGCGGCTCCGGGCGGGCCCGCATCCTGCCGGCAGAGCGGATGAGCCTGCACCTGACCGGCGACTTCCACGCGATCACCGCCGCCCACAACCTCCTGTCGGCGATGATCGACAACCACCTGCACCACGGCAACGAGCTCGACATCGACGAGCGCACCATCACCTGGCCCCGGGTCCTGGACGTCAACGACCGCGCCCTGCGCCACATCGTCACCGGCCTGGGGACCAAGATCGACGGCGTCACCCGGCAGGCCTCCTTCGACATCACCCCGGCCAGCGAGCTCATGGTCATCATGTCACTGGTCACGGACCTGGCCGACCTGCGCGAGCGCCTGGGGCGCATCGTCATCGGCCGCAGCCGCGGCGGGGAGTGGATCAGGGCCGAGGACCTCAAGGCTGCTGGGGCCATGTGCGCCGTCCTGCGCGACGCGCTCGAGCCCAATCTTCTGCGCACCGGTGAGGGCACACCCGTCCTGGTCCATACCGGCCCCTTCGGGAACATCGCCACCGGCTGCTCATCGGTGATCGCCGACCGTGTCGCCGAGGCGGGCGCGAGCAGCGGAGGGTACGTCCTCACTGAGGCCGGCTTCGGGGCGGACATGGGCCTGGAGCGCTTCGTGGACCTCAAGTGCGCCGTCTCCGGGATGCATCCGCGCGTGGCCGTCGTCGTGGTCACCGTCAGGGCGCTCAAGGTCCACTCCGGGCGCTACCGGATTGTCAGCGGCAAGGACCTGCCCGAGGAGATGCTCCAGGAAAATGCCGAGGACGTGCGCGCCGGTGCCGCCAATCTGCTCAAGCACCTGGATATCGTGCGGGGTTTCGGCATCACACCGGTCGTGGCCGTCAATGTCTTCCCCACCGACCACGACAGCGAGATCGAGGCGGTGGAGCGCATCGCGCGCGACGCCGGAGCCCGAGTAGCCGTCTGCCATCCCGTGACCGAGGGCGGCGAGGGCTGTCTCGACCTGGCGAGTGCCGTCGTCGAGGCCTGCCGGGAGGGAGAGGGTGCCGCCTCCACCCGACCCGTCTACGAGCCGGAGGACGACCTGCGCACCAAGATCGCCAAAGTAGCGGCCCTCTACGGAGCCGACGGCGTGGACTACACCTCTGCCGCGAGCAGGCTGCTGGACGACTATGAGCGCGGCGGCTTCGGAAACCTGCCAGTCATCGTCGCCAAGACCCCGCTGTCCCTGTCCGCCGAGCCCGGTCTCAAGGGCGCTCCCACCGGGTGGAGGCTCCCGGTGCGCGAGGTGCGCCTGGCCGCCGGGGCGGGTTACGTCTGCGCGATCTGCGGGAGCCTGTCCACCATGCCGGGTCTGTCGAGCCGTCCCGCGGCCGAGCACATCGACGTCGACGTCGCCACCGGGGAGATCGTGGGCCTGCGCTGAGCGCCGCTGCCACAGGAGCGGGGATCGTCATCGCCCCCTTGAGAGGGACATGAGCGAGTCGACCTCCTGGTGCAGAACACGTGCGGCCTCCTCCACGGTCACCGCACCCACCATGGCGGCCTGGGCCAGGCCATTGCTCAGGGCGATCAGACGCTCCGCCTCCTGCGCTGGCGCT
This sequence comes from uncultured Actinomyces sp., assembly GCA_963552815.1. Lineage (GTDB taxonomy): Bacteria > Actinomycetota > Actinomycetes > Actinomycetales > Actinomycetaceae > Actinomyces. The sequence goes on along the minus strand of CAUVMS010000051.1, from coordinate 2,789 downwards.
CCGGCCTGTTCGAGCAGGTCGGCCGCGTAATCCAGGGTTCCGCGGGATGCCTTGGCGAGGATCTCCCTGATCTGCGGATCCGCAGTGGCCCGGGCCAGGTAGGCGTACCAGACCGAGATGCCCAGCCGAAGTGCCTCGGTGCGGGGGAGTGGCTGAATGAGCAGCTCAGTCAGGGCGTCGAGCGGCTCCAGTGCCTCGGTGCGCCCGAGGTGGACGGACTCCGCAGTGTCCACGATGGCCTGGCAGCCGGCTCGCACCAGGTCCTGCTTGGAGGCGAAGTAGTGCTGGATCCGTCCGACCGAGATCCCGGCGGCTCGTGCCACCGCCTGGTAGGAGGCCGCATGGATGCCCTGTTCGTAGATGACCTGCCACAGGGCGTGGATGATCTCGGTTCGGCGCTGCTCGTGGTCGACGATCTTGGGCATCCCTTTACAATACATGTATACCGTATTACTCTTGCAATATGAACGTACTGCAAAAAGTCTTCTCCCGGGTCCGGCGGCCACCTTCCTTCCGGCGGAGCCGCCCTCCGTGTTCGCGCAGGTCCGCGGTTCGGCGTGAGGCGAGGCTGCTCGTCGTCGCGCTTGCGCTGGTCGGCGCGGTAAGCATCGGGCGAACCGCCATGGGGTCGGCCGACGTCGGGCACTTCAAGACGGTTCAAGGACGCGAGGAGTACATCGGCTACTACCAGCAGGCCATGGGGGCCATGCCGGAGCCCAGCTCGGTGCAGGACGTCGCCACCGACTTCGGAACCGTGAGGGTCTACATCTGGGACGCTGGCAACGAGGCAGCCGATCTCGACTCATACCCTGTTGTCCTGCTGCCCGGACGTTCATCGGGAGTGCCCATGTGGTCCGCGAACGTCCCCCTCCTGACGCGCTCGCGGCAGGTCATCGCCTTCGACGCGCTCGGAGACGCGGGACTGTCCATCCAGGCCGCTCCGCTGACGTCGATGGAGGACCAGAGCACCTGGATCGATCAGGTGATCACCGCCGTCGCGCCCCGGGGAGCTCACGTCGTCGGGCACTCCTTCAGTGGGGCGACCGCCACGGCCTATGCGCGGCTCCATCCCCAGCGGGTTCGATCCCTGACTCTGCTGGAACCGGTCTTCACCTTCGCCTACCCGCCGGCCGGAAAACTCGGCTGGGTGATGGTCTCCTCCTTACCGGGGCTTCCCAAGAGTCTGCGGAACAAGGCGCTGGGGCGGATCGGAGGGGAGGACTTCGCCGCATCGGATCCCCTGGCTCTCATGATCAGGGCCGCGGTGGAGCACTTCGACGCCGATCTGCCCACCCCCTCACCGCTGACGAAGGAGCAGAGCGATGCCTTGACCATGCCCGTCTACGTCGCGATCGCAGGGAGGGACTCCTTGGCAGGAGGGAGGAAGGCCGCCGAGCACGCTGAGGAGCTGCTGCCGGGTGCGCGGGTACAGACCTGGAAGGACGCCACCCACTCCCTGCCGATGCAGGAGGCGGAGCCGTTGGCGGAAGTGCTCGAGCCGTTCTGGCTCCGGACCGAGTCGGCGCGATGACTGATGACGGGCTCCCCGGGGCGCGCGGAGGGCCGGTGGCCGGCACATACCGGCCACCGGCCCCTGGGTCCTGAGAGCAGTCCCTGCTGTCAGCTCTTCTCGTGCTTGGAGGTCTCGAACAGGAGGTTGACCTGCTCGTTGTACTTCGTCAGCGTCGAGGCGGGCACCCGGTTCGCCCACAGGTCGTCCGTCGCGGGCTTCATGATGGCCGCCACGTCCGCGCCGAAGTAGGTCAGCGGGAAGAAGAACGTGGACTTGTCCTCCACGTGCTGGGTGAAGGGCTTGGTGGGAAGCCCCATCTGCTCGAAGACCTGCACGGCCTTCTCCGTCGAGGAGGAGATCGCCGGGAAGACGATCCCGTAGGAGGCCACGATGTCCTGGGCCTCGGCGGTCCCCAGGAAGGCCACCCACTTGGAGGCGTTGTCGATGTTGGCCGACTGCTTGGAGATCGAGTCGCCCAGCCCGTTGAACAGGGAGACCGCCTTTCCGTTGGGGCCCACCGGGTTCGCGGCGACGCCGACGTTGACGTCGAGCTTGGCGTAGGTGCTGAACATCCATGAGCCGTTGGTGCACATGGCGATCTTGCCGCTGCCGAGCTGGACGTCGGTGCCGGTTGTGGAGGAGAAGGCTCCGCGAGGAGGCATGTAGCCCTTGTCCACCAGGCCGAAGTACCAGTCCATGGCCTCCTGGAAGACCTTCTCGTCGTAGCGGTAGTGGTTCCCCCAGGTCTTCTTGTTCGTGTAGAACCAGTCGCCGGCCGAGCCGGTGAAGGGGCTCCACTGGGTCTGGCCGTCCCCCGCGCCGGCATCCTGGATGCCCAGGCCGTAGACCGCTACGCGGTCCTTGTCGAAGCCGGGCTCGTCGCCGCGCACGCCGTTCTTGTCCACGGTCAGACGGGCGAGGACCTTCTCGAAGGTGCCGCCGTCGGTCGGGTTCCAGGACCAGCCCTCCAGGTCGGCCTCGGTCAGGCCCGCCTGGGTGAGCATGTCCTGGTTGTAGAAGACCGCCACGGTGTCCCAGTCCTTGGGGCAGCCGTACTGGTGCCCGTCCTCTCCCTTCCACAGGTCAATGAGGCCCTCCTGGAAGGCGGACTCGTCGACGCCGGCCCAGGCGGCCTGCTTCTCCAGCGGTACCAGGACCTCCAGATCCGCGAACTGGGCGAACTTGGAGATGTGATCGGTGAAGGCGTCCGGGCCGGTCCCCGCGATGAAGCCGGCCGTCAGCTTGGTCCAGTAGTCGCCCCAGGCGATCTGGGTGA
>CAUVMS010000050.1:0-18176 GCA_963552815.1 uncultured Actinomyces sp. | reverse complement strand
GGCGATCTCCCGGGTGAGGAACTCGGTGTCCTCCAGGTTGCGCTGGGCGCGCTGGCGGTCCTGCTCGGCGGTGACCCGGTCGCGGTCGTCCTGGCGGTTCTGGGCCAGCATGATGAGGGGGGCCGAGTAGGAGGCCTGGGTGGAGAAGGCCAGGTTGAGCAGGATGAAAGGGTAGGGGTCCCATGCCCGCTGCACCTTGGCCAGGACGAGGTTCGCCACGATCCAGGCGATGACGAAGACCGACATGTAGAGCACGAACTGGGGCGAGCCCATGAATCGGGCGGTCGCCTCGGCGAAGCGGCCGAACCCGTCGGAGCGGGAGGCCCGTGCCGGATGGGTCCGGCGTAGCCACCGCAGGCGGCTGTCGGGCAGCGGCTGGTCGAGCTGGTCAGGCATTGGCTCCCCTCTCGATCGTCTCGTCGGTGACGGCCTCGTCGGCCACGCGCCAGTCGTCGGGCATGAGGTGGTCCAGGACGTCGTCGACGCTGACGGCGCCCAGCAGGCGTCCGGCGTCGTCGAGGACCGGCAGGGCTGTCAGGTTGTAGGTGGCCAGTAGGCGCGTGACGGTTCCGATGGAGTCCTCGGCTAGCACGGAGTCGATGTCGGTGTCCACGATCGATCCGACCAGTCGCTGGGGGCGTTCGCGCAGGGCTCGCTGGAAGTGGAGCATGCCCAGGAACTTGCCGGTGGGCGACTCCAGGGGAGGTCGGCACACGAAGCCGATGGCGGCCAGGGCCGGGGGGATCTCGGCCTTGCGGGCCTGGGCCAGGAAGGTCGCCACCGTCGCCTCGGGCGGCAGGATGATCGGCTCGGTGGTCATGAGGCCACCGGCGGTGTAGTCGTCGTAGGCCATGAGGCGGCGTACGTCCTCGGCCTCCTCGGGCTCCATGAGGCCCAGGAGCTCGGCGGCCTTGAGCTGGGGGAGGTCGGCCACCAGGTCGGCGGCGTCGTCGGGCTGCATAACGTCCAGGACGTCGGCGGCGCGCGCGGCCTCCAGGCGGGACAGGAGCGCGACGGCGTCCTCGTTGCCGAGCTCCTCCAGGACGTCGGCCAGGCGCTCGTCGGTCAGCTCGGCGGCCACGCGCATCTGGCTGTCCTGGGGCAGATCGCGCATGACGTCGGCCAGGTCGGCGGCCTTGAGGTCCTCCAGGGTGGCCAGCAGCGCGGTGGCGCCCTGCTGGTCGGCGCTGGCGGCCAGGCCCGTGACCTCCTCGGGGCGCACCGTGAAGGTCTCCCCGCGGCGCAGGCCCAGCGGTCCGGTGGAGGCGCGCTGGACGAACAGACGGGTCACCTTCCAGTCCATGCCGCGGTCGCGCTCGATGGCCACGTCCCGAACGGTGACGTTCCCCGACCCGTCGCGCATCGTGACCACCCGGTCCAGCAGCTCGCCGACGACGAGGGTCTCCACGTGGCGCTGGGTGAAGCGGCGGATGTTCATCAGGCCCGTGGTGATGACGGCGCCGGGCTCGATCGCGGTGACCCGGGACAGCGGCAGGAAGACGCGGCGCCGGCTGGAGACCTCGATGACGAACCCGACCGCTCGTGGCTCCCCACGCATCTGGAGCAGGACGACGACGTCATGGACCTTGCCCACCGCGTCGCCCAGGGGGTCGAAGACGGAGGTGCCGATGAGGCGGGCCACAAAGACCCTGCTGGTCGTGCGCGTCCTGGTGTTCTCCACAAGCCAAGCCTATGCGCCTGAGGCGTGAATGCCCGCTGATGGGTCTGTACCGCGCGCCCGCGCGTGCGACCATAGCATCTATGAGTGCCAATCCGAGCCCGCTGTCCTCCCTGACCTCACCCGGTGGTGGTGTGATGCCCCAGGGGGAGGAGGTGGCCTCCTTCGCGACCTACCCCGAGGCGCAGAGAGCCGTTGACGCCCTGTCCGACCAGGGGTTCCCGGTCCAGCACCTGGCGATCATCGGCACCGACCTGCGTCAGGTCGAACGCATCACTGGACGCATGAGCTGGGGGCGCGCGGCGATGTCGGGGGCCATGAGCGGCCTGTGGATCGGAATGTTCTTCGGCATCATCATGTCGGTGGCAGGCAGCAGCGGGCCCCGGCTCAGCTTCTGGGCCTGCGTCCTGCTGGGGGTGCTGTGGGGCATCATCTTCCAGCTCTTCGGCTACGCCCTGACCCGAGGGCGGCGCGACTTCACCTCGATCAGCCAGGTGGTGGCCTCGCGCTACTCGATCATCGCCGCCCGCGAGGTCCGCGAGGCGGCCCAGGCCCTGGCTGACGTCCCGGGCAACCTCTCACGCGGGGGAGAGGCTCTGCGGCGGACCCAGGAGCGCCGTCGGGCGCGGGAGGAGGCCTCCGGGCCGACGGCCTTCGGCTCCCGACCCGACGAGCAGCCCCGCTTCGGGGTGCGTCTGCCACAGGCAGGGGCCGGCGCCCCTGACGTGACGTCCAGCGCGGCCCCGGGGGCATCACCCGAGGCACCCGCCGTCCCCGAGGACTACGATCCGTTCCGACGCCCGTCGCGGCGGCAGGGGCAGGAGGATCCGGGCGGCTCGACGTCGTCGCAGGGCTCCGGCACCGGGTCCGGAGCCGGCGATGAGGACTGACGAGGACCGAGGGACAAGGGATTTCAGGGACAGAGGGACATCGAGGACATGAGTATTCCGGTGGGGCTGTCGACCGCCTGCGTGGTTCCCGGCAGCGTTCCCGACACCTTCGCGATCGCTCAGGAGCTGGGCTACGACGGCGTCGAGGTCATGGTCTGGAGCGAGAAGGCCTCCCAGGACGCCACCCGTCTGGCGGCCCTGGTGGAGAAGTACGAGCAGCCGGTGCTGGCGATCCACGCCCCCACGCTGCTGGTGACCCGTGGAGTCTTCGGAGTGGACCCGTGGGACAAGGTGGACCGCTCCATCGAGCTGGCCCACTACCTCAACGCTCCCACCGTGGTGCTGCACCCGCCCTTCTTCTGGCAGACCCGTTACGCGCGGTCCTTCATCGCCGGGGTGGCGCAGCGTGAGGCCACCACGGGGATCCACCTGGCGGTGGAGAACATGTTCACCTGGAGGCCCCGCCACGCCCACTCCGCGCGAGACTTCCAGGCCTACTCACCCACCTGGGACCCGGTGGGGCAGGGATACAAGTCGGTGACGCTGGACATCTCCCACGCGGCCACCTCCGGCTCCGACGCCCTGGCGATGGCCCGCTCCCTGGGACCGACCCTGCGCCACCTCCACCTGACCGACGGCGTGCCCGGGCCCTTGGACGACCACCTGCTTCCCGGGCAAGGCAACCAGGACTGCGCCGGGGTCCTCCGGCACCTGGTCGCCACCGGCTTCGAGGCCGGTGGGGGTCAGGTGGTGGTCGAGGTGACCACCAGGTCCATGACGGCCGCGCAGCGTCTGGAGGGACTCGCCAGCGCGCTCGCCTTCGCCCGGGAGCACCTGGAGGGCGGTGAACCGGCCCGTATCCCCGAGCCGACCCGCAAGCGCTACCGCCGCACCTGAGCCCACTGCTAGCAGTAGGCCGCCTCGTGCTCCAGGTGTGAGACGGGCTCGAGCTGCAGGGTCGCGTGCTGGATCTTGACCGGGAAGTGCTCGGCCACGCAGCGCTGGAGCCGGTCGAGGATCTCCTCGGTGTGGCCATCACGTAGGCACTCGTCACGGACGACGACGTGCGCGGTCAGCACCGGCATCCCCGAGGCGACCGTCCAGGCGTGCAGGTCGTGGACCTCCTCGACGTGGTCGACCCCGAGCATGTGGGCGCGCACCTCTGCCAGGTCCAGCTCCTTGGGCGTGAAGTCCATGAGGACGGCCAGCGCCGAGCGCAGCAGTGCCACGGCCCGCGGCAGAATGAGCACGGCGATGACGAGGGAGGCCACGGCGTCGGCCCGGGTCCAGCCGGTGCGGGCCACGACGGCTGCCGCGATGATGACGCCCACCGATCCCAGGGCGTCATTGAGGACCTCCAGAAAGGCTGCCCTCATGTTGAGACTGTCACCGTGCCCACCGGACAGAACGAGCAGGGCGACGACGTTGGCGGTCAGCCCGATGACGCCCATGACGAGCATGCCGGAGGCCTCGACCTGCGGAGGCGCCACGAGGTTGTGAACCGCCTTGAAGACCACGAAGACGCCGACGACGGCGAGCATGCCCGCCTGGAGCGCCGCCCCGATGACCTCGGCTCGGCGCATGCCCCAGGTGGAGCGGTCTGTGGCCGGCCGCACCGACAGGTGCGCGGCCGTCAGGGCTATGACCAGGCCGACGACGTCGGTGAGCATGTGCCCGGCATCGGCCAGTAGGGCCAGCGACCCGGTCAGGAAGGCCGTGACGACCTCGGACACCAGGACAGTGGCCGACAGGCACAGGGCGACCAGGAGCCGACCGCGTGAGGCTCCTGCACCGTGGTTGTGCGAGTGCCCGTGCGAGTGGTCGTGGTGCTCGTGGCTGTCCGAGGTGCTCACAGCGGCTCCTTGTCCTGGCGTGAGGGGGCCGCGGAGATGATGGCAGTCAGGGTCTCGGCCGCGGACAGGACCTGTTCAATGGCCTCGGGGTGCTCGATCCGGCTGACGTTGGCCCGTCCGTGGGAGTGGCTGGAGATGAGGCCGGCGCTGCGCAGGATCGCCAGGTGCTGGGAGACGGTCGACTGGGCCAGGCCCAGGTGCTCGGTCAGCTCCACCACTCGGTGCTCGCCGCCGTGCAGGTGGCGCAGGATCGCCAGGCGGGTGGCGTCCCCCAGAACGTCGAGCAGGGAGGCCACGGTGGAGGCCTCGTGCACGGCGCCGTGGTCCTGTGAACGGTCCTCGGGCAGCAGCCCATGTTTCATCGCCATACAACGATGGTATCTATGTTAGGCGATGATTACAAGGCGTGATGGGTGGCCTCCCGACGACACTCCGCGCGTTGCGGGCCGGGCCGGTCGCCCCAGTGGCGACCGGCCCGGCCCGTTGTCTTCCTGCGGCAGAGGAAGTGGCCCAGGAAGCAGTCAGGCGATGAGCCCGCTGACCCAGGCCTCGACCTCCTCCACGGTGCGGGGCACGTCCTGGGTGAGGCGCTCCACGCTGCCGTCCTCACGCACGACGACGTCGTCCTCGATGCGCACGCCGGTGCCCCGCATCTCGGCGGGCACCAGCAGGTCGTCCTGGCGGAAGTACAGGCCCGGCTCGATGGTGAAGCACATACCCGGCTTGAGCTCGGCGTCCATGTACATCTCGCGGCGCGCCTGGGCGCAGTCATGAACGTCCAGACCCAGGTGGTGGCTCGTCCCGTGGACCATCCAGCGCCGGTGGTACTGGCCCTCGGGGGCCAGCGAGTCGGCGGCGCTCACGCCCTCGGGCAGCATCCCCCACTCCTCCAGGCGGGCGGCGATCACCTCCATGGCAGCGGCGTGGACGTCCTTGAAACGGCAGCCAGGCGTACCCGCGCGGGCGAAGGCGGCGTCGGCGGCGTCGAGGACGGCCTGGTAGATCCGGCGCTGGGTTTCGGTGAAGCGGCCATCGACCGGGATCGTGCGGGTGACATCAGCGGTGTACAGGGAGTCCACCTCGACGCCGGCGTCCACCAGGACCAGCTGGCCGGGCTCGACGGCGCCGTCGTTGTTGATCCAGTGCAGCGTGTTGGCGTGGTCGCCGGCCGCGGCGATCGTGTCATAGCCCAGGCCGTTGCCCTCCTCGCGCGCCTTGGCCCCGAAAGCCCCCTCCAGGACCCGCTCGCCGCGCCAGTGGCCGCGGGCCCTGGGGATGGAGCGGATGAGGTCGTCGAAGCCGGCCTTGGTGGCGGCGACGGCGGCGCGCAGCTGGTCGATCTCCCAGGGGTCCTTGATCAGGCGCAGCTCACTGGCGGCCTCGGCCAGGCCGGTGTCGACCTCGGCAGCGGCCTGGCCGGTCTCCAACCCGACCTGCTGGCGGGTGGTGGTCACCAGAGCGGTCACGGACTCATCGGCCTCCGCGATGACGCGCAGCTGGACCGCGCCGAGACCGGCGTCCTTGGCCAAGGCGTCAGGCAGGGAGTCGATGTGGGCGCAGCGCATGCCGGTGGCGGCCTCGACCTCCTCCAGGGAGGGGCGCACTCCTACCCACAGCTCGCCATAGCGAGGGTCGCCGTAGAACTCCTGGCTGGAGCGCGAGGCCCGAGGCCGGAAGTAGAGGACCGCCTCGTGGGTCGGGGCGGCCCCGTCCGGACCGTCTGAGGTCGCCGGTGCGCCTGGGGCGCCCGCGTCCCGACCGGGCGACGTGAGCGGATCCAGGACGAGCACGGCGTCGGGCTCGAAGTCCGTGCCGGTCCCGGACAGGTGAGCGAAGGCGCTGTGCGGTCGGAAGCGGTAGTCGCAGTCGTTGTTGCGCACCTTGAGAGCGCCTGCGGGCAGCACCAGGCGCTCACCGGGGAAGACTCTTCCGAGGGCCTCGCGGCGGGCCGCCGCCCACGGAGCCGCCTCGCTGCGGGAGGGCAGACCCTCGGGGCGAGGGCCCCAGCCCGAGCCGATGAAGTCTATGAAGGCCTGGTTGTCGGGCTGCCGGGACCGGTTGGAGCCGCGTGCCGCCAGGGACTGGGGAGCCTCCGTGGAGGAGGTGGAGGCGTCGTCGGACGGGGTGCTGTCTGCTGGGGAGGTCGATGTCATAGCAGCATCATCCCACCGTCGAGCCCCTGCTGGCGTGGAGGAGAGAGCCGAGACCGCCGACGTGGATCAGTCCTGCTCATCGGCCGGGAAGCGCACTCCCACCTGACGGCGAGCCTCCTCCAGCGCAGCTATCGCCGCCACCGAGCTGCTCAGCGGGTGAAGATCGGACTCGCGCGCTCCGGCGCGCACCAGGCGGCAGACCTCGGCCAGCTCGTAGGCGAGCTGGTGGCCGGGCTGCTGCGCCGTGCGCTCAACCGACAGGTCCTCATGCGCCTGCCTATCCTCACCTGTGCTCCGGTCAGCTGCCGGCCCGCGCAGCTCGATGCGCTCGGGCCACTGGCAGTCGTCAATGCTCAGCACGTCATGGTCCGCAGCAAAGGTCGACTCCGTCCCCGGGGAGGTCTTGGAGTGCAGGCAGACGACCTCCAGCCCATCGTGCTCGCCGGAGTCGTAGGACAGGATGACCGTGCCCCGTACGTCGACACCGGAGTCGAGGAGCTCTCCCGTGGCCGTCACCCGGTCCGGCTTGCCGAAGAGGTGAATAGCCAGGCTGACGGGGTAGATCCCCAGGTCCATGAGGGAGCCGCCGCCCAGCGCCGGATCGAAGGCCGGTGGCAGGGAACCTGCCCGGTAGGCCTCCATCCGGGAGGAGAACTGCTCCTTGGACAGCACCACCCGATGCAGCCGGTCCATGCGCCCCAGTGCGTCGCGCACCTGTGCCACCCCGGGCTCGAAGGCGGAGAGCCACCCCTCCATGAGGAAGCGGTTGGCCCGCCCGGCTGCGTCCACCATGGCGCGAGCCTGGCCGGCCGTCAGCGCGAAGGGCTTCTCCACCAGGACGTGGAAACCGGCCTCCAGCGCCGTGATCGCATGCTCCGCGTGCAGGGAGTTGGGGGAGCCCACGTAGACGACGTCGATCGGGGCCTCGGAGCCCGGGCCGTGGGCGGCGAGCATCTCCTCGAGCGATGCGCGGGCATGCGGGATCCCGTGCTCCTCGGCGAAGGCGGCGGCGCGCTCGCGGTGGGCGGAGGTGATGGCCACGATCTGGGCGGCCGGCTCGCGGGCGACCGCCTCGGCGAACCAGTGGGCGATGAAACCGGCCCCGATCACCCCGAAACGGACCGGGGCGTCGTCGGGACCGGGCGCGGTGTCTGCCATGTGGCTCAGGTCGCTCATGTCGTCCAGTCTCGCACGCCTCCCTACACTGTCCCAGTGCGCATCGACCCCCACACCCACTCGGCCTGCTCCGACGGCACCGACTCACCCGCCGAGCTCATGGCCCAGGCGGCCCGGGCCGGTCTTGACGTTGTCGGGCTGACCGACCACGACACCATGGCCGGCTGGGATGAGGCGGCCTCGGCCGTCTCCGCCACCGGCGTCGCCCTCCTGCGTGGAACCGAGATCTCCTGCGCTGCCAACGGCATCACCCTCCACCTGCTGTCCTACCTGCACCGGGGCGATGACCCGGCCCTGGGTGAGGCCTTCGCCCACACCCGAACCTCACGGGACACCCGCGCCCAGCGGATGGTCGAGCGCCTCAGCGAGGACTACCCGATCACCTGGGAGGACGTCATCGCCCAGTCCTCCGGCGCCCACACGATCGGCCGGCCCCACATCGCTGACGCCCTCGTCGCAGCCGGGTCGTTCCCCGAGCGCAACGCGGTGTTCGCCGGGCCGCTGGCCACCGGCTCCCCCTACTACGTCGTTCACTGGGCGCTGGACCCGGTCGAGGCCTGCCGCTTGGTTCGCGCCGCCGGCGGGGTCCCTGTGGCCGCGCACCCGCGCGCCTCCTTCCGTCAGCGCCGCCTCGTGCCCGACGAGGTCTTCGCCGAGATGGCCGAGGCCGGACTGGCGGCCCTCGAGATGAACCACCGTGACCACGGGCCCGAGCAGCGCGAGCAGGTCCGCCTCCTGGCCCGTCACCTGGGCCTGGGGCTGTCGGGGGCCTCGGACTACCACGGCACCGGCAAACCCAACCGGCTGGGGGAGAACCTCATGCCTCCCGAGCTCCTGGAGCAGATCGTCGACGAGGGAGCCCTCGACCTCATCACCGCCTGACTCCCGGTGATAGAAAGACACTATGCAGTCCGTCTTCGAGCCCACGGTCTTCGCCACGACCTTCATGACGCTCCTGGTCATCCAGGATCCCCTGGGAGCCATCCCGATCTTTCTGTCCCTGACCTCGAGGCAGACTCCCCCCGAGCGCGCCGCCTCCGCCCGCCAGGCCACATTCGTCTCCTTCGGCGTCATTGTCCTGTTCGCGGTCTTCGGTCGCTACATCCTCAAGTTCCTGGGCATCTCCGTGCCCGCCCTTCAGGTGGCAGGTGGGCTGCTCCTGCTTCTGGTGGCCCTCGAGCTGCTCACCGACAAGGCCGATGAGAGCCCCGACCCCGACGCTGTCGCCTCCAACGCGGCCCTCGTCCCCCTGGGCACGCCCCTGCTGGCGGGCCCAGGAGCGATCGTCGCGGCCATGGTCGCTGTGGACGCCACCGGCGGCGGCGTGGCCGGGTGGGTCTCCGTGACGGCGGCGATCATCGCCACACACATCGCCATCTGGGTCTCGCTGCGCTTCTCCCTGGGGCTCAACCGGGTGCTGGGTACCTCCGGCATCCGGATCCTCACCCGAGTCATGGGACTGCTGCTGGCGGCGATCGCCGTCCAGATCATGGCCGACGGCGTCTTCGCCTTCCTGGCGGCCCGCCTCTAGCCCTGGCTCGCCGCCCGTCGGTCCGACCTACTCGTCGGTCGCCCCGTCGACAGGGCGACCACCGCGAGTGCGCTTGCGGGTGCGCTTGCGCCGGGGCTTCGCCTCGCCGTCGGCCGAGCGCCGGGAGCGGGAGCGCTCACCACGCTTGGAGTCCCTGCCACCACGACCCCGACCGCGGTCATCACGTCCACCGCGCCCGCCCTGCCGACCCGACTGCTTGCGCCCGCGCCTACCGGTCTCGCCCAGGTCCTCAATCTCCTCGGCATCCAGGCCCTCCAGGGTGCGCTTGTGGCGGGGGAGGCGGCCGGTGACTTTCTCGGGGATCGACAGATCGGCGAAGAGGTGCTCGCTGGTGTGGTAGGTCTCCACCGGCTCCTCGATGGGCAGGCCCAGAGCCTTGGCGATGATCCGCCAGCGCGGCACGTCGTCCCAGTCCACGAAGGTGACGGCTGTTCCAGAGTTGCCGGCGCGGCCGGTGCGCCCGATGCGGTGGACGTAGATCTTCTCGTCCTCGGGGCACTGGTAGTTGATGACGTGGGTGACGTCGTCGACGTCGATACCGCGGGCGGCCACGTCGGTGGCCACGAGCACGTCGACCTTGCCATTGCGGAAGGCTCGCAGCGCCTGCTCCCGGGCTCCCTGGCCGAGGTCTCCGTGGAGGGCCGCGGTGGCGAAGCCGCGTGCGCGCAGGTCGTCGGCCACCCGGGCTGCGGTGCGTTTGGTACGCGCGAAGATGATCGTGCGTCCGCGCCCCTCGGCCTGCAGGATCCGGGCAACGACCTCCACCTTGTTCATCGAGTGGGTGCGGTAGACGACCTGCTGGACCGTCTGGACCGTCATCCCCTCATCACCCGGGTCCTGGGCGCGGATATGGGTCGGGCGGGTCATGTAGCGGCGCGCCAGGGCGACCACGGCACCGGGCATCGTGGCGCTGAACAGCATCGTGTGCCGGTCGGCGCGGGTGCGGGCCAGGATCTTCTCCACGTCCGGCAGGAAGCCCAGGTCCAGCATCTCGTCGGCCTCGTCCAGGACGACGGTGGTCACGTGAGCCAGGTCCAGCACGCCGCGGTCCATGAGATCGATGAGGCGGCCCGGTGTTCCCACGACCACCTCGGCGCCCCGCTCGAGGTCCTCGATCTGGGGCTCGTAGGCGCGTCCCCCGTAGACCTGGACGATGCGCACGGTGCGCTCGGCGGCGGCGGTGGACAGCTCCTCGGCGACCTGCTTGGCGAGCTCGCGGGTGGGCAGGATGACCAGACCTTGCGGACTGCCGGAGGCGGGGTCCTCGTCCCAGCCCTCCTCCCCGGGGCCCAGGGTGTCCATGAGCAGCGGGATACCGAAGCCCAGGGTCTTGCCGGTACCGGTCTTGGCCTGACCGATGATGTCCTGTCCCTCCAGGGCCACCGGCAGGGTGAGGGCCTGGATGGGGAAGGGGTGAGTAATGCCTTTGGCGGCCAGGGCCTCGCAGATCTCCGGCTCGACGCCGAAGTCGGCGAAGGTCTTGCGGGTCAGGTCCGTCTGGTTCCCCTCGTCGGTGATGTCAGGAGTGGCCTCGTCCAGGACGGGGGCGTGGGCGCCGGCTGTCTCGATGATCCCGGACGTGGCGGTAGGGGCGGAGTCGGTGCTGTCTTGGGTGTTCTGCTCGTCTGTGGAATTGCTGGCGGGCTCGACGTCGTCGGCCCCGTGCTGCTCGTTGGTCACGAGGTTCCTTGTCTTCTGGTCAGGTTGTTCCGGTCCGGCGCGGGTATCGCTCGCGCGCTCAGATCAGGTGCGCTGCGTGGGCGGTGGCGCCGTCGGGGTGGCAGCCGATCGCGAGTCTTATCTGAGTCCATCTGACGACCGGGCAACCGTGGACGCCGTCAGCGTAGCGGGAAAACGTCCCGATGGCGTCCCTGGACGGAGAAAACGTGCCATGGGCGTGGCTGATGTCACGGCGTCGCCTCATGGTGGGGAGGACCTGGCTACGATTGGGGTCATGACCCAGATGCCGACGCCGTCACCGCAGCCCAGCGCCCCCACGCCGATGCAGGTCGGTCCCCACGAGCTCTCCGTCGTGGGCGTCGTCGCCATCTCTCGGACGGCGGCATGCACGCGCTATGCCAAGGATGCCGACCGTGCCCCGCAGATGAGTGCCCGGGTCGACCTGCTGCGCATGAGCGCCTGGGAGGTCGGGTCCTTTGACCGTGTCGTAGCACTGGCATCGGTGCACGGCATCGATGCGGTCGGGGCGGCCGAGCGATTCACGGACGTGCTCGGCGACTTCGATGAGCGCCTGCGTCCCCTGGACTGGGCCGAGCGCCTGGTCAAGACCTATCTCGCCTTTGGGCTGCTCATTGACTTCGGCATGGCGCTGAGCGACTCGCTGGCCGATCCTCTGCGCAGCGGACTCATCGACGAGCTGAGTCAGGACCCGATCAGCTCCTACGCCATCGCCGAGATGGAGGCCGTCATCGCCGCTGACCCGCAGCTGGCCGCACGCCTGGGCCTGTGGGGAAGACGTGTCGTCGGGGAGGAGATCGGAACCTTCAAGAGGCTGCTCGCCCAGTTCCCTGAGCTGGCCGGAACCATCGCCCCCGAGATCCTTCACACGGTTCTGTCCCAGGGTGCCGTGTCGCGAATGAAGGGGCTGGGTCTGCGGGTCTAGCAACAACGGTTTTTGTGTGATGTATCTAACACCAAAAGTGCTGTCCGTGTCGGTGGCGTGACATGACCGGGGTGCTGCCGGGTAAGGTATCGGCAATCAAGCCCTATGACCCGCCTCTCGAACCAGCGGTTCTTGACGCTGAAGGAGTTCCCATGAAGCGAAGCGTGTGGATGGCCGCGTCCGCTGCAGTTGCCCTGTCCGTTGTTCCTGTTGGGGCGGCTGCTGTCGAGTCGGACCCCGCGCCGGCGGCCGAGCAGGCGGCGCCGCAGGCCGGTGATGCCAAGGCCGAGTCTCCCGCGAACCCGGAGCCCAAGACGCCTGCCCCCGACGTTCCTGACCCCGGAGCTGACAAACCCGCTCCTGCTCCCAACCCGGCCCCTGCTCCTGACCCGGCTCCGGTTCCCGACCCGGCCCCTGCTCCTGACCCGGCTCCGGTTCCCGATCCAGCCCCGGTTCCCGGTGACGATGCTGGCAAGGCTGACCAGCAGGCGTCGGGCAACGATAACGCTGCTGTCCAGCAGAACAAGCCGGCGGCTCCGGCCGAGCAGGTCCAGCAGGGGCAGGGCGGCCCCACCGTCTCGGCTGGATCGGAAAGTGCTCCTGAGCAGCAGGCGCCGCGTGAGCAGGCTGCCGCTCCCCGCCAGGGCGACACGTCCAGCGCTGGCCGTACCGCTCTGGCGCAGACCGGCGCGGGAACGACCGCGGCCTGGATGGCTCTGGGAACTGGCGCCACGGGTGCGGCCATGCTCATGGCGCGCCGTCGGCTGAGCTACTGACGCGCATCGGTCCTTCGCGTTGAGAAGAGGTCTGGCCCATGGATGACCGGATGCTCGACGGGGCCGGGGTGCTGTGGTTCATCGGCGGCAGTCCCGAACGTGCTCGGGAGGCGCTCGCCGCTGGACGCGTCTGGACGCCCGAGCAGCGTGCACAGCTCGAGCAGATTGCTTCGTCAGCCGGGTACTACCCTCAGTCTGCCGGCTACCCTCCGCCTGCGCAGACACAGTCTCCTGCCCAGTCGTACGGGGCCTCGGAAGGCATCCGCGCCTCGGACGGCGGCTACGGCGGCTACTCCGCTGACTCTGGTACTGGCTTCGGTGCTCCCCAGACCCCTCAGACTCCCCAGGTCCAGGCTCAGTCGTTCGCCGAAGACCCTCCTCAGCCGCAGATGGTCACCCCGACACAGCCCCAGCCGCAGGGCTTCCGCCTCCAGCCGCTGCCTGCCGTGACCGAGACGCAGCCGAACGAGGGCGTCACCCAGTACTCGGACGGCGTCCCGCGCCGTGGTTGGGTCCTGCCAGTGGTCGCCGTCGGCGTTCTGGTGGTGGGCCTGGTGGGAGGTGCTCTAGGAGGGCACTGGCTTTGGCCCGGCAAGGAGCCTGCTGTCCACGCCCCGGCGGCCGCTGCCCCTGCCGCGACGCCGACGTCGCTACGCGCTGGTAGCGGCTCCTTCGTGTGCTCCTCGAACGGCACCGGAGTCTCGTGCTGGGGCGCCGATGCCCAGGCCAATACTCAAGGGGCGCGCGTCTCGCCGACGGCGGTCCCAGGGCTCGAGAAGGTCAAGATCTCGGCGCTGAGCGTGGGCAAGGGCTTCGCCGTGGCCGTGGACGACTCGGGCACCGTGTACGCCTGGGGGGCCAATGAGGTCGGGCAGCTCGGCAAGAAGACCGACGAGGCGCTCGTCAACCAGGCTCTCCAGGTCGGTAAGCTCCCGGCCGCTCCCAGTGAGCTCGTCTCCGGCTACGAGCACACCTGTGCGCTGACCCAGGGAACCGTGTGGTGCTTCGGCTCGAACCGCTACGGCCAGGTCAATGGCACCGTCTCCGACACCCCGTCCGGACTGGTGCAGGTCGACAAGGTCGAGGGTGCGACCCAAATCGGGACGTCGGGCTATGACACCTGGGCCACGGTCGACAAGGGGACCTGGACCTGGGGTAACAACTCCTGGGGGCAGGCCGACCCCTCGCAGAGCGTCGTCAACGTGGCGCCGACTCTCATTCCTGCGGACGGCTGAGGCCGGCCCGCTGGGGCTGAACCGCGTCTCAGAGGCATGCCACGGTCATGGCAGGAGCCCAGCCCCTCATGAAGGGGGCTGGGCTCCTGCTAGTTCTCCGCGCCGAGGTGTTCTACTTGTCGCCCTTGAGGCGGTTGACCGCACCCTTGACGGCGTCCTTGGCGTCCTCCGCGACCTCCTTGACCTTGCCCTCGGCGTGCTGAATCTTGCCCTCGGTCTCCGTCTCCTTGTTGCCAGTGACCTTGCCCGCGGCCTCCTTGGCCTTGCCTGCGATCCTGTCGAAGGTTCCGTTGTCGCTCATGGGAGCTCCTTTCCGTGGTGAGTCTCCTGAGGTGGAGACATGGCGGACAGCCCGACCATACAGGCTGTCGCCTGGGACGCCACTCAATATCTAATGCGAACTACTATGGAAATCCTGCGGAACGTGTAGTTTTCTTATTTTTTTTGAGGTGGGGCCCGCAGCAAGACTCTTGACTGAGACTGCCGGGCTGCCGGGGCCGTACACTCCACCTTGAACGTCTCACAGTGTCCAGTGCCGTTCCCCCGTTCAGTGCCTCACTCCCGCCTGAAGGCACCCCGATTCCGAGATTGAGGTCGATTACCCATGAGTAGTGCATCTGCGGAGGCCCCCTCCGCCGCCCGCGTCGAGAACGCCGGTCTTGACGTCATCGCCGAGTCCGATCGCAAAGGCCGGCCCAGTGACCTGTTCATGCCCTGGTTCGCCGCCAACATCTCCGTCCTGGGACTGTCATGGGGGGCCTGGGTCCTCGGATTCGGCCTGTCCTTCTGGCAGGCCGTGGTGGCCGGCAGCGTCGGTGTCGTCCTGTCGTTCTTCCTGTGCGGCGTCATCGCCGTCCTGGGCAAACGGGGAAGCGCCCCGACCCTGGCCCTGTCCCGAGCTGCCTTCGGGTACAACGGCAACCGACTGTCGGCAGCGCTGTCGTGGATCCTCACCGTGGGCTGGGAGACCGTCCTGTGCGTCTCGGCCACCCTCGCCTCGGCAACGGTGCTCCAGGCCCTGGGCTGGCACAACCAGGTCGGTGCCCAGATCCTCGGGTTCCTGCTCACCGTCGGCCTGGCGGCCAGCGCCGGCATCCTCGGCTTCGAGGCCATCATGAAGGTGCAGACCTGGATCACCTGGGCCACCGGCATCCTCACGATCGTCTACCTCATCCTCGTGGCTCCCCAGATCAGCTTCCGCACGCTCCTGGCGCTGCCGTCCGGCGGTCCCGCGGCCTTCACCGGTGCCCTGGTCATGGTGGCCACCGGATTCGGCCTGGGCTGGGTGAATGCCGCCGCCGACTACTCCCGTTACCTGCCCCGTAAGGCCTCGACAGTCGGTGTCATCGGCTGGACCACGCTGGGCTCGGCGCTGCCCTGCGTCGTCCTCGTCTTCTTCGGCGTCCTCCTGGTGGGCTCCGACGCCGCCCTGGGCGAGGCCATCAACGCCGACCCGATCGGCGCCCTCACCACCATCCTGCCCACCTGGTTCCTGGTCCCCTTCGCGATCGTCGCCATCCTGGGGCTGGCCGGCGGCATCATCCTGGACCTGTACTCATCGGGGCTGTCCCTGCTGGCCACTGGCCTTCCCGTACGCCGGCACGTGGCCACCTCGATCGACGCCATCATCATGACCGTGGGCACCATCGCCGTCATCTTCGGCGCCGACGACTTCCTCGGCCCCTTCCAGGGCTTCCTCACCACTCTGGGGGTCGCCATCGCCGCCTGGGCCGGCGTCATGGTCGCTGAGGTCATCCTGCGCCGTCGCGACTACGACGAGGAGGCCCTCTTCACGCCTGACGGCGTCTACGGCTCAGTCAACTGGGAGGCGATCGGCCTGGTGGCCGTCGGCTCCGTCGTCGGCTGGGGGCTGGTCGTCAACTCGGCCGCATCCTGGCTGTCCTGGCAGGGCTACCTGCTCGGGCCGCTGGGTGGCCGTGAAGGCGCCTGGGCCGGAGCCAACCTCGGTGTGCTGGTGGCCCTGCTCATCGGCATGATCGGGCACCTCGTCCTGGGGCGGGGCCGGGTGGCCCAGCAGGAGGCCAGCTCGTGAACGGCGAGACCGCCGACTTCGCCCTCGCGCCTGAGCGCGTGGAGGCTCTGAGCGCCTCCGCCGCAGCGGAAGGCCCCGGTCCGGCCATGGAAGGCGCCCATCAGATTGCCCGACGCACCGGCGCATCTTGCCATGACCTCCTGGTGGTCCTGGGGTCCGGCGCCGCGGATGCCCTGGACGCCTGGGGTGAGCCGGAGGCGAGCCTGCCCCTGTCCGATCTGCCCGGCGTCCTCGCCCCGCTCGCACCGGGACACGAGGACCGTCTCGACTCCTACGTCGTCGGCCCCGGTGGGTCGGAGTCCGGAGCGGGGCAACGCGTGCTCGTGGCACGGGGACGCACCCACCTCTACGAGGGTCACGGCCCCGGGCCAGTGGTCGCCCTGGCCCGTATCGCGGCTGCCTCCGGCGTGCGCGGCGCCGTGCTGGTCAATGCCGGAGGCTGCCTGCGCAGCTGGAGGATCGGCGAGGTCATGACGATCACCGACCACCTCAACCTCACCGGCTCCTCACCCCTGACCGGCCCGGTCTTCGTCGACGTGCGCGGGGTCTGGGACGCCGAGCTCGTCCAAACGTTGGGGGCAGTGACCGAGAGATCCGGCGTCTATGCCGCCCTGCGCGGTCCGGAGTACCAGACCATGGCGGAGACCCGGATGCTGGAGGCCGTCGGCGCCGACTGCGTGGGCATGTCCACGGTCATGGAGGCCATCGCTCTGCATCAGCTCGGCATACGCGTAGCCGGCATGAGCATCGTCTCCGACCTGTCCTTCGCGGATGAGCCCACCGATCCCGACGAGGTCGTTCGCCTCGCGGCCGCCGCGCACGCGACGATCGCCGCCGGCATCGAGGCGGTGCTGGCGGCAGTGTTGTGAGCAGCTGGCGTGGAATCGTGATGCTGTGATGCTTCCCCACGTCTGAGAGGTTTGGGTGTCAGGGCTTCTGAGGCACGGGGGTGGGGTGAGGGTGCGAGACTTGACCGAGGCTCGGTTCCACTGCTGGGGTGCTGGCAGGTCGGAGTCCTGTGGGTCTCCGGTGAAGCGGGCATTGCCGCCCTGGCCGCCGGGGTCCCGGTAGGTCGGAGTCCTGTGAGCCGACGGGACCGGAACGATGAGTGCGATCCGCCTCTGCTGCCCGCTCCGACCCGCCGATCACGGTGCCCCCGTAGATCTGCTGCACCGGGGGACTCCTTGGAGGGAATCGGCCCGGTGGTGTCCAGATCGGTGACAAAGGACCCCCGGGCCTCGGAGCGCATGAGCGAGAACCTCGGAATCATGCGGTTTCGCTCCGCCTGGATGAGGATGATCCGAGCCTTTGTCACCGATCTGGACACCCGGCCCCACTTCCGGCCCTTCTTCAGGCCTCCGGTGGCGCCCGTTTGGCTCCTGATGGTGCTCGCTCAACGCCATTTCAGGCCGGGGTCTTTTCGGGTCGGCTACTGCACGAGGGCCGGGGTGTACTGGCCAGGGGTCATCCGTACTGCACGAGACCCCGACCCCCGTGGAGTACACCCGACTGTCGGCCAGTAGCCCCCGACCCTCGTGCAGTACACGCCCAGCACCTTGTGGACCTGCTCGACCTGGCTCTGGAACAGTTCCGGCCGTCATGAGCCGCCGTACCGACGCCGTCGGCCGGTAGCGATCTGAGACGTGTCTGGGACGCCCGTCCTCGCACGGCAGGGACCATGAGCGCCTAACCTTGCACCTATGACAACTGATGCAAAGACGCCGGACCACGCTGTCACGACCCGTACCGAATCCGACTCCATGGGCACCATCGAGGTGGACGCCAACCGCTACTGGGGGGCCCAGACCGAGCGGAGTCTGCACAACTTCGACATCGGCCGTGAGACCTTCGTGTGGGGCCGCCCCATGATCAAGGCCCTGGGAATCCTCAAGAAGTCCGCCGCCCTGGCCAACGCCGAGCTCGGCGAGCTGCCCACCGACATCGCCGACCTCATCGCCAAGGCCGCTGACGAGGTCATCGCCGGTGATCTCGACGCCGAGTTCCCGCTCGTGGTCTTCCAGACCGGCTCGGGCACCCAGTCCAACATGAACTCCAACGAGGTCATCTCCAACCGCGCCATCGAGCTGGCCGGCGGCGAGCGGGGCTCCAAGACCCCGGTCCACCCCAACGATCACGTCAACCGCGGCCAGTCCTCCAACGACACCTTCCCCACGGCCATGCACATCG
>CAUVMS010000049.1:0-18235 GCA_963552815.1 uncultured Actinomyces sp. | reverse complement strand
CTGCTCGACGGCGCCGACATCGCCGGCCTGGGCACCAAGGACGTGGCCCGACGGGTCGGTCTGCTGCCCCAGAGCGCCGTCGTGCCCGGCGGCATGCTGGTGCGCGACCTCGTGGCCCGCGGCCGCTTCCCCCACCAGGGCATGTTCCGCCAGTGGTCGCGGGAGGACAGGACGGCCGTCGAGGAGGCCATGGAGATGGTGAGGGTCACCGAGCTGGCCGCCCGCCCCGTCGACGAGCTCAGCGGCGGACAGCGCCAGCGCGTGTGGATCGCCCTGGCCCTGGCCCAGGGCACCGAGACGATCCTCCTGGACGAGCCCACCACCTTCCTCGACCTGGCCCACCAGGTCGACATCCTCCAGCTGTGCCGACGCCTCAACGCCGACGGGCGCACGGTCGTGGCGGTCCTGCACGACCTCAACCAGGCCGCGCGCTGCGCCGAGCACATGATCGTCATGCACGACGGCCGGGTCCGCGTCACCGGCTCCCCACGCCGGATCCTCACCGAGGACCTCATCGAGGAGGTCTTCGGCCTCAAAGCCGTCATCGCCGCCGATCCAGTGGCCGGCACCCCCATGGTGGTGCCCCGCCACCTGGGCGCGGTCACACCGGTCGACCCCGACCCTGCCGTGGTCTGCGCCGCTTCTGCCGACGCCGTCGCTGACCCCGCCCCACAGCCTCCTGCCGAGCGCGCCCCGGCAGGAACCAGCCCGACTGCTCGCTCCCAGCAGGACGGACCAGAAAGGAACACAGACAGATGAACGCATCCACGCGGCGCACCCGCCGCTTGAGACAGGGACTTGTCGCCGTCGTCGCCATGGTGCTGAGCACCGGCCTGGCGGCCTGCGGCTCCTCCAGCTCGACATCCACCTCAACCACCACAGGCTCCGCGGGGGCCTCCGGTGCCGCCTCGGCCGGAGCCTCGGCCGGAGCCTCCGCCGAGGCCACCTGGCCGGTCACCATCAAGGGCGACGACGGCGTCGACGTCGAGATCAAGTCCGAGCCCAAGAGCATCGTGTCCACCTCCGTGACGCTGACCGGCTCGCTCCTGGCCATCGACGCCCCGGTGGTCGCCTCAACGCCGGCCAAGAAGAAGGACGACAAGACCGACGACAACGGCTTCTTCGCCCAGTGGTCCAAGCAGGCCTCCGACAAGGGGGTCAAGGCCATCGACGGCACCGAGGACAACCTGGCCCAGACGGTGGCGGGCGACAACCCCGACCTCATCATCGTGTCCAAGACCGGGCAGGACTCGGCCGTCAACGTCGTCGACAGCCTGCGCCAGCTCGAGGTCCCGGTCCTCGTCATCGACTACGGCTCGCACTCCTGGCAGGACGTGACCAAGACCCTTGGCCAGGCCACCGGCCGTCAGGCCAAGGCCGACTCCGTCATCAAGGACTACACCACCAAGGCGGAGAAGGCCAAGAGCGCCATCTCGGTCCCGCAGGGGTCGACGTCGGTCTTCACCGTCCCCGGGGACGGCACCAAGGGCGCCAACGCCTTCACCGAGGAGGCCCCGCAGGTCCAGCTCCTCAAGGACCTGGGCTTCACCATCGCCACCGTCCCCGACAACGTCAAGGGCAACCAGTCCATGGGTGAGCGCAAGGACATCATCCAGCTCTCGCCCGAGAACGTCCAG
The DNA here is from genome assembly GCA_963552815.1 of uncultured Actinomyces sp. GTDB lineage: Bacteria > Actinomycetota > Actinomycetes > Actinomycetales > Actinomycetaceae > Actinomyces. Next base: position 16,598 of record CAUVMS010000049.1, on the reverse strand, counting down.
GCGGGACTGACCGGTGACAACTGGGTGGTCATCGCCGCCGACGAGACCACGAAAACCGCCGTCACCAGCAACGAGACCTTCAGCTCGGCGGCCCCGGTGACCGGCGGGAAGGTGCAGTACATGCCGCCCTCGTCCTTCCGGCTGGACTACTACTCGGCCCTCGAGATGCTCGACGCCGTCCAGAAGGCCTACCCCAAGGCCTCCTGAGCCACTGACGACCTGAGCGTCAACGCGCTGGTGCCCCGGGCTCTCGGCCCGGGGCACCGCGTATGCCGATGACATTGATTGGCGGGGTCGGCTCCCTCTCACGAGCGCAGTGACTCGCGATGACCTGAGGCTCCTTCGATCCGGAGGGTATCGCAGCTCTCACGCGCTGTTCGGGCGGGGCCCGTCAGGGCCAGGCGACCGAGTAGTACTGAGTCTCCTGGAACTCGCGGATCCCCTCGCGTGCGCCCTCGCGCCCGATGCCGGACTGCTTGACGCCGCCGAAGGGGGCGGCGGGATCGGACACGAGCCCGCGGTTGACTCCGACCATCCCGACCTCCATACGCTCGGCCAGGCGCAGCGCCCACCCGAGGTCGCGGGAGAAGACGTAGCCCGCCAGCCCGTAGTCCGTGTCGTTGATCCACGTCAGCAGCTCGTCCTCATCGTCCCACGTGACGATCGGGGCGACGGGACCGAAGATCTCGGTGCGCACGATCTCCGCGTCGGGGGCGACGTTCGTGAGGACCCGCACCGGCATGAACGCCCCTGGAGAGTCCTTGGGCCAGGAGGACTCGGCGTACACGACGGCACCCTCGGCCACCGCCCTGTCCACCAGGGCGTTGATCTCGTCGCGGGCATGCGTCGTCACCATGGGACCGATCTGGTTCGCCTCGTCCGCCAGAGGCGGCCCGACCCTCAGGTCGCGGACGACAGCGGAGAACTTCTCGGTGAACTCCTGGGCGACGTCCTGGTGGACGTAGAAGCGGTTGGCGGCGGTGCAGGCCTCGCCACCGCCTCTGAGCTTGGCCTGCACGGCGCCCGTCACCGCGGCGTCGATATCGGCGTCGGCCGCCACGACGAAGGGCGCGTTCCCCCCGAGCTCCATGGATGACACCAGGACCTTCTCCGCCGCCTGCCTCATGAGCAGACGACCGACCTGGGTCGAGCCGGTGAAGGAGACGGCTCGGACCCGGGGGTCCTCGAGCCACGTCGTCGACACCTCCGCGGAACGGCTCGAGGGCACGATGTTCACCACGCCCGCGGGCACGCCGGCCTGCAGGATCAGATGGCCCAGTGCTACCGCTGTCAGAGGCGTGAGGGACGCCGGGCGGAGCACCACGGTGCACCCGGCGGCGAGGGCCGGGGCGATCTTGCGAGTCCCCATCGCCGCGGGGAAGTTCCAGGGGGTGATCATGGCGACCACCCCGATCGGCCGGTGAGTGACGATCGTTCGAGTCCCACCCGCCGGGGAGGAGCCGAAATCGCCTTCGGTGCGCACCGCCTCCTCGGAGAACCATCGGAAGAACTCCGCTGCGTAGAGGACCTCCGCCCTGGCATCGTCCAGCGCCTTGCCGTTCTCAGCGCTGATGAGCACCGCGAGCTCCTCGGCCTGTTCCACCATGAGGCTGAACAGGGTCCGCAGCAGCTCCGCGCGTTGCCGGGGCGGGGTGGCGCTCCATGCCGGTAGCGCCTCGGAGGCGGCGTCGACGGCGCGCGCGGCGTCCGCCGGAGTCGCGTCCGTGCAGCGTGCGAGCACGGCGTTGCTGGCGGGGTCGACGACGTCGAATGTTCCCCCGCCGGACGCGGCGATCATCCGCCCGCCCAGGAGAATCCCTTCCTCGGGGCGGATCCTGTGCAGGTAGTCGGCCAGAGCCGGGTTGGCTCCGAAGGTCGTGTACGCTGTCGCCGCTGTGCCAGCTGCCGCAGAGGCCGTCGCGCTGGGTCTTGTGTCAGCCATGGTTATGCTCCCTGAGTGTCGCCTGTCGCCTGTCGCGCATCACGGGTAGAGGCCACGGGAGACGTGCGCCTCGGCGACGCGCTTGACTGCCATTGTCGTCGCCGCAGTGCGCAGCGAGAGCCCGTGCTCCCGGGCGAAGTCAGTGACCTCGTTCCAGGCCCGGTCCATCTTGGTGCGGAGACGTTCATTGACCTCCTTCTCGGTCCACCAGTAGGACTGGTTGGCCTGCACCCACTCGAAGTAGGACACGATGACGCCGCCGGCGTTGGCGAGAATATCCGGCACGACCAGGATCCCCTTGTCCGCCAGGATCGCGTCGGCCGCGGGCGTCGTCGGGCCGTTGGCGCCCTCGACGACCAGCTTGGCATCGACCGCCGGCGCAGTCTGCTCGGTGATGACCCCCTCGATCGCCGCGGGAACGACCACGTCGCAGGGAACTGTGAAGAGCTCGGCCGGAGAGATCGGATCTGCACCGGGGAACCCGGTGATGGTGCCGGTCTCGTCCACGAAGGTCTCGAGCGCGGGGATGTCGATGCCCTTGTCGTTGCGAATCGTGCTGTGGACGTCCGCCACGGCCAGGATCTTCACTCCCGCCTCATGGAGGAAGCGGGCGGTGCCCCGACCGACCTTGCCGAAACCCTGAACGACCGCGGTGGACTGCGAGGGATTCAGGCCGATGCTCTCCATCGCGTTGAGAGCGGAGTAGACGACGCCGCGGGAGGTGGCTGCGGCCCGCCCCTGTGATCCGCCGAGGTTGACGGGCTTGCCCGTGACGGTCCCCAGCACGGTGTGCCCCGTGGCCACCGAGTAGGTGTCCATCATCCAGGCCATGGTCTGCTCGTCGGTCCCCATATCGGGAGCGGGGATGTCCTTGCCGGGCCCGATCAGCGGGATCAGCTCCGAGGTGTAGCGCCGGGTCAGGCGCTCGAGCTCTCTTTCCGAGTGGGCCTGCGGATCAACCTGGACCCCGCCCTTCGCACCGCCGTACGGCAGATCGAGAAGAGCGCACTTCCATGTCATCCACATGGCCAGCGCCCGCACCTCGTCGAGGTCCACGTGGGGGGAGTAACGGATCCCTCCCTTCGCCGGGCCGCGAGAGATGTTGTGCTGGACGCGGTGCCCGATATGCAGCTCCATCGTGCCGTCGTCGCGTCGCAGCGGAATTGCGACCGTCACCTCCTTACGGGCGGTTTCGAGCATGCGGCGCATTCCTTCGTCAAAGCCGAGGAACTGGATCGCCTCGGCGAGCTGCGTCCGAGCGTCGGTGAGGGGATGGTGAGTCGAGGGCATTGAACTATCTCCTGGGCTGGTCGAGTGGAGGGTCGTGATCCGAGGCCGGTACGGCCTTGCGGCGTGGGCGGAAGACGGGGTCAGGGTTGGGCTCGGAGCGCCTGCTCAAGGATCTCCATACCCTCGGTGAACAGCTCGTCCGGAATGGTGAGCGGCGGCAGCAGGCGGATGACATTGCCGTAGGTGCCGCAGGTGAGCAGTATCAGACCGCGTGAGCGTGCGGCCTGCGCGACGGCGGCGGTCAGTGCCGCGTCGGGCTCCTGCGAGACGGGGTCGACGAGCTCGAGAGCCATCATGGCGCCCTTGCCCCGGACATCGCCGATGCGCGGGTCCTCCGCCTTCCACCGCTCCATCATGCGGATGCCGGTCTCACCAATCGTGCGGGCCCGGTCAAGCAGATCGTGCTCCTCGATCATGTCCAGTGTCGCCAGGGCGGCGGCGCAGGCCAGGGGGTTGCCGCAGTAGGTGCCGCCGAGGGCGCCCGGTCCGGCGGAGTCCATGATCTCGGCTGAACCGGTGACCGCTGACAACGGCATGCCCCCGGCCAGGCCCTTGGCGGTCGTCACCAGGTCGGGGACGACTCCCTCGTGGTCGCAGGCGAACCATGCCCCGGTGCGGGCGATTCCCGATTGGATCTCGTCGGCGATGAAGACCACGCCGTTGTCATGGCACCAGCGCCGGAGCGCGGTGAGAAAGCCGGGTGCCGGGACGATGAACCCGCCTTCGCCCTGAACGGGTTCGATGATGACGGCGGCGACGAAGGACGCCCCCACCTGCTTCTCGATCTGATCGATCGTGCGGGCGGCGGCGGCCTCGCCGTCCAGCCCGTCGCGGTACGGGTAGGAGCCGGGGACCCGGTAGAGCTCTGGGGAGAAGGGACCGAAGCCGCCCTTGTAGGGGGCGACCTTGGCGGTCAGTCCCATGGTCAGGGACGTGCGTCCGTGGAAGGCGTGGTCGAAGCAGACGACGGCCTGGCGGCCGGTGTGCTTGCGGGCGAGCTTGATGGCGTTCTCGACGGCCTCCGCCCCGGAGTTGAACAGCGCGGTCTTCTTCGGGAAGCTGCCCGGGGTCAGGGCGTTCAGGCGCTCGGCGACCTCGACGTATCCGGCGTACCTTGTGACGGCGAAGGAGGTGTGCGTCAGGTTCTCGGCCTGCTCCTGGATCGCAGCGACGACGGGCGCCGCCGCGCCTCCCACGGTCGTGACCGCGATGCCTGATCCGAAGTCGATGAGACGGTTGCCGTCCACGTCCTCCAGGACACCGCGGTCCGTGCTCCGTGCGAATGTCGGCATGGCGGCGGTCAGGGCGCGCGGGAGCGCGGCACCAGCGCGTTCGTCGAGGGCGCGGGCCTCGGGGCCGGGCAGAGGAGTGGCGAGATGAAGGGTCTGGGGCAGCGTTGCCATGTGGACCTCACAGTGTGTTGAGACGGGGTGGAGATCTGCTGTGACGGGGCGGAGATCTGCAGCGGAACAGAGCGCTCCGGCGATGTCGTAGAAACGTGCTCGGCTTTGAGTTCCACCTCAGGTTATGCCCGCCCTTGGGGCCGAGCACCTAGGCGTAATGCACAAAATGTCATGAATCCTGTGCATGATGCATAGAAGAGTGTTTGAATCCAGGCATGCTGATGGTGTCGGATCTCATGGATCGGGCGGACCTGGGGGTTCGCGCGGTGCTCCTGCCCACACCGGGCGCGGCGGTCACATGGGTCGTCGCGACCGAGCTCCTCCAGCCGGCGTCCTACCTTGAGGGCGGTGAGCTCGTTCTCACGACAGGCCTCGTCATGGCGGACGCCGAGGCGGACACGTGGCGGGAGTACGTGGCCTCACTGGTCGAGGTGGGAGTCGCCGCGCTCGGACTGGGAACCGGCATCGTCTTCGACGTCGTGCCCGAGGCCCTGCGCGAGGCCTGCCGGATCGGGCGGCTCAATCTCCTCGAGGTCCCCCTCGAGGCATCCTTCGCCTCCATCAGCCGTGAGGTGGGGGCCATGCTTCAGGCGACCGGGCCCGATGGCGGTACCGAGGGGGCGGGTAATGAGGAGACCCTGGTCCTGCAGCAGCTGACGCGCGCGGCCGCCAAGGACAACCAGAGCGCGATCATGCGCGCCCTGGCCTCGATCCTCCGGGGGGAGGTGTCCCTGAGGGACGCCACAGGACGCACGATGGTCGGCCCCTTCGGTCCAGCGGCTCCGGGAGTCGACGACGAGGTTGCCGAGTGCATCGACAGGATCCGTCCGGTAGGGATGCGAGGAGCCGGAGCGGTGGAGCTCGGTGAGATGCGGTTGGTCGTTCGCCCGGTCGGCATCACCGGCGAGCCCGAGAGCTACCTGACGACCGTTCATCGGGAGACGCTCACGCGCGCCCAGACTCTGGGGGTCGATCTGGCCTGGTCGTTCCTGAATCTCATCGCCGAGTCCTCCAAGGCATTCACCGGATGGCTCCTCCATCTCGTGGGAGCGGCTGCCGAGCATCTCCTGGCGGGCGAGGTCGTGCAGGGGCTGGCCCTGGCCGACCAGGCCCAGGATCTCGTCCGCGAACGCCTCCCGTCTCCGGCGCGGCGGTCGACGACCGGTACCGGCGGCCGTCATCAGTGGCGCGTGATCTGCCTTGAGGGCGGCGGTGCCGCGGTTGCCGGACTCTCCTCGGCGCTGGCCCGGCTGCTCGTCGAGAGACGGGGGGCTCCGGTGGGGGAGGGGCTTGTGTGGCGCACGGACCGGGACGGGACCCGCCTGACGGTCCTCGGGGAGGCTGAGCGCGTTCCCGCGCTTCTCGAGGACGACCATGTCACGCCGTGGACGGAGCGGATGCGGATCGGGGTCAGCGGCTCTGCCGGCATCGCCGACCTGCCGCGGGCCGCACAGCAGGCGCTGTCCGTCTGCACCGGTGCTCGGCAGGTTGGGCAGGCGGTGCGCTGGGAGGACTCGGGTCTGCCGTCGGTCACGGACCTCCTTGACGAGGACAGGGCCCGTGCCTTCGCCCGTGCTCGCCTCGAGGGCGTCGCTGAGCAGCCCGAGCTGCTCGAGCTGCTGGAGATCTACCTCAGCGAGGCAGGTGCGGTTCAGCGCATCGCCGAGCGTCTGGGGGTGCATCGCAACTCGGTCTCCGCGCGCCTTGTGCGCCTGCGCCGGGCGCTCGGCGTCGACATCGAGGACGCCGAACAGCGGGCCAATTTGTGGATTGCGTCATATTTTTTGAAGAAGTGACGGTTCGTCGCCTCGCATGCGGGCGGCTTTTCCTTGTGTTGGCGCGGTTCTCCGGGGTGTGGAACGTGATGTTCGACATACTTGACTGTGTGTGTTTACCATGTTGCCGTCACGTAGGACCTTAGCCCGCATTGTGTCCGCAGTGCGTGTGGCACCTCGGGTGCCAGCGGCGATGTGGCCGACATGGGTCCTGTGTGAGCTTGGGCAGCAGAGGCCTGAGCCGTCTCACTTTTTCGACTCTCGACACCTCTCAGCTCGACACCGACGTCCCGCCAAAGCCAAGAAGCAGAGTGATTCACATGAGCCTTCCTCTCCTCCAGAATTTCATCAACGGAAGATTTGTTCCGGCAACCACGGATACCGCGGTCGAGGTCGTGGATCCTCGGACGGAACAAGTCGTCGCACAGTGCCCGGTCTCAGGCTCCGCTGACGTCGACGCCGCCTACGACGCCGCCCTCAAGGCCTTCGAGAGCTGGCGACTGACAACGCCGGCGGAACGCCAGATGCTCCTGCTCCGGCTCGCCGACGCCTTGGAGGCCAATGCCGACCGCCTCGTCGAGGCCCAGCGCCGCAACACCGGTCAGCTCGCCGAGATGATCCGATCGGAGGAAGTGCTCACAGGCGCCTCCCAGTTGCGGTTCTTCGCCGGAGCCGCCCGCCTCCAGTCGGGTGTCGCCTCGGGCGAGTACGCCGAGGGCCTGAACTCGCAGCTTCGCCGCGAGCCCATAGGCGTCGTCGGTCAGATCGTCCCGTGGAACTACCCCCTCATGATGCTCCTGTGGAAGGTCGGACCCGCTCTGGCCGCAGGCAACACGGTGGTGCTCAAGCCCAGCGTCAACACGCCCGAGAGCGCCGTCGTCTTCGCCGAGATCGCCGGTGAGATCTTCCCGCCCGGGGTCTTCAACCTGGTGCTCGGCACCGGTGAGACCGGGCGCCTCCTGAGCTCTCACCCGGTGCCCGGGCTGGTCGCGCTCACGGGATCGGTGCGCGCAGGCGCGGATCTCGCCGAACAGGCGTCCCGCAACGTGACCCGCGTTCACCTGGAGCTCGGAGGCAAGGCCCCCGCCGTCGTCTTCGCCGATGCTGACATCGAGGCGACCGCCGAGGGCATCGCCGCCGCAGGGCTGTTCAACTCCGGGCAGGACTGCACCGCCGCCACCCGGGTCCTGGTTGAGTCCTCGGTCGCGAAAGAGTTCACCGATGCGCTGGTGCGTCACGCCGAGTCCCTGCGAACCGGTCCGATTCCCGAGGAGGAGGCGTTCTACGGCCCTCTGAACAATGCGCGCCACTTCGCCTCCGTGCAAAAGATCGTCGAGGAGCGGCCCGCGCACTCCAACCTGCTGACCGGTGGGCACCGCGTCGGCGAGACCGGGTACTACTACGCGCCCACCATCATCTCGGGGCTCAAGCAGGACGACGCACTCGTGCAGCAGGAGGTCTTCGGGCCGGTCCTGACCGTTCAGGAGTTCTCCTCCGATGACGAGGCCCTGGCCCTGGCCAACGGCGTGGACTACGCACTGTCCTCGTCCATCTGGACGACCGATCATCAGCGTGTCCTGCGATTCAGCAGGGACCTGGACTTCGGCTGCGTCTGGGTGAACTCCCACATCCCTCTCGTCGCAGAGATGCCGCACGGCGGATTCAAGCGGTCCGGGTACGGCAAGGACCTCTCTGTCTACGGCGTGGAGGACTACACGCGTATCAAGCACGTCATGAGCGCCCTGTGACACCCCGGAAGCGAACCGGGAGGTCATCCTCATGCGTATTCTGACGGCCTTCACCAACTCGCTCGGCGGTCGAGACTCCTATCACCTGGGGGTGTCTCTCGCTGAAGCGTTCTCGTGCCCACTCGATCTCGTCACCGTCGTCAAGGGCGGCGAGGGGCGCTATCTGCTCGACGTCACCGATCACGCATTCCAGGACGTCGTCGCCACGCAGGTCGACGACTGGATGACGGAGATCATCGAGGAGCGCCGGCCCCGTGTGCCGGTGAGCAAGTACCTGCGCTACAGCCTCTCGTTCCCCGAGGGCATCATCGCCTCGGCCGAGGAGCTTCAGGCCGACCTGCTCGTGGCCGGTGGAGGCCGTCACGGGGTCATGGGGCGGGTGTCTCTCGGTTCCGTGGGGCAGACACTGCTCAACTCCTCGACTGTTCCGGTCGCCCTGTCTCCGCGCGGCATGAGGCACGCCCCTCTCGACGGGCTCTCGCGCATCACGGTCATGCTGGGGGAGTCCGGCAGGTGGAGGGGGCTGCTCAGCACGGCCAGGACCTTCGCCGACAGGGCTGGTGTCCCGTTGCGCCTCGTCACGGTGGCGACCGGTGGCTCGCAGGACACCGCAGAGATCGAGGAGCGGACTGAAGCCCTGCTCGCCGAGGTGCGCCTGGATCTCAAGGGGCTGGACGACCAGCGTGTCCAGGTCGTCCGCGCCCAGGGCATGAGCGCCGCCGTGCTGGCAATGGAGTGGAACAGGAATGAGCTGGCCTTCCTGGGGTCGGCGCGCCTGGCCCAGAGCGGGCGCCTGTTCCTGGGGCCGGATGCCAACAAGATCCTGCGGGTCCTGCCCGTGCCGCTCGTCGCTGTCCCGGCGGCCGCGGCCGACGTCGGAGGTGGACCATGAGCACGGAGACCACCGGCACCGAGAGTGGCCTGTCGCGGAAGGGACTGGCCGAGGGCTCCGTCGGTCTGCTCGGCGCCATCGTCATCGGCGTGTCCTGCATCGCGCCCCCGTACACCCTCACCGGCGCACTGGGGCCGACCGTCTCAGAAGTCGGCAAGCAGGTTCCGGCGATCTTCCTCGTCGGGTTCATCCCGATGCTCCTGGTCGCCTTCGGGTACCGAGAGCTCAATGCGGCGATGCCCGACTCGGGTACCTCCTTCACCTGGAGTACCCGCGCCTTCGGTCCGTGGGTCGGGTGGATGAACGGTTGGGGGCTGGTGGTGGCGACCGTCGTCGTCCTATCGAACCTCGCGGCCATCGCGGTCGACTTCTTCTACCTGCTGATCGCGCAGATCGTCCGCAGGCCCGCCATTGCGGATCTGACCGACAACGTGTGGATCAATACCCTCACCTGTCTGGTCTTCATCACGCTGGCGACCTGGATCGCGTACCGCGACATGCAGACCACCCAGAAGCTCCAGTATTGGTTGGTGGGGTTTCAGCTGACGGTGTTCCTCGGCTTCGGTGCGGTGGCCATCTTCCGGTACTTCACCGGGACCGCCGTCAATCCGACGCCCTTCAGCCTCGAGTGGCTCAATCCGTTCGCCGTTGACTCGCTGCGAACCTTTGTGGCGGGCGTCTCCCTGTCCCTGTTCATCTACTGGGGCTGGGACGTGTCTCTGACGGTCAACGAGGAGACGGACGACGCCGGCTCCACCCCCGGGCGCGCTGCCGTGCTCACCGTCATAACCATTGTCTCGGTGTACATGTTCGTCACGATCGGCTCCATGATGTTCGCCGGTCTGGGGAAGGAAGGGATAGGGCTGGGCAACCCCGAGATCCAGGACAATGTCTTCTTCGCCTTGGCCAGGCCGGTCCTGGGGCCGTTCGCGATCCTCATGTCGATGGCGGTGCTGACCTCGTCGGCCGCCTCTTTGCAGTCCACCTTCGTCTCTCCCGCCCGCACCTTGCTGTCGATGGGATACTACGGAGCAATGCCGGAGAAGTTCGGCCAGATCTCTCCGCGCTTCCTCACCCCCGGTTATGCCACAGTCGTCTCGGCGATTGCCGCCTCAACGTTCTACACGCTGCTGCGCTTCGTGTCCACGACCGTCCTGTGGGACACGGTCCAGACCCTGGGGGCCATGATCGCCTTCTACTACGGGCTCACCGCCTTCGCCGCGGTGTGGTACTTCCGAGGGCAATGGTTCCGCTCGGTGAGGTCCTTCTTCTTCACGCTGGTGGCGCCGGGGCTGGGAGGCCTCACCCTCTTCTCGCTACTCGGCTTGACCCTGAAGGACTCCCTCGATCCGAGCTATGGATCGGGCTCACAGGTCTTCGGCGTCGGTCTCGTCTTCATCCTCACCCTCGTCCTCATTCTCTTGGGTGTGGTAGTGATGCTTGTGCAGTACGTCCGAGCACCGGCCTTCTTCCGTGGGGAGGTGATCGCACGATCCGACGCTGTCACCGATGAGACGAAGACGGCGACTGACTGAGGGCGGCGTGGCTGCCGCGCTCGGTGTTGCTTCGTGAGTGCCGGTGAACCGGAGCAAACATGCACCGCATACGAGAACAGCTCCCTCCGCGCCAGGCCGGTGGAAGGAGCTACGAGGAATCACCTTGCCATCGCATCGACGAATACTCTGATCGATGCACCGGTAATCAAGTACATGACATGTGGACGCCAGGCCGGACCACGAAGGAGTGAGCAATGAGCATCAACATGGAACGAGTCGCTGAGCTGACGGAGATCGAGTCGAAGCGTCTCAATGAACGGACCAAGGGATCCGGCGACATGTACAGTCGCGCGAGACACAGTCTTTCCGGCGGCGTCGCCTCCTCCTACCAGCTGCGCGAGCCCTGGCCCATTTACCTCGAACGCGGGCAGGGGCCGAAGGTCTGGGACGTCGACGGCAACGAGATGTGGGACTTCCACAACGGCTTCGGATCGATGCTTCAGGGGCACGCCCACCCGGTGATCGGTGAGGCCATTCAGGAGCGGTACAGCAAGGGTACCCACTTCGCCGCGCCGACTGAGGACGCCCTGGTCGTAGCGGAGAACCTCTCGAACAGGTGGGGCCTGCCGAAGTGGCGCTACACGAACTCGGGCTCGGAGTCCACGATGGACGCCATCCGTATCGCACGCGCCTACACCGGTCGCGACACGGTTATGAAGATCTTCGGCTCCTACCACGGGCACCACGACACCGTCATGGTCTCGATCGGCGTCGAGTACGACAAGATCGGCGACCGGGACAACCTGGCCTCCCTGCCCTATGGAGGCGGCATCCCCGACGCCACCGTCCGGATGACGGTGCCGGTGCCCTTCAACGACGCCGAGGCCATGGAGCGCCGCATCATCCGTCTGGCCGATGAGGGGCGTAAACCCGCCTGCGTCATCATGGAGCCGGCCATGATGAACCTGGGTGTCGTGCTGCCTGAACCGGGCTACCTGGAGCAGGTTCGCGAGATCACCCGGCGCCACGGCGTCGTGCTGATCTTCGACGAGGTCAAGACCGGCCTGTGCATCGGGCCGGGCGGCGCCACGAAGCGCTTCGGAGTGACACCTGACATGGTGACCATGGCCAAGGCCCTCGGCGGCGGTCTGCCCTCGGGCGCCATCGGCGGCACCGAGGAGGTCATGTCCGTGGTGGAGGACCACACGGTCTACCAAGTGGGCACCTACAACGGCAACCCCCTGGCGATGGCCGCCGTACGGGCCAACCTCGAGAAGGTCCTCACCCCGGAGGCCTACGCCCACCTCGACCACCTCAACGAGCGCATTCTCGCGGGCTGCACGGAGGTCGTGGAGCGCTACAACCTTCCGGGCTACGCGGTGGGCGTGGGCGGCAAGGGGTGCGTCACCTTCTCTCCCAAGAAGGTCGTCGACTACGAGTCCTTCAAGGAGCACCAGAACGCGGAGCTGTCCGAGCTCGCCTGGCTGTTCAACATGAACCGGGGGATCTTCATGACTCCGGGCCGCGAGGAGGAGTGGACGCTGTCGGTGACCCACACGGATGAAGCGATCGACGCCTACGTCAGCTGCTTTGAGGAGCTTGCCGAGGCGATCACCTCCAAGTGACGTGAGTACTCTCTGATCTCATGGGGGCCACCGAAGACGTCGGTGGCCCCCATGAATCGTGTCCTACCCGCGGTGGCGCTCGGTGGCACTCAGCGGCGCTTCCAGGAGCGGATCCTCGTGCGGAAGGAGGTGAAGGGCGCCACCGTGTTGATGTGGACCCACTTGGCCACCGGCCAGGCCGACGGCGTCGAGGAGGCCCACGCCCGCTGTCCGGAGGTGAAGAGCTCGTCCTGACTCAGCGACGCCACGAGGGCGACGACGCCGTCGACCTTGTCCCGAAAGGCCTCCCGAAGCCGGGGTATCGAGGCATCGCGCCACTGATCGTCGAAGGTGCTGCACAGACCGCCGAGCTGGTTCCACCGGTAGCCGGGCGCGGGCATGACCACCTCGCGCCCGGCTTGCTCGTCTCGTTCCCAGCCCAGCAGCAGGTCCATCCACCCCAGCTGGTAGGCGAGCATCTGTACCGGCGTGCGGTCCACGCCGTCCTTGAGCGTGTCCCGGTCCGCCTCGGTGACGTCGTCGAACTCGACGATGAACAGGTCGGCGCGTTTGCGGATCTCGGCGATGAGCTCCTCACCGGAGGCGTAGCTCCTCATAACGGTCCCCTTCTCCATCGGCGCCCCATCGGCCCGCCGGAGGCAGCCCGAGGCTCGCGTCCGTAGGGTAGGTGTCGCGTTCGTACCCTCTACCCTACGAACCCGAGACCTAACCTACGAGCTCGCGGTGGTCTAGCCGCGTCTAGTCCTGCGTGGTGACTCCGACGTCGGCCATCTGCCGCTGCGTCCACGGGGCGACGACGAACAGGATGATGGCCACGGCGACCGTCACGGCGCCCAGGCCGTAGTAGTAGGTGGAGTTCGGGACGTTCTCCGTTCTGGAGATGATGAAGCCGGCGAGTCCTTGGCCGGTGGCCGTCGTCAGCAGCCACAGGCTCATCGTCTGGGAGGCGAAGTTCTTGGGCGCCAGCGCCGACGTCGTGGACAGTCCCACCGGGGACAGGAAGAGCTCGGCGACGGTCTGGATGATGAAGACCGTGGCCAGGAACCACCAGGGGGCCAGCTTCGCGCCGCCGGTCCAGGTCTGGAAGCCGTAGCCCAGGATGAAGGCCGATGTGCCGATGGTGAGCACCGAGATCGCGAACTTCATGATGGTGGAGGGGAACCTGCCTGCCCACCGGGTGAAGAGCCAGCCGATGAACGGGGCCAGGATGACGATCGTGGCAGGGTTGATGGACTGATAGGTCTCCGGGGTGACGACCCATCCGATCGCCGGGATACGACCGTCGGTGTGGTCCTTGGCGAAGGTGGCCATCTTGCCGGCCGCCTGCTCGGAGATCATGAAGAACAGGACCGCGCCGATCCACAGGGGGATGTAGGCGCGCAGGTGGGTGCGCTCGCGGGCCGTGACCCTGGGCGATCGGAACATGAGCGCGAAGTAGCCCAACGCCGCACCGGCCGGAATGATGAGCATGGTGGTGGAGATGGCGTCCAGCAGGCTTCCGGTCAGGCTGCTGAGAGCCGCGACAAGCACTACTGCCCCCGCCACGGTCAGTACCGATACGAGTACGAACCTCTTGCGCTCATCGGGGCGGATGGGGTTGGGGACGGTGAAGGCGAAGGCCGAGAGCTTGTGGCGGCCGTAGACGAAGGCGATCAGGGCCACCCCCATGCCGACGGCGGCCGAGGAGAATCCGGCGTGGTAGCCGTAGTGCTCGCGCAGCCAGCCGGTCAGGAGGGGAGAGGCGAAGGCGCCGACGTTGATGGACATGTAGAACAGCTGGAAGCCGGCGTCGCGGCGGATGTCGTCGTCGTCGTAGAGGCCCCCGACGATCGTGGACAGGTTCGGCTTGATGAAGCCGGTGCCCACGGCCACCAGGACGATCCCGAGCCAGGAGGTGGCCGTCACGGGGATGGACAGGCAGATGTGCCCGGCCATGATGACGATTCCGCCGTAGAGGGTGGACAGCCAGGGCCCGATGACGCGGTCGGCGAAGATGCCCCCGGGGATCGCCAGCAGGTAGACCGCCGCGCTGTAGGAGGCCAGGATGACCTGGCCGGAGTTGGCGCTCAGGCCCAGGCCTCCGGCCGCCACGGTGTCGGTGATGAAGTACAGCAGGATGGCGCGCATCCCGTAGTAGGAGAAGCGTTCCCACATCTCCACGTTGAGCATCCACGGCAGGCCCCGGGGATGGTCGAACAGGCCGCGGTCCTCCTTCGACGGCGTCATGCGCAGGGTGGCGGGCCGCCAGCGGCTGGTGATCATCCGGCCGGTTCCGAGATCGTCCTCGACGGGAGTCGGGGTCGTTGACATGAGACTCTCCCTTCCTGTGGTCGGGTGAGGAGTACAACCGGACCATCGGTGTCCAGTACGAACCACAGGTACCCGCGTACCTTACTCCGACCGTGCGGCCGGTCGGGGAGGAATGCGAGGAGAAGTAGGCAGGTGATACCCGCCGAGGCGGGGTGGAGCTACCTGGTGAGATGCTGGTCAGCCATGGCTCACTCGGCAGCGGCCGTCTCAACGTCGGCCATCTGCCGCTGCGTCCACGGGGCGACGGCGAACAGCACCAGGGCCATGAGGAGCGTGGCCGCACCCAGGCCGTAGTAGTAGGTGGCGTCGGAGAGGTGCTCGGTCTGAGCGATGATGAAGCCGGCGACACCCTGGCCTGCGGCGACGCTGAGCCACCACAGCCCCATCGCCTGGGAGGCGAAGCTCTTGGGTGCCAAGGTGGTTGCCGTGGCCAGGCCGACGGGGGTCAGGAAGAGCTCGGCGACGGTCTGGATGACGTAGACCAGCACCAGGAACCACCAGGGTGACAGGTCCTGCCCGCCCGGCCAGATCTGGAATCCGTAACCCAGCATGAGTGCCGAGAGCCCGACGATGAGCACCGCGATGGTGAACTTCATGATGGTGGTGGGGAACCTGCCGGCCCGACGGGTGAAGAACATGCCGACCAGCGGGGCCAGCAGGACGATCACCGCGGGATTGACCGACTGATAGGCCTCCGCGGTGGTCGACCAGCCGAAGAAGGGCAGCCGCAGATCCGTGTTGGACTCCGCGAAGGTGGCCATCTTCCCGGCGGCCTGCTCTGTGATCATGAAGAACAGGACCGCGCCGACCCACAGGGGGATGTAGGCGCGCAGGTGGGTGCGCTCGCGGGCCGTGACCTTGGGTGAACGGAACATGACCACGAAGTAGGCCACGGCCGCACCGACCGGGATGAGCAGACCCGCCGTGGCGACGGTGGTGACCAGGTTGCCGGTGAGCACCTGGAGGACAGCAACGACGACGCCGATGGCGACGAGGACCCCGAGGGATCCCAGGAGCAGTTGTCGGCGCTCCGCGGGGAGAATGGGGCTGGGCACGGTGAAGGCGAAGGCCGAGAGCTTGTGTCGGCCGTAGATGAAGGCGGCCAGGGCGAAGGCCATGCCGACGGCGGCCGAGGAGAATCCGGCGTGGTAGCCGTAGTGCTCGCGCAGCCAGCCGGTCAGGAGGGGAGAGGCGAAGGCGCCGACGTTGATGGACATGTAGAACAGCTGGAAGCCGGCGTCGCGGCGGATGTCGTCGTCGTCGTAGAGGCCCCCGACGATCGTGGACAGGTTCGGCTTGATGAAGCCGGTGCCCACGGCCACCAGGACGATCCCGAGCCAGGAGGTGGCCGTCACGGGGATGGACAGGCAGATGTGCCCGGCCATGATGACGATTCCGCCGTAGAGGGTGGACAGCCAGGGCCCGATGACGCGGTCGGCGAAGATGCCCCCGGGGATCGCCAGCAGGTAGACCGCCGCGCTGTAGGAGGCCAGGATGACCTGGCCGGAGTTGGCGCTCAGGCCCAGGCCTCCGGCCGCCACGGTGTCGGTGATGAAGTACAGCAGGATGGCACGCATCCCGTAGTAGGAGAAGCGCTCCCACATCTCCACGTTGAGCATCCACGGCAGGCCCCGGGGATGGCCGAGCAGGCCGCGGTCCTCCCTCGACGGTGTGGTGCGCAGGCTGCGGGGCCGCCACCGGCTGGAGATGAGGTTCCCGGGCTCGGCGACGTCGTCCTCAAGGTCATCAACCAGTGCTGTCGGACCTGACATGGATTGTGCCATGGCGCTGTCCCTTCCTGTGGGCGGTGGCGGCACGGGGCCGACCGCAGTGTGATCCCGGGCGCCGGGTGGCCCGCGGTGCGCGGAGCGCAGGAGGAGGCCCAGACCTGTCGCCGAGTGGGTGTGCGGTGCTGGCGCGACGATAGCGGCCGGTCTGTTTCCGGCATGCTTCCGGTCCTCGGGAGGACGCCGGTGGCCCCGGAGCGCAACCGCTGGGGCTGACTCTCCGGGGCCACCGGGTGCCGCCCGCGCACGGGCGACCAGCAGGGATTCCTCCGCGGAGCGGAGGGCAGGGGGAGGGCGGAGCGAGGCCTGGCGATGCCCTCCGGGCCTCGT